>JBBJMR010000200.1:0-16319 GCA_037720395.1 Polyangiaceae bacterium
GTGGTGCTCATCTCGATGTGCGTGCCCAGCACCCAGGTCACCGCGTTGCCGCCTCCCACGAAGTCCTGCAGCCGGGCCACGCTCTGCCGGTAGTCGTCCCAGTCGTCTATGTAGAGGCGGCCGGGGTAGAGCGTGTCGCCGGTGAGGAGCAGGTCGTGCGCGCGGTCGTGGAGCGCGATGTGCGCCGACTGGTGGCCGGGGATGGGGATGACGTCGAGGACGCGACCGCCGAGGTCGTACTCGACGATCTGCGTCGGCCAGGCATCGATGCCGAAGAACGCCTGCACTGCGCCGGCGGAGAGGCCGACCACGGCGGCGTCGGGCAGCGACCCGAGCTCGGCGTCCCCGCCCACGTGGTCGCCGTGGCTGTGCGAGTGTGTGACCACCAGCTCGATCGAGGTCTTGCCATGGGCCGCCAGCCACGCGTCGACCACGGTCTGCACGGCGCCGGCCAGGTCGGCGTCGCCGGTGCCGGAATCCTGGACGAGGGCGCGGTCCTCGCCGAAGAGCAGGTAGATGAAGGGGCCCTCGAAGTTCGTGCACAGCGACTGGCGGAGGATGAAGGTGTCCTCCGCATACTGCCAGACCATCACCTCCGGCTCGCTGCCGCAGTCGGTGCCGTCGATCCAGTGGTCGGGGAAGCCACCCGTCGGGGCGCCGCCGCCGCTCGGCGCGCCACCGCCCCCACTGCCGCCCGCCCCCGCGCTGCTCGACGAGGGCGCGCCGCCCTCGCCGCCGGCGGCGCCGCTGCCCGCGCCGCTGCTCGAGGACGTGGCGCCCGGTCCGGCGGCGCCGTCGCCGTCGACCGCCGGCTCCTCGCTGCAGGCGAGCAGCGCCGCCGCGAGCGACGCGGCCCCGGCGGCCGCTGGCAGCCTGGCGAAGGCCGACCGCCGCGCGCCGCGCCGCGCGCGGTCATCGACGTCGTGCAAGCCCGCGTGACCGAAGAACGAGGCATGTCGCATGTGGGCCTCGGATGCTACGCCTCGGGAACGCGCCGTCCACGCCGGGCGGCGCCCGGGAGGCCCCGTGTCCATCCAGCCGCTGCGCCTGATCGTCGTCGACGCCACCGATCGGGACCTGCCCTGGGCGCGGCGCGCGCGGGCCGCGGGCTTCGGCAGCGACGGGACGGCGCGCGGTCGTCTCGGGCTCAGCCCGGTGTGGCGCGTGGGCGCGACGCTCTACGGCGGCGTCGGCGCCGCCGATGCCACCTACGCCGCCACCGGCTGGACGGAGGCCATCGACTGGGCGCTCGGCCAGGTGGCGCGCGCCGGGCGGCCCCTGGGGTCGCTGCAGGTGTGGTGTCACGGCGGCTGGGGCAGCGTCCGCCTCGGCGACAGCCGCCTCGAGGAGGACGCGCTCGCGCCGGACCATCGGCTCGCCGGCCGGCTCGACGCGCTCCGCGACGCGCTCGCCGCCGGGCGGGACGCCAGCGCCGGCGACGCCGGCCTGCCCCTGGTGTGGTTCCGGTGCTGCAGCACCTTCGGTCACCACGGGCGCCGCTTCGCGGCCGCGGCGGCCGAACGCCTCCGCTGCCGCGTCGCCGGCCACACCCACGTCATCGGTGTGTTGCAGAGCGGGCTGCACTCCGTGGTGCCCGGCGCCACTGCGGGCTGGGACGAGGGCGAGGGCGTGCGCATGGACGCAGGACGCGCCGTGGCCGCCATGGGCTCGTCCTGGCGGGCCCCGAACACCGTCACCTTCCTCGAGACCTCCCTGCCCGCCGGTTACTGAGCACACACCGCCGTACCGCTCCTCCCGCTCCGGCCCCGCGCGGTTGCCCGGATGCGCCCTGGCACCTGCCTCCGGAGCTCCGCACGCAAGTACTCGAAATGACTGACGCGCGCCCGGGACTGAGGCGCATTTGCATTCCGTGAACCCCGCGTTCGTCCGGGTGCGCCTCAAGCGGCGGCCAGACCCCGCCGATACACCTGTCGTGGAAGCAGAAGCCCCGAGCAGCGGCCTGGCGACGACGATGGTCGAGCCGGTTGCTGCGCCCATCTCCGAAGCGCACCCCACGGCGACCGGCAAGGGTCGGGTGCTGGTCGTGGACGACGAGCACGCGCTGGCGCGGAGCGTGGCCCGCGTGCTGAGCGGCGCCGGCTACACGGTGACCACGGTCGGCGACGGAGCCGCGGGTATCGAGGCGCTGAAGCGGTCGGAGTTCGATGTCATCCTGAGCGACATCCAGATGCCGGGGATGAGCGGCGTCGACCTGCTGCGCATGGTCCGCGAGCACGACCTGGATGTGCCGGTGGTGCTGATGACCGCCGACCCCCGCGTGGAGACGGCCGCGATGGCGGTGGAGCTCGGCGCGCTGCAGTACCTGGTGAAGCCGGTCCCCATCGACGTCCTGCGTGCCGCCATCGAGCGCGCCGTGCGGCTCCACCACATGGCGCGCATGAAGCGCGAGGCGCTGGGCGCCATCGGCAAGAACGACAGCGCCGCCGGTGACCGCGCCGGCCTCATCGCCGCCTTCGATCGCTTCCTGGATACGATGTGGCTCGCCTTCCAGCCCATCGTCGAGTCGCAGACGCGCAGGACCTTCGGCTACGAGGCGTTGCTGCGCAGCAACGAGCCGGCCCTGCCGCACCCCGGCGCGGTGCTGGCCGCCGCCGAGCGCCTCGATCGCCTCCCCGAGCTCGGCCGCCGCATCCGCGACCTGGCAGCGAGCGCCTTCGAGCATGCCCCGGCGGACGCACTGATGTTCGTCAACCTGCACACCCGCGATCTGCTCGATCCGCTGCTCACCTCCGAGTCGGCACCCCTGTCCCGCATCGCCCGCCGCGTGATCCTGGAGATCACCGAGCGCGGCGCGGTCGGAGACATCAAGGACATCCGCTCGCGCGTGAGCGCGCTGCGCGATCTCGGTTTCCGCATCGCCATCGACGATCTCGGCGCCGGCTATGCGGGCCTGACCAGCTTCGCGCTGCTCGAGCCAGAGTTCGTCAAGCTCGACATGTCGCTGGTGCGCGGCGTGGACACGTCGCCCATTCGCCAGAAGCTCATCGGGTCGATGACCCAGCTCTGCAAGGAGATGGGCATGCAGGTGGTCGCCGAGGGCGTGGAGACCATCGAGGAGCGCGAGAGCGTCCGCGAGCTGGGCTGCGACCTGCTGCAGGGCTACCTCCTCGCGCGCCCCGGCAAGCCATTCCCCGAGCCGACCTGGCCCTGACCCACGCCTGCCCCCGCGCAGGGGCACCGTGCCGCGCAGCGCCGCCGTCGCCCCGCGCGCGCCTGCCGCGGGACGTGCCAATGCGGCACACGCGTGGCGGTGCGATCACGCTTCGCAGAGAACCACGGTTCACGCCGGGGTGTGGCCCGCGGTGGGCTCGGGCCGATCGATGCAGCGTGCCGAATGATTCCGTCCACTTGCGCGGGGCTCCCCGGTGACCGGGAATCGACGGCCACCGATCGGCCGCCTGGCTCCCAATTTGCTGACGCCAGGTCGAAGAACCGACCTGGAGGGATCTCCCGATGAAGCGCACCAGCAACGAGCACTCCTACCGGAGGCTCTCCCAGCCCGTACGTCGCGCGTTCACCTTCGCGTCGCTCCCCGTCCTCGCCGCCGCGGTCGGCGCCTGTGACGGATACGATCACCCCCTGCCCCCGGCTCCGGGGGTCGTGACCCAGGCCGTCCCGCCTCCGGCGATCAGCGGCGGAACGCTGCTGGTCACCGACAGTGGTCTGGCAGTGGCCGCCGACGCCGACCGCGACCGTGTGTACATCGTCGACCTGGCCGCCGAGGCGTTGCGCGCCACCGTCCAGCTCGACGACGGCGACGAGCCGGGCCGCGTGGTCGCCGACGCTGCCGGCCTCCTGCACGTCGCGCTGCGCGGCGCCGGGGAGCTGCTCGACCTGGATGCCCAGGGCAACGTGCTCGGTCGCCGCGAGGTCTGTCAGGCGCCGCGCGGGCTGGCCGTCGACTCCGCGCGCGACGTGCTGCACGTCGCCTGCGCCGGCGGTGAGCTGGTGACCTTCCCGGCCGCCGGCGGCGACGCCACCCGGCGCCTCCGCTTCGACCCCGACCTGCGCGACGTGGTGATGGATGGCGACAAGCTGGTCGTCTCCTTCTTCCGCGCCGCCACGCTGGTGGTGCTCGACGCCGACGGCAAACCGGTGCGATCGCGCGAGCCGGCCCGCTTCCTACCGGCCGGCGGCGCCAGCGGTCAGGAGTTCGAGCCCACCGTCGCCTGGCGCACCATCGCCATGCCGGGCGGCGGCGTGATCATGTCGCACCAGCGGTCGATGACCTCGACCATCGTCCTGACCGCGCCGGCCTACTACTCCGCGGCCCTCTGCGACCCGAGCATCGTCCACGGCGCGGTGACCGTGATGCGCAACGTCGCGCAGCCTTCCGGAGCGGTCCCTCTCGCCGCCGCCACCATTCCCTTCGCGCCCCTGCCGGTCGACGTGGCCGTCTCGCGCGACGGCGCCAAGATCGCCATCGCCTCCGCCGGAAGTGACCAGGTGATCACCATCGGCACCGGCGAGACCGAGAGCGAGGCGGGCCAGACGGATTGCAGCAACGCCGCCATCCCGGAGCCGGTCGACGGGCAGCCGGTGGCGGTGGCCTTCAGCATGGAGGGCAACCTGGTGGTGCAGCTGCGGGAGCCCGCGCGGCTCCTGGTCGACGGCAAGGCCATCGAGCTCGCCTCGGACAGCCGCTGGGACAGCGGCCACGACCTCTTCCACCGCAGCCCCAACGTCAACATCCCCACCTCGGTGGCCTGCGCCTCCTGTCACCCCGAGGGACGCGAGGACGGGCACACCTGGGCCTTCGACATCGGCCCGCGCCGCACCCAGGGCATCAGCGGCGGCGTCCTGAAGACGGCGCCGCTGCACTGGGACGGCGCTCTCGAGGACTTCGACGCCATGATGGACGAGGTCTTCGTGCGCCGCATGTCCGGCAACAAGCCGGGCGCGCGCAAGGCCGAGGCCTTCGCTCGCTGGATCGACGCGCTGCCGCTGGTGCCCACCTCGCCGCCCGTCGACGAGGCCGCGGTGGACCGGGGCCGCTCGCTCTTCGAGAGCGAGGCGGTCGGCTGCGCCAAGTGCCACGCCGGCGAGCGCCTGACCAACGACAAGAACGAGGACGTCGGCACCGGCAGGGCGTTCCAGGTGCCCTCGCTGCGCGGCGTCGCATTGCGCGGGCCCTTCATGCACGACGGCTGCGCCAGGACGCTCGCCGATCGCTTCGCACCCGGGGCGTGCGGCGGCGGCGACAAGCACGGCCAGACGTCGCAGCTCGACGCCGGTGAGATCGACGACCTCGTCGCCTACCTGGAGACGCTGTAGCATCCGTTCATCCATGCCGCGCCGTGGGCGCGGCCGAGGGGAGAGACCGTGAAGCAGAGCATCCGGGTGGCGCGCAGTTCGGGTTCTCCCTCCGCGCTGGGGGCCTCGGTCGAGCCGTATTGTGGGCCTCCTGCCCGGCCGCGCCGGGCACTCGCCCTCGGCAATTCACTGGCCTGCGCCAGCCTCCTCGCCTCGGCCGCCGGCCTGGCCGCCTGCAACGCCTACGACCACGATCTGCCGCCCATGGGCATCACCACCCAGGCAGTTTCGCCGCCGGCGATCAGCGGCGGCACGCTGCTGGTCACCGACGACGGCCTGGCCGTCGCCGCCGACGCCGACCGCGACCAGGTGTTCGTCGTCCACCTCGCCTCCGGCGCCATCGCCGGCCAGCTCGACCTCGAGGAGGGCGACGAGCCGGGTCGCGTCGTCGCCGACGACCGCGGCAACTTCCACGTCGCCCTCCGGGGCGGCGCGGCCATCGTCGACTTCGACGCCAGCGGCGCACAGCTCGGGCGGCGCGACGCCTGCCCCGCCCCGCGCGGCCTGCTCTTCGACCCGGCCAAGGACGTGCTGCACCTGGCGTGCGCCGGCGGCGAGCTGATGACCTTCCCCGTCGACGAGGGCCAGGCCACCCGCACCGTGCACGTCGCCGCCGACCTGCGCGACATCGCCCTCGACGGCGACAACCTGGTCGTTTCCCTGTTCCGCTCGGCCCAGGTGGTCACGCTCGGCCCGGACGGCCAGGTGGTGCAGTCCCACGTGCCGCCCCTGTTCGTTCCCATGTCCGGCCAGGGCGAGCTCGCGCCGACAGTCGCCTGGCGCATGATCTCGCTGCCCGACGGCGGCGTGGCCCTGTCGCACCAGCGGTCGCTGCGCACGACCATCACCCTCACCAGCCCCGACGCCTACGCGGGCGGCGGCGGCTGTGATCCGAGCATCGTGCAGAGCACGGTGACCGTGATGCGCAACCTCGCTGGCGCCAGCGTGCCGGGGACGGCGCTCGCCGCACCGTCGCTGGCCATGATGTCGCTCCCGGTGGACATGGCGGTCAGCCGCAGCGGCGGCAAGCTGGCCGTGGTCTCGGCGGGATCGAACCTGGTCATCGAGATGCCGACCTCGCAGGGTGAGAACGAGGCCGGGTCCGCCGACTGCTCCTCCAGCTTGCCGACCACCACGCCCGGGCAGCCGGTGGGCGCCGCCTACGACGCCGAGGATCGGCTGGTCATCCAGCTCCGCGAGCCGGCGGCCCTCGTCGTCGACGGGCGGACCATCCAGCTCTCCAGCGTCTCGCGCAAGGACACCGGGCACGACTTCTTCCACCGTCCGGCGCAGCGCTTCGAGCGCGAGGGCGGCGACAGCGACGGCAGCGAAGGGGGCACGTTCCTCGCCTCCTCGCTGGCCTGCGCCTCCTGCCACCCCGAGGGCCGCGAGGACGGCCACACCTGGCTCTTCGACATCGGGCCGCGTCGCACGCAGAACATCGGCGGCGGCGTGCTGCACAGCGGGCCGCTGCACTGGGACGGTGACCTCGGCGATTTCGACCAGATGCTGGACGAGGTGTTCGTGCGCCGCATGTCGGGCACCAAGCCCGGCAAGCGCACCACCGCCGCCTTCGCGCGCTGGATCGACGCGCTGCCCATGTTGCCCACCTCGCCGCCGGCCGATGTCGATGCCGTCGAGCGCGGCCGCGCTCTGTTCCAGAGCGAGCCGGTGGGCTGCGCCTCGTGCCACAGCGGCCAGCGCCTGAGCAACGAGAAGAACGCCGACGTGGGCACGGGCAAGGCCTTCCAGGTGCCGTCGCTGCTCGGCGTCGCGCAGCGCACTCCGCTCATGCACGACGGCTGCGCCGCCACGCTGGAGGCGCGCTTCACCAACCTGGCCTGCGGCGGCGGTGACAAGCACGGGGTCACCTCGCACCTCGCCGCCCACGAGATCGCCGATCTGGTGGCCTATCTCGAGACGCTGTAGCTCAGGCGACGACGCTGACGCCGAGCGCTCCGCGCAGCTCGGCGTAGCGCTCGCTGGTGGCGAACCCGATCAGATCGTCGAGCAGGTCCGGCGCGCGCCGCGGATCCTCCAGCTCGAGCATGTCGCGCGCGGCGCCGAGGTCGTTGCTGAGGAGGAGGCCGGCGCGCGCGGCGGTGCGATCGGCGGCCATCGCCCAGCGGCGCAGGTGGGTGCGCCCGCCCTGCTCGATGAACACCAGCACGTGCCCGCGCAGCGCGGCGATGGCCGCGGAGTCGAGGAGCGGCTCGATGGCGCGGGCCACCGGCTGCACGCGGGTGCGCACCTCGGGCCTCATCGGTAGGTCCGGGTTGCCGATGGTCAGCGCGGCCAGGAAGACGTCCTCCAGCTCGCGCGTCGAGCCGCAGAGCTTGACGATGACGTGCGCGCGGCGGAACCAGCTCAGGTGCCTGCCGGCGAGGAAGGCCAGTTCGGGCGCGGAGCGGCCGCTGAGCGCGGCGCGGCCGAGGCGGGTGGAGAGCGGAACCGCCACCACCGCCTCCAGGAGCCCGTTCCACTCCGGCTCGGCGTAGAGCGGCGGGGGCTCCATGCCCAGGATGGCCGCGGCCCAACCGAGGCAACGCACCGCCTGGATGGTGGACCCGCCGGGATCGACCTGGCGGGTCGGGTCGAGGCGCGGGGCGTTGCGCTCGCGGCGCTGCGTGGAGGCGCGCGCCAGCAGGACCGCCGGCACCACCACCGAGAAGATGTCGCCGGGCAGCGGGTCCTCGTCGGGGTGGAGCAGGAGCGACCGCCACAGCTCCTCACCCAGCGAGCGCGACGGACGGATGAGGCCCTCGGGGCGATGGGCGTCGAAGGCCTCGCGCACTTCGGCGTCGCCGTCGGGATCGAGCGCGGTGAGCACCTGCGCCGTCGACCAGCGCCGGTCGGCGTCGCTGGCGCGGCGAAGGGACCGGAACAGCGCGCGGAGGCGGTCGAGCTCGCGCGGGGACTCGACGACGCCGCGGTGGAGCGTACCCGGGTCGCCGCCCCGCGAGCTGCGCGCGGCGACGAGATCGGCGAGCGCCGAGCCATCTCCCGTGGAGATCTCGACGTCGATCGATCCGCGCCGCGCGAGGTCGAGCTCCTGCTCCAGGTCGAGGGCCCGCGACTCGAGGTCCGTGTTGCGCGCCACCAGGTCGTGGTTCTGCGACTCGAGATAGGCGATGCGCCGCTGCAGCGCGTAGAGGTACGGCTCCTTCTCCTGCGGCGCGGGCATGAACGGCGAGAAGCTCGGCCGCGACTCCTCGAAGCCTGCGCGCACCTCGGCGCCGAGCGGCGCCACCGAGATCGGCGCCAGGAATCCGCCGCTCGAGGTGGGAGGCTCGCTGGCACGCGGGGCGAACCCGGGCTGCGCGGTGGTGTCGGGCGCGGGCTCGGGCGCCGGCGGCCCGGCGATCGAGGGCGGCCGCGACGCGGGCCAGGCCGGCCCCGGCGAGGCGGCGCGCGCCGGCCGCCGGCGTGGGGGCCGCGTTTTCATCGCGCAGGTAGCTCGGCACGGCGCGGTCGGCGTCGGTGTCCTCGTCCCACCGGTACTGGGGCATGGCCCCCGGCGGAGCGAAGCCGCCGGCCGGCGTGGGCGGCGGCGCGGGCAGGCGCTGTGGGTCGTCCGCCGGGGCCCACCCCGTGGGCGCGTAGCCCTGCTCGCCGTGAGCCTGCGGCCCGGCGCCGACACCGTGTGTCCACGGCTGCTCCTGCGGGCGGCCTGCGGCGGCTGCTCTGCGCCCGGGGCTGGCGACACCTCGGGCTGCGCGGCCCACTGGCCGGGTGCCGGTGCTGGCAGGGTGTTGCCCCCGGCGGCCCCGCCTCGGCGGGCGGCGTCGCCGGAGCGCGCTCCTCGCGCACCGCACCCGATGGCGCGCCTCGTAGGCGGCCTGCAGGGCCTGCTCGATGCGGCGCACCCGGTCGCGGCCCAGTCCGAAGACCTGCGCCGCGCGGTCGAGGTGGGCGCGCTTGTCCGGCGTGATCAGGCCGTCCCAGATGACCTCGGTGAACAGCTCGCCGTAGTCGACCTCGGCGTTCGACAGCACCACCGCGCCCGCGGCTTCGGAGCGCTCGAAGGTGTGGTCGTCGTGTCGGAACGCGTCGTCGCCTTGGTCCATGTCTCCCAGCCGCCCAGGCAGGCTCCGCGCTCACCGGACACCTGGCGAGGGACGGCGAGCGCGCGGGGATGCTACCACCGCGACCTGGCGCGCGGCGACCGGCTGCGCGGGGTTCCGCGACGGCCTCGCCGGCGACGGCCGGAATGTCGTCAGCCGCGGCGACAGCAGCTATGCTCGTGGCCCTCGAGCCGTGCGCGGCCTGCGGCGCCCACGCCGCGGCGGCGCGGCGGCTCGAAGGGAGAGCCCTTCCCAACATGATCCGACGACGAGGTGTGAGGGAAGCGAGCTCCGAGGCGCAGGCCCAGCGAGGGCCGAGCGAAGCGAGGGCCGCAGCATGAGCCGGAGACGAGGTGTGAGCTCCGCGAGCTCCGAGGCGCAGGCCCAGCGAGGGCCGAGCGAAGCGAGGGCCGCAGCATGAGCCGGAGACGAGGTGTGAGCTCCGCGAGCTCCGAGGCGCAGGCCCAGCGAGGGCCGAGCGAAGCGAGGGCCGCAGCATGAGCCGGAGACGAGGTGTGAGCTCCGCGAGCTCCGAGGCGCAGGCCCAGCGAGGGCCGAGCGAAGCGAGGGCCGCAGCATGAATGTCCACGAAAGGTGCAAGCGCTGGAGGCGCTGCTGGTGCGCGTGCAGCGCAACGCGGCCGCACCCCGCCCCCTCCGCCACGTCGACGTGCCGATGCAGGCCGAGGGGCGCTCGCGCGACACGCTGGACCTGGAGGACGCCGGCGCGGAACACGGTTCGCCTCCGCTCGCTCCCGAGGCTGCGCCCGCCGCCGCTGCGCCCGTCGCCGCCCCGACGCGCACCGCCGCGGCTGCTCGCGGGGCGCGGATGCCGGAGCCCGACGAGTCGTTCGCGTCGCTGGAGCTCGACATCGAAAAGGGCGTCCGCCCTGCGGCGCCGCCGCAGCAAGCCCGGCCTGCCTCGCCGTCGCCCCCGGCCGTCGCCGCACGCGCGCCCGAGCCCGCCAGGCAAGCTCCCCCTCCGCCCGCCGCGCGCCCCGACCCGCGACAGGAGCGAGGTCTCCCGGCGGAGCCTCGACAGGACCGAGGTCTCCTGGAGGAGCCTCGGCAGGACCGAGGTCTCCTGGCGGAGCCTCGACAGGACCGAGGTCTCCCGGCGGAGCCTCGGCAGGACCGAGGTCTTCCGGCAGAGCCTCGGCAGGACCGAGGTCTCCCGGCAGAGCCTCGACCGCTCTCGCCACCGGCGCCGCTGGTCCGGCCGCAGCCGGTCGGGGCGGCCCCGCCCCCGGCCGCGCGCGAGCCCCTGCCGCCCGTGCGCCCTGCGGCACGTGGCCCGGAGATCACCCTGCGCCCCGCGGAGCCCAGGGCCACCGAGCCGGCCCGCCCCACGATGACCGGCCCCGGGCCGCTGCGCGAATCGCTGGTCGGCAAGCCGCCGGCGACGGCACCCTTGCCCGCAGCGGCCAAGCCGGCCGCGGCCCCCGCGCCGCGCGGAGGCCCCGGCCGCACCCTGATGGGCGTGGGCGTCGAGCAGTCCGCGGAGCTGCGCGCGATCATGGAGGCGCGCAAGGAGGCGCCCGGGACCGAGGGGACCATGCCCGCGACCCGCCGCCTCTCGGAAGAGCTGCCCGGGCCCGCGACGTCGGTGATGGGCGGCGGGCCGCCGTACGCGGCGGGGACCGCAGCGCCGCCCGTCGACGAAGTCCCGCCGAAGCCGACGGCGCTCCGCATCCAGGACCTGCCGCAGGCGGTGATGCCGCCACCGCAGCGGCCGGAGCTGCTGGCCACCAAACCGAGCGCGCCACCCCCCGAGCCGAGCGGCGACGCCATCTCCTCACGCTCGCGCGGGGAGCCCGCCGTCACGGTGGAGGTCGCCGGGGCCACGGCCCACGCGGCTCCCGTCAGCGGCGAGTCGCCGACCGCACCGAGCCCGGCCATCCCGCGCGAGGCGGCGCGCCGTTCGCCCACCGTGGCGCTGCCGGCGATACCCGCCGCGGCGCCACTCCGGCCACGGCAGCCCGCCCGCCGCGCCTGGGGCCGCCGCGCGGCCGGCCACCCCACATGCATCCCATTCACCGCGTACGCCCGTCCGCGTCGCAGCCGCCTCCCCGAGCGCTGTCGTCCGCGCTGCGCCTCGGCCTGCTCACCGCGCTGCTGGTGGCCGCCGGGGTGCTCATCGCGCTGCGCAGCGGCTGGCTCGACGGCCTCTTCAGCGCGCCGACCCCGACGCCCACGATGCCGGCCACGGGCGAGGCCACGGCCACCGGCGCGCCGTCCGCGGCGCCGACCGACACCCCCACCGCGGCGCCGGCGCCGACCGACACCCCCCACCGCGGCGCCCCGAGCACGACGCCGAGCGCCGCCGCCGGCGACCCCGCTGCGCTGGCGTTCGACCGGGGCTACCTCGTCGTCAACACGCCGGTCGAGGCCCACGTCTACGTCAACGGGCGCTACGCCGGCCCTTCCAACCAGCCCGTGGAGGCGCCCTGCGGGAGCCGGTACGTGCGCATCGCCAAGCCCGACAACCCCCCCGGCTTGAAGGGGCCGTCCTCGTGGCTCGCCGACGGCAAGCCGGTGAGCATCGGCTGCAAGGCGACCACCACCGTCGAGATGAAGCCCGGCCCGCCGTCCGGCGGGCCACGGCCGGCGCCCGGCGGCGCGCAGCCCGGTGGCGCGACGCCTCCGAGCGGCAGCACGCCAGCGCCGACGGGGCAGCCCACCGCTGCACCCGACCCGACCACGAACGAGTAGCGCGGCCAGTGGCGGTCGCTTCCGGCGCGCGTCCCATCGCGGATGCGCGCCGCGCCGGCTCGCGTGCCCCGTGCGCCCCGGCGCCGGTGCCGGCGCCGCGCAACCAGCCGAGCCGGGAGGGGTCGCGCGCTGCCGTGCAGGGTTGACTGCTGGTAGAGTCCCGCCGCCATGGACAACGCCCAGGAAGCCGAGATCGGCACGCCGCCCAAGGCCGCCGGCCCTTTCCCGCTGAAGAGCCCGCTGGACGGCGAGCCGCTCGACGCCGTCGACGCCACGCCGGCGAGCGAGGTGGCGGCGGCGGTGGGGCGGGCCCGCAAGGCGCAGCGCGCCTGGGCGGACAAGCCGGTCTCGGAGCGCATCGCCGCCGTCCGCCAGCTCAAGCGGCGCGTCCTGGAGCGCGCCGAGGCCATCGCCGAGCTGCTTCTCCGCGAGTGCGGCAAGCCCATCGAGGAGGGCGCACTGGCGGAGGTGCTGCCCAACGCCGATCTCGTCGACTGGTGGGCCGCCTCCATCGAGGAGCTGCTGGAGCCGACCACGGTGGAGCTCGACGCCTTGTCCTATCCCGGCAAGCTCGGGCGCATCCACAAGGACCCGCGCGGGGTGGTGGCGCTGATCACGCCCTGGAACTACCCGGTGGCCATCCCGCTGCGCACCCTGATCCCGGCGCTGCTCGCGGGCAACGCGGTGGTCTTCAAGCCGAGCGAGGTCACCCCGCGCGCCGGCGCGCTGGTGGCGTCGCTGTTCGAGGGCATCCTGCCCGGCGGCGTGCTGGAGCTGGTGCAGGGCGGCGGCGAGGTGGGCGCCGCCCTGGTGGCCGCCGACGTCGACCTGGTGGTCTTCACCGGCAGCGTGGCCACCGGGCGCAAGATCGCGGTGGCTTGCGCGGAGCGCCTGGTGCCGTGCTCGCTCGAGCTCGGTGGCAAGGACGCGGCCATCGTCCTCGCCGACGCCAACCTGGAGCGCACCGCGCGCGGCCTGGTCTGGGGCGCGTTCACCAACGCCGGCCAGAACTGCGCCTCGGTGGAGCGCGTCTACGTGGAGAAGGCCATCGCCCCGGCGCTCATCGAGCGCCTGGTGGCGCTGACCAAGGAGCTCCGCCCCGGCATCGACACGGCGGTGCTCACCACCGAGCGCCAGTGCTCCATCGTCCGCCGTCACCTCGAGGATGCCGTCACCTCCGGCGGCGAGGTGCTGGCCGGCGGCCCCCCCGAAGCGGGGTCTCTCGCCTTCCCGCCCACGGTGATCAAGGTCGCCGACGAGGACACGCCGCTGCTGCGCGAGGAGACGTTCGGCCCCATCCTGCCGGTGGTCGTGGTCGACGGCGAGGACGACGCCATCGAACGCACCAACGCCTCGCGCTTCGGGCTGACCACCAGCATCTGGACCAAGCGCATCGACCACGGCCACGACCTGGCCCGCCGCCTGCGCAGCGGGGTGGTGACCATCAACAACCACGGCTTCACCGCGGCGTTGCCGGCCGCGCCGTGGACCGGCGCGGGGGAGAGCGGCTACGGCATCACCAACAGCGCGCACGCGCTGGCCGAGCTCACCCGGGCGCGCTTCGTCCTCGAGGACAGGAGCCGCGCCAAGAGTGAGCTGTGGTGGTACCCGTACACGCCCACCCTGCGAAAGCTGGTCTTCGCCATGGCCCGCGCGCGCGGCGGCGCCGGCTTCTTCGGGCGCATCGCCGCCATCTTCGAGCTCATCGCCACCGTTCCCAAGAGGCTCCTCGGCGGATGACCGCGCGACCGCTCGTCCTGCTCTCCAACGACGACGGCCACTACGCGCCGGGGCTGCGCGCCCTGCGCGAGGCGCTGCTGCCCTCCGCCGACGTGGTGGTGTGCGCGCCGGAGTCGAACCAGAGCGCCACCAGCCACTCGCTGAGCCTGCACCGCATCCTTCGCCTGCGCGCGGTGGAGGAGGGCATCTTCGCCGTCGACGGTACGCCCGCCGACTGCGTGTACGTGGCGCTGCACTCCGGCGACCGGGTGGTGCCGCGCCGGCCCGACCTGGTGGTCAGCGGCATGAACCACGGCCTCAACCTGGGGGCGGACATCTTCTACTCCGGCACGGTGGCTGCAGCCCGAGAGGGCGCCATGCGCAAGCTGCCGGCCATCGCCATCTCCGCCGACACCAAGGCCGACCGCCCCGCTGCCGCCGCCCTCGGCGCCCGCCTGGCCATGGCGCTGCTGCAGGTGGGCGTCGAGCGGGCGCTCGTCGCCCCGCTGCTCAACGTCAACATCCCGCCCGGCGACCGCTGGGAGGTGCGCGCCACCCGCATCGGCACGCGCCTCTACGAGAACGCGGTCGTCTTCCGCACCGATCCGCGCGGGCAGGAGTACCTGTGGATCGGCGGCGCCAGCGTGCGCCACGAGCAGGCCCCCGGCTCGGACACCGAGGCCTACGACGAGGGGTGCGTCAGCGTCACCCCGCTGGCCATGGACCTCTACGACACCGCGACATCGGAGGCCGCGGCATCCGTTGCCGCCAGCGTGCGCGGCGCGGACGACAGCCACTCGACGATGGCCGGGTAGAGCACGCGCGACGCGCGCGAGCCGATCACCGCGCCGACGTTCCCGCCGGGCACCGTGAGCACGCGTGTCGGCGGCGCCCTGCCCTCGCGGGCCCGCGCCAGCCCGAACGCCGCCTCGGGCGGGCAGATGTGGTCGCGATCGGCGACGACGACCAGCGTGGGGGCGCCGAGATCGACGCGGCGACCGGCGATGTGGTGGGTGCCGGCCACCAGACGGTTCTGTGCCGACGGCGTGCCCGGCCCGCGGTGGTATCGTCGCGCGCATGTCCGAGGACGACGCCGTCCCCGCATGCGCTGAGCTACCTGCGCGCGCATCTGCGCGATGTGCCGGATTTCCCGAAGCCGGGCATCGTCTTCAAGGACATCACCCCGCTGCTGGCCGACCCGCGCCTTCCACATCGCGCTCGACCTGCTGGCGGAGCGCTTCATCGGCGAGCACATCGACGCCGTGGTTGGCATCGAGTCGCGTGGCTTCATCTTCGGCGGCGCCCTGGCGGCGCGGCTCTGCGCGAGCTTCGTGCCGGTGCGCAAGCCGGGCAAGCTGCCGGCCGCCACCGACCGCGTGGCCTACGCGCTGGAGTACGGAGAGGCAGAGCTGGAGATGCATCGCGGCTCGCTCCGGGCCGGCGCGCGGGTGCTGATCTGCGACGACGTGCTGGCCACCGGGGGCACCGCCAACGCCGCCGCCGAGCTCACCCGGCGCCAGGGTGCCATCGTTGCCGGATACACCTTCGTCATAGAGCTCGAGCTCCTCGGCGGGCGCGCCAAGCTGCCCGACAACGCCGAGGGGAAGGCCGTCGTCTACTCGCTGGTGCACTTCGCCGCTGGCAGCTGATAGGGCAGCGACGCGCGTTCCGCGCGCAGCTTCATCCCCCCTGGCCGACGCCGAGCGTGGCGGCCAGCTCGCGGCTGGCGGTCACCGCGCGCGCCGCCGAGAGGGAAGGTCACCGTCACGCCGCCCTCGCCGCCCTTGCCGATGGCCGCGCCGTGCGGCGCGAGCAGCTTGCCGAGCGCGGCGGCGTCCGTCTTGCCGGCCGCGCTCCGCAAGGCGTCGATCTCGCCGGCCGCGCCGAGCTTGGCCAGCGCCGCGGCGTTCACGGCGGTGGGCTCGGCGTGGCGCCCGACGGCATAGACGATGGCCGCCGTGGCCGCGCGCGCGTCCTTGCCGTAGAACCATGCGCCGACGTCGCGGTACTCGAGGTGCGCGCAGCGCCCGTAGAGCGCGGCGGCGTCGGCGTGCAGCGCGGTCACCAGGCGCTCGGAGAGGGCAATGAACCGCGGCCGCGTGTCCTGCTCGAAGAGGCCACTGGCGAAGCCGCCGCCGAAGCCGATGATCACCGAGCTCCAGCCCGGCGAGCGCGCGGCCTGCGCTGCGGGCATGCCCTCGCCGATCTGCACCGTGCCCTCGGCGGTGGCGTTGAGCTTGTCGTCCACGCCCGCGGCGAGCCGATCGCCCTCGACCAGCGCGCGCACCGCCGGGTCGATGCGCAGGTCGTCACCGGGGCGCGCGCGCGCCACCCAGAGCTCCACCGTCCAGCCCTCGGTGTCGTACGGCCCGATGGATCCACCGGCGCGCAGCCGGCTGCGGGCCGCGTCGCAGGCGCGGGCCAGGCGCGCCCGCTTCTGGTCGGCGGTCTCGGCGACCACCGGCGCCGGCGGCGGGACGTCCGGCTTGCG
>JBBJMR010000480.1:0-4609 GCA_037720395.1 Polyangiaceae bacterium
GTTGGTCTCCGCCCAGACGCGCGGCTCGGGCGTGTGCGGCGGCGAGGCTCGCCGCACCCAGCGCAGCGCCATGCCTGCCGCCTCGAGCCGCTCCAGGTCACCGGTGACGCCCAGTCGCGCGCGCGCGATCTCCGCCTCGACCAGCGTGCCCAGCTCCGCGCCGGGGCGCAGGTCGATGGTCACGCGCAGGAGGTGGATGGGCTCGAGCGCCGGGAAGCGACGCGCGCTCCGGCGCGCGCTCCGCGCCAGCGCCGAGACCAGACCGATCTCCTGGCACAGGAAGGCCAGCACCAGGTCGGCCTCGGCGTAAGGCACGCGCCGCACCAGCAGCGCCTCACCGCGGATCCGGGTGCGCTCGGATCGGGCTGCGCGGGCGCGGCTCATCGCCGGCGTCGCTCGCTCAGGCGCGGAGGACGTCGAGCGCGGCGGGGGCCGGTGTGGCCTGCGAAAGCTCTCTGGGCATGTCGTGGCCGCGCGGGCGCAGCACGATGCTCAGCGCCAGCGTGAAGAGGATGAGCAGGAGCACGAAGGCGATGGCCACGCCGAAGCGCTTGGAGCCGGAGCGCTTGACGGGCGAAGCGAGGGGCAACGGCGTCACCCAGGCGACGCGGCGGCTGGCGGTGTAGCGGGCGAGGACGTCGTCGACGGGCAGCGCCACGGCGCGCGCGTACGCCTTGAGGAACCCGCGCACGAAGACCTCACCGGGGAGATCGTCGAAGTGGTCCCCCTCGATGCGCTCGATCGAGAGCAAGGGTATGCGTGTGGACCTCGAGATCTCCTCGAGGCTCATCGCCCTCGCCTCGCGCGTACGCCTCAGATAGCGACCGATCGAGTCCATTCGCCCTGTCCGGCGGGACGAGCCCGCCGCTGCTACCCGACGGGAAAGCCCCGCCGCGTTGTACCGAAACTGCAGCGTCCGAGGAACCGACTTCCTCCGCGGGCGCGAACTACGACGTGAAAGACACTGCGCCACCGGCGGAAAGCTGGTCCCCTGTTCAGGGAACCGGCCGGTGGGTACTGCGCGAGAGCTACTGCAGGGTTCTCAGCTGAGCCGCGCAGCGCTGACCGGTGAGGGTCGTGCTGCCGATGTCACGGCACTTCTCCAGATCGACGCGCGCTTCCTCGCGGAGGCCCTGCTTCATGGCCACGCGCGCACGTGCGTCGAATGCATCCTGCATGCGCGTGCACTCCGGAGCGCCGTTGTCGACGGCCTTGGAGAACGCCTCGCGTGCAGCGGCGTACGCTTGCTTCTTCTCGTACGCCAGACCGAGCCGGTATTGACCGACGCAGAACATGGGCTGGGCGGCCACCGCGCGGCGAAGCGCATCGATGGCCCGATCCGCATCACCCTTCTGCAGGTATGCCCAGCCGAGGTTGCCCCAGGACTTCTCGGGGGAGCTGTAAAGGATGTCGTTGGCCAGCGGCTCGAGCACGGCGATGGCCTCGTCGAAGCGCCTCTCGTGCACGAGGATGACGCCGAGCATGTTCTTGGCATCGCGCATGTCGGCGTTGGCGTCGATGGCCATGCGCGCGTACTTCTCCGCGCGATCGAAGCGGCAGTCGCTGGATCGCGCGTCCTGCGCGCAGAAGCCGACCATCACCGCGGCACCGAGGTAGGCGGCGTCGGCGTTGCCGGAGTCGAAATCGAGCGCCTCGTCCACGTGGCCGAGCGCCTCACGGAGGCGGCCCTTCTGGAAGTCGTCGCGGGCGATGTCGTACGCGGCGAGCGACTGAGCTTCGTCCGTTCCCTTGCCGGTGCCGGCGGCGCAGGAGCCGAGCGCCAGGGCCGCGCCGAGGAGCACGGGCGCACCGCCCGGCCCGCCCGAGACCACCGCGCCCCACGAGCGACGACGACGCTTCTCGACGGGACGCTTCTCCACGGGACGCTTCTCCACGGGACCGAGGTCGCGTGCGAGGAGCGTGGGGTCGTGGTCGTGCATCGATGGCGCTGCGTTCTGGGACTGCGTGTCGCCTCTGCGAGGGCGCGGGCCCGGTTCTGGCTCGGTGGAGGATCCCGTCGGGGGCGCACGTGTCGCGCAGCCTCGGAGACCCGCCTGGAGGGAGACCGTGGGTAGCCCATGCTGCGCATAGCGTCAACCCGACCCAACGCCGCGAAAACCGGTCGAAACCGGCGACATGGACGCCTTCCTGCGGGCGAGTCGTGGAGGCGCGCATAGGAGACGACCGTCGACTACCGCCAGCTCGAACGGTTACGCTGCGCCGTCACCCGGGATGCGCCGCGAGCGCGGCGGAGGCGGAGGCCCGATGAAGGACGCTCTCGGTGGGTCGTGGTCGCGACGTGCGCTGGCGTGTGCCCTCGGGTTCGCGCTGTCCTTCGTGGGCGTGAACGCCTGCTCCCCCTCGAGCGGCGACGCGGGCGAGGACGGCAGCTCGCAGGCGAGCTCGGGCACCGGCGCGAGCGGCCAGGGTGGCAACGGCAGCGGCGCCTCCTCGTCGAGCGGCAGCGGCAGCGGCAACGCCACCGGCAACGGCGGCGGGATCAATCCGGCCGGCACCGGCGGCGGCTCGGGCGTGGGCGGCGCGTGCGCAGCGGTGAGCTCCGAGGCCAAGCCCAGCATCCAGCCGGCGGACATCATCATCGCCGTCGACACCTCGGGCAGCATGGACGAGGAGAGCGCCGAGGTGCAGGCCAACCTCAACCAGTTCGCGACCATCATCACCAACAGCGGCATCGACGTGCACGTCATCCTGATCGCCGACGGTTCGGTCTGCATCCCGGCGCCGCTCGGAGCCGGCGCCTGCAACGGTCCGCCCGACGAGAACCTGCCCGGCTACCGCCACGTGCAGCAGACGGTCAACAGCAACGACGGCCTCCAGGTCATCCTGGACACGTACCCGCAGTGGTCGGCGTCGCTGCGTCCTGACGCCACACGCACCGTGGCCATCGTCTCCGATGACAACTCCGACCTGTCCGCGAGCGACTTCGTGAGTCAGCTCGTCGCGCTCGACCCGACGTTCCAGGGTTTCAAGTTCGACGCCATCGTCGCGTCCGCGGAGCCCTTCGACTGCTTCGCGTCCTGCTTCGCCGCCTGCGCGTCCTGCGCCAACCCCTGCTGCGACAAGGCGGCCCTGTGCGTCCCGATCTCGGCGGCCAAAGGGACCGTCTACGAGTCGCTGGTGAGCCAGACGATGGGCGTGATCGGCGACCTCTGCGAGCAGAACTTCGATCCGGTGTTCCAGAGCATGGCCACCGGGATCATCTCCGGCTCCCAGGTCTCCTGCGCGCTCGACATCCCCAAGCCCGACGGCGGCATGCTCGACCCCGGGAAGGTCAACGTGAAGTACACCCCGGGCGGCAACGGCAACCCCTCGAGCATCGGCAACGTCCCTGGCGGCGCGGCGGCGTGCGATGCGCAGGGCGGCTGGTACTACGACGACCCGGTGAACCCGACGCAGATCATCCTCTGCCCGGCCACGTGCACCGTGGTCCAGTCGGACCCGGACGCGAAGGTCGAGGTGCTCTTCGGCTGCGAGACCGAGATCATCGTCCCCGACTGAACCCCGACGGGGCTCCCGGAAGCCCCACCGCGGCGCTACGAACCCCGGGATGAGCCCGCCGGCGCCACGCCACCGATCGACGAGCGACTGCAGCGCCGCGCGCCCGCTCTCGCTCGCCGGTCTGCTCAGCTGCGCGCTGTTGGTGGGCGGCTGCGCGTCACGCACCGCACCGACACCGCGCGAGGACGACGCCACCGCCACGGCTGGCTCTGCCGCGGCGCGCACGACGGCCGAGCCACCGGCGGCGCGCGTCGAGGTTGCGGAGCATCCCGTACCCGACGACCTGCCGGTTTTCCTGCTGCGCGCGCGCAGGCCCGATGCGGGCGCGGTGATCTTCATGGCTGGCATGTGCGGGCACAGCCAGGGGTACGTGCAGTCGTTCCAGTGGTCGGCGGTGGAGCGTGCCCACGTGCTCGGCCTGCAGGGCGACGAGGCGTGCAGCGACGACGGCGTGTGGCGCAAGTGGTCGCGCGACCTCGAGGCGCTCGACCGGCGCATCGATCGAGCCCTGGCCGCCGTGGGTTTGCAGCCGCCGCGCGGATCGGTCGCGCTGGTCGGCTACTCGCAAGGGGGCACCCGGACGCTGGAGCTGGCGGGGCGCTTCCCCGACAAGTACCAGCGCCTGGCGGTCATCGGTGCGCCGCGCGAGCCACCGTGCGCGATCTCCGCAAGGCCAGCGCGTGGCGGTGATGGCCGGCGAGCGCGACGCGCCGAAGTGGCGGCGCTCCCAGGCGGCGGCGCTGGCGCGCGCCGGGCTCGCGCGCTACTTCGGGCTCCCCGGCGCCGAACATGCGGCCATGGGTCCCGAGGCCGAGCGCGTCATGGGCGAGGTGCTCGACTGGCTGCTGGAACGCGGCGCGGACTGAGCGCACGCCTTCGGGGCGCCGCCTCGACAGGTCCCCGATCACCTGGCGGAGCCTCGGTGCTCGCCGCGCTCACCGCCCGAGCAGCGCGTCGATGCGACGGTTGTGGCCGGAGGTCGGCCAGCTGCGCGCGAAGCGGTCGGCGCGTGCCTCGGCCTCGCCGCGGCGCCCGAGGCGAACCCCGCTGCGCCCTGCTCTGCGCCATCCCTTGCGTCACGGCGTGCACC
>JBBJMR010000201.1:0-16286 GCA_037720395.1 Polyangiaceae bacterium
TCGCCGAGCTGCTTCACCAGCCGGAAGCGCCCGGCGACGAGCGTCCCGGTGACGAGCTCGATGGCGGCGGTCACTTCGCCGCGCTCTTGGCCTTGGTGATGCACGCCTCGTGCGCCTTCTGGCACGAGGCGGTCGAGGCGTTGACGCACTCCGCCCAGGCCCCCTGCTGCGCGTAGGAGAGCGGCTTCATCTCCGTCTTGCACCGCCCGACGTCGAAGGGGTCGGCGCCGCAGATCCCCTTGAACTGATCGCACGCGTCCGGGGCCGGCGCCGGCGCGCTGGCCACCGCGACGGGGGCCGCCGCCGCCGGGACGGGCGCCGTCTCCACGTCCTTGCGGACGGCGGTTCCGTTCCTGGCCAGCCAGCTCTTCTGCCCCTTGCGCGCGTAGCGCCGCAGGTCCGGGTCGGGCGAGTCCACGTGGGCGTCGATGAGCGGCTTCGCCTCGGGGACGCCCGACTTGCCCAGGGTGATGAGCATGGCCCCGAGCGCCTTGGGGTGCCGCTCGGCGCTGGCCGCAGCGAGCAGCGGACCGATGGCGTTCGGCGCCGGCCCGTTGTCCTCGCCGAGGTCGTCCGCGGCGTCCTGGCGCTTCTCCCAGTCCGGGTGGCGGAGCCTGGCGATGTCCTCGGGGTCGGCTGGCTTGGCGACGCCGTTCTTCTTGCTCCAGCGCTTCAAGCCCTCGGCGGCGCCCTTGCGCGTGTCGCCCTCGGCGTGCGCCAGGTACCCCTCCAGCACGGGCCGCGCCTCCGGAGCGCCGGATGCGCCGAGCGTGATGAGCATCTCGGCGCGCGCCTCGTCGTCGGGCTCGCGCGCCGCGGCGGCGATGAGGGCGGGCACGGCCTGCGGCGGCGGTCCTCCGTCGTCGCGCAGCTTCTCGGCCGCTTCCTTGCGGTCGTCGGCTTCCGCGGCGTCGAGGTTCCAGGAGGTGCCACCGGCCCGGGCCGGCCCACCTTGCTGTGGGGCCGGAGGCCGGCGGTTCCTGTTGCAGGCCGGCGCCGCCGCCAGCGCGAGACAGAGCCCGGAGAGCAGCAGCGCTCGGTTGCGCATCGTCCCGCGATCTTGGCACGGGGGCCACGGGACGAACAAGCCGGGCGCCCCCGCGGGAACGTGCTGCGGCGCTCAGCGCCCGGGCGCGCCGGCGGGGACCACGGCCCCCGGCCGCGGTGACCGGCGTCGGCGAGCGGCGCGCGCGCGTGGGCGCCGGGCCAGACGACCACCCGGCGCAGCGCCCCTCGCCGTCGACGCGCGCGCCGGCGCCGACCACGCTCTCCTCCAGCTGCACACCCGGCGCGACGCGCGCGCCGGCTACGCCGACGAACGCGGCCGCGCCGCGCGCCGCAAGCAGCGCAGGTTGGCGGTCAGGTAGCTGTCCACGCTGCCCACGTCGTCCCAGGCGCCCGCGGTGTCCATCACGCGCAGGGTGGCCCCGCTGCGCAGGGCCGGCAGGTACACGTCTGCGACCAGGCACCCGACGGCGGGCAGCGCGCGGCGCAGCCCGCGCCGAGCACGTGCACGCCGAGGAAGTCGGCTCCGCCGACCTCGACCCCGAAGCGCTCTGCGCGCAACCGCACGACGCGACCCTCTGCGCCAACGCCCAGGGTGCCCTCACCCACCGCGCGTGGCGCCGCGGCCAGCGTGGCGGCTGCCCCGGTCGCCTCCTGCAGCGCGAAGAGCGCGCCCACGTCGACATCGGCGAGGACGTCGGCGTTCCACAGCAGGACATCGCCCTCGCCCAGCCGATCTGCGGCGTTGGCCACGCCGCCCGCCGTGCCCAGGAGCTCGGTCTCGCGCACGATCTCGAGCGGCAGCGGCAGCGCCTCGAGCCTGGGCGGGGTGAAGGCCGCCGGAAGGTGGAAGGTGTTCAGCACCGCGCGGGCGATGCCTCCGGCGCGAAGGCGGTCCAGCACGTGGGCCAGCGCCGGGCGATCGCCGATGGGGACGAGCGGCTTCGGCAGCTCGTCGCTGAGCGGTCGCAGCCGCGTGCCGAGGCCGGCGGCGAGCACCATGGCGGCGGAGGCACGCACGGAGGGCAGTATGCCGCCAGCGATGGCGGGACCGCCAAGCGCGCGGACACGGACACGGCACGGGCACGGGCACGGACACGGAATCGGGCGCGGGCGCGGGCACGGGTTCTTGCCGGAAAGTCGACACGCGCCGCGGCGGGGTGCTAGGTGCGGCTGGATGCCTCCGGTCCGCCTGCTCCTCGCCGCGATCTCCGCCGCCGGCGTCGCCCTCGCAGCGGGGCTCGGCGTGGGCGCTGGCTGCGGGACCGACGCGGTGGGCATCGAGGCCTGCGAGGCCATCGAGAACGCACGCTGCGACGCGGCCGTGGCGTGCAGGCCCGACTGGGACCCCGCTCACTGCAAGGACTACTACCGCGACCAGTGCCTGCACGGCATCGAGAACGCCGACCACAGCCCGACCCAGGACGACATCGACGCCTGCGTGGCTGCCATCGGCAAGGTCCAGGCCTGCGCGCAGACCGGGGTCGCCACGGTCGTCGAGTGTGACGGCATCGCCCTGGTCGACGGCGCCGATGGGAGCACCTCGCCGTGCGCCATCATCACCGTCAGCCCCGAGCTGATGAAGGCGTGCTCCTTCGTGGCCTCCGAGCCGGCGACGGCGAGCGCATCGTCGAGCTCGACCGCCGCTTCCGGCGGAGCGGGCGGCCAGGGCGGCAGCGGCGCCGCAGCCGGCAGCGGTGGCGGGCTGGCGCTGGCGCGGGCGGATCCGGTGGGATCGGCGCTACGGGCGGCGCGGGCGGCGCGGCCACCGGCGGCACCGGCGGCACCGGCGGCGCCGCGGGCGGGGGCGGCGGTCAGGGCGGCACCGGCGGCTGACCCGCCCCGGGTTAGCTCAGAGTTTCCGATGCGCTGGCGCCGCGGGCGCCCATCGACTAACCCCTGGAGCGCCGATGCGTCCTCGGGTCCGATTCCTCGCAGCCGCCAGCTCGCTCGCCACGCTCGCCGGCTGCGCCCTGCTCGGGCCCGCCGGCTGCGCCGCCGACGAGGAGCTGCCCGACCTCGACGCCGTCAACACGGCCATCTCGGTGACCCCGAACGAGTTCCTGCTCGGCGTCCCCTGCAGCCCCGGCGCCGGGGCCATGAAGGCCTACGTGGCGGTGGTCACCGACCGCGGGCCGGTCGATGCGGAGGGCAACACGCCGGCCGGCTACGCCTTCGACCTGCCGGCATCGGGGCCGACGCCCTGCACCACCACGGTCGCCTTCCGCAACGTCGTCGTGGGGCACCGCTACGACGCGCGCGTCTACGCGTACGATCTCGAGGCGAAGGGCCTCGCGGCTTCCAGCGCTGGCTGCCCCACCAAGATGGTGAAGGTGAACACGACGGGCACCAACGAGGAGGTCGAGGTGCTCCTCTCGAGCCCGGGGAGCACCCTGCTCTGCCACAATCCCACGGGGGAGAAGGGCGGCTTCGTTCCGGCCGTCCCCGCCTGGACCCGTTCCTGCGGCACGGAAGGCTTCGGCGCCGCGGTGGCCAGGCCGAGCGTGGAGGTCCGCGTCGCCGGCTGCCTGGCCGAAGGCGACAACGGCAACGTGGGCACGGGGGAGACGGCGATCGTCGTCGATCCGCTGGTGGCCATGGCGCCGCAGCTGTCCTGTCTGCCGGTGGAGCCCGACCCGGACCACGAGCCGGAGGCGACGGAGATCGATACCTTCGACGTCATCCCGGAGGATACGGCGCTGCCCGACCAGGTCGGCGTCGACTGCGACCCGAGCGGCAGACCGGCGGCGACCTACACGGACGTCGAGCCGGGCGCCTCCTACCGCTTCCGCATCGAAGCCGGCAACGCCGACGCGCCCGCGCGATGGGCAACGAGCTGCGACGCGGTGGCCTTCGAGGGTGTCACGGTGACCGCGAGCTGCGACACGCTGACCGACCGCGGCACGCTGCGCCTGGAGCTGGAGGATTGCCCGGACGGGGCCACCTACCACCTGCGCTTCACCAACACCGACACCGGCGAGGAGCTGAAGCTCGGCGACGCCGACGGCAGCTGCCCCGGCCCGGGGCCCATCCCCGGCCTTCCCTCCGGGCGCTACGAGCTGCTGGCCACCATCGAGGCTCTCGGGGCCGAGCCCGTCGAGCTTGGCTGTCAAGCCACGGTGGTGCCGGCCGCGACCACCACGGCCGTGTGCGCGGCTCCCGCGCCAGGCGCGGGCGACTGAAGCGGCAGCAGACACGCCGAAACGCGCGCCGACACGAGAGACGATGGAAGAGCAGAGCAACATCCAGCAGAAGGTCCCGGTCAGCATCCAGGACGAGCTGCGCACCAGCTACCTCGATTACGCGATGAGCGTGATCATCGGCCGCGCCATCCCCGACGTGCGCGACGGCCTCAAGCCGGTGCACCGGCGCATCCTCTTCTCGATGAACGAGCAGCACATCGGGCCGGGCAGCGCGCACAAGAAATGCGCGCGCGTGGTCGGCGACGTGCTCGGCAAGTACCACCCGCACGGCGACGCCTCCGTCTACGACGCGCTGGTGCGCATGGCGCAGGAATTCAGCCTGCGCTACCCGCTCATCGACGGGCAAGGCAACTTCGGATCGGTCGACGGCGACTCGCCGGCGGCCATGCGTTACACCGAGTCGCGCCTGTCGCGCATCGCCGTCGACGCGCTCGCCGACCTCGACAAGGACACCGTCGACTTCGTCCCCAACTACGACGAGACGGAGCTCGAGCCCAGCGTCCTGCCCTCGAAGTTCCCGCAGCTCCTGGTCAACGGGTCGGGCGGCATCGCCGTGGGCATGGCCACCAACATCCCGCCCCACAACCTGGGCGAGATCATCGAAGCCACCGTCGCCCTCATCAAGAACCCCAAGGTGACCATCGACGAGCTGATGCACTTCGTGCCCGGCCCGGACTTCCCGACCGGCGGCATGATCTACGGCAAGGTGGGCATCGAGCAGGCCTACAAGCTGGGGCGCGGGCAGATCACCATGCGCGGGCGCTCCGAGGTGGAGAAGACGCACAAGGGCGACCGCGAGGCGATCATCATCACCGAGATCCCCTACCAGGTGAACAAGGCCCGCATGGTGGCCAAGATCGCCGAGTGCATGAAGGAGAAGCGCATCGAGGGCATCTCCGAGGTGCGCGACGAGAGCGACCGCGAGGGCATGCGCGTCGTCATCGAGCTCAAGAAGGACGTCTTCCCCCAGGTGGTGCTGAACCAGCTCTACCGGCTCACCGATCTGCAGGCGACGTTCGGGGTCATCAACCTGAGCATCGCCGGCGGCCGCCCCGCCGTCCTCAACCTCAAGGAGATGCTCGAGCACTTCGTCGAGCATCGCCGCGAGGTGGTCACCCGCCGCACCCGCTTCGAGCTGCGCCAGGCCGAGACCCAGCGCGAGCTGGTCGAGGGCCTGGGGATGGCCGTCTCCGACGTGGACCTCATCGTGGCCACCATCCGCGCGTCCGCCGACACCGACGAGGCGCGCACCAGGCTCATGGCCCTGCCCCTCAAGGGCCTGGGCGAGTTCCTGCGCCGCGCCGGCCGCCCCGAGAGCGAGATCACCGAGGCCCAGGGCCGCGGCGACTACTTCCTGTCCGAGCGCCAGGCCAAGGCCATCCTGGAGATGCGCCTCTCGCGCCTGACCGGCCTGGAGCGCGAGAAGCTGGCCAAGGAGTACGGTGAGCTGTCCGAGGAGATCAACCGCCTGCGCGCCATCCTCGGCGACCTGACGCTGCTCATGAACGTCATCGTCATGGAGCTGGAGGACGTCAAAGAACGCTTCGCCGACAAGCGCCGCACCGAGATCGTCCCCGCCGAGGCCGAGATCCAGGTCGAGGATCTCATCCAGGAAGAGGACATGGTGGTGACCATCTCCCACGCCGGGTACGTCAAGCGCACGCCCGTCTCGACCTATCGAGCGCAGAAGCGCGGCGGCAAGGGAAAGATCGGGATGGACGCGCGCGACGAGGACTGGGTAAGCCAACTCTTCGTGGCCTCCACGCACTCGTACGTCTTCTTCTTCAGCGACAAGGGCAAGGTCTTCGTCAAGAAGGTCTACGAGATCCCGCCCGCCCCCAGGAACGCCAAGGGCCGGGCCATCGTGAACTTCGTGGGAATGGACGCCGGCGAGAAGGTGGCGGCCATCACCCCGGTGCCCGGGCTCGAGGAGGGGCGCTTCGTCATCACCCTCACCCGCAGCGGCCAGATCAAGAAGACCCAGCTCAGCGAGTACGCCAACTACCGCGAGAAGGGGATCATCGGGGTGAAGATCGAGGAGGGCGACCAGCTCCTCAGCGCCGCCATCACCGACGGCACCCGCGAGCTGCTCATCGCCACCCGCAGCGGCATGAGCATTCGCTTCCCGGAGGCGCAGGTGCGCCCCATGGGCCGCTCCACGGTGGGCGTGAAGGGCATCGAGCTCGTCGACGACGACGTGACCGTGGGTCTGTGCGTCTCCTCCGGCCCCATCGCAGGCGCGGCGGCCGCGAGCGAGGTCGCCCCGGAGAGCGAGGCCGCCCCGGCCGACGGAGGGGGCGCGGCCGCCGTCCCCGCGCCCTCGGCGGAGGCCGAGGAGGAGAGCGCACCGGTGCTCGGCGATCGCGTGCTCGCCGTCTGCGAGCGTGGGTACGGCAAGCAGACGGCGCTCGGCGAGTTCCGCCTGCAGAGCCGGGGCGGCAAGGGCGTCATCCTCATCGACGCCAGCGAGCGCAACGGCCCGGTGGTCGGGGTGGCCATGGTCGGCCCGTCCGACGAGGTCATGCTGGTCACCGATCGCGGCCAGACCCTGCGCACCAAGGTCAGCGAGATCCGGGTCACCGGCCGCAACGCGCAGGGCGTGCGCGTCATGAACGTCGAGGAAGGCGAGCGCATCGTGGCCATCGAAGCGTTCCCGGAGAGCGAAGAGGACGAGAACAACGGCGGCGATGACGGCGAGGCCGACGGCGCCCACTCGGCGCACGGCGACCGCCCGGCGACGCCGACCAACGGCCACGGCGACGGCGGCGGCTCCACCCTGCCCAGCTGAACGGCAGGGGCCGAGGGCGGTTCTGCTACGCTCGCCGCGCCGCATGACCTCCGCTGTCCGAACGCAAAAGGCGCCGCCCTCGCGCCGCCTCGCGCCTCAGCAGCCGTTCTTCCAGGGCATCGGCTCGAGCTTCTTCGACATCGCCGAGACCGTCGGCGGCATGGGGCTGCTCGCCTTCCGCGTCCTGGTGCGCGTCTTCACCCTGCGCTTCGACGGCGCCGAGCTGATGCGCAACCTCTACAAGATGGGCGTCAAATCGGTGCCCATCGTCATCGTCACCGCCCTGTTCACCGGCGCCATCATGGTCATCCAGGCGGCGCCCATCGTGCAGCGCTACGGCGCCCAGGGGCTCATCGGCTGGGGCGCCGGCTTCGGCACCTTGCGCGAGATCGCGCCGCTGCTCACGGCGCTGATGATCAACGGCCGCGTCGGGGCCAACAACACCGCCGAGCTCGGCACCATGGTGGTCACCGAGCAGATCGACGCCCTGCGCGTGCTGGCCATCGACCCGGTGAGCTTCCTCATCGCCCCACGTTGCGTGGCCATGGTGGCCACCCTCTTCCTGGCCACCATCTTCGCCGACGCCTTGGCCCTCCTCGGCGCCGCCTACGCCGGCCTGGGGCTGCTCGGGGTCGAGCCGATGGTCTTCTACAACGGCCTGACCAGCGGCCTGCTGGGCATCGGGGACGTCTTCAACGGCCTCTTCAAGAGCGTGGTCTTCGGCGTGGTCATGGCTCTGGCCAGCTGCCAGTACGGCCTGGGGGTCAAGGGCGGCGCGCCGGGCGTCGGCCGCGCCGTCAACGCCACGGTGGTCGCCTCGGCGGCGGGCATCTTCATCCTCGACTACTTCGTCTCCTTCTCCCTGGAGTAGCGACGCAGATGGCGCGCAGGGGTCAGGGGGGCACCATCGATCGCGACAGCGCGCCGATGAGCGAGCTGCGCGACATGGCGCCGGAGCGCACCGGCGTCGCCGCCCTCGGCGCCGCGGCCATGGATCTCGCCGGCACCGTCAAGGACGTCTACTCGGTCTTCGTGCGCACGCTCTACTACTGCGTCTACGGCCGCCGCGAGCCGGGCGCGGTGCTCGTGCAGATGTACGAGATCGGCAACAAGAGCGTCTTTTTCCTGACCGTGGTCATGGGCTTCCTGGGGATGATCCTCGTCTACCAGGCCGGCCTGCAGACCAAGCGCGTGGTCCCCGACCTGACCTTGCTCGGGGCCACCTACCTCGAGCTGTTGGTGCGTGACCTGGCGGCGTCCATCGGCGCGCTCATGCTCGCCACCCGCGTCGGCGCCGGCATCGCCGCCGAGATCGGGAGCATGGTGGTCACCGAGCAGGTCGACGCCCTGCGCATGTCGGCCGCCGACCCCATCGACTACCTGATCAAGCCGCGCTTCATCGCCAGCCTCATCATGACCGGCGTGCTCATCGTCTGGAGCGCGGCGGTGGCCTTCTCCGCCGGCATGGCCACGGCCTACATCATGTTCGATCTCAGCCCGCAGACCTTCATGAACGTCAGCCTGGTCGACGCCGGCGACCTCACCGTCGGCCTGGTCAAATGCGTGGCCTACGGCGCCGCCATCCCCATCGTCTCCGCCCACTCCGGGCTGAGCACCTTCGGCGGGTCCGAGGGCGTGGGCTGGGCGACGACGCGCGCGGTGGTCAACTCGTCGCTGACGGTGATCATGCTCAACATGGTCATCTCGGCGGCGGGGTTCCTGGTCTTCCCCTGAGCGCTCGCCTCCGCGTCACTCGCGCCAGAGGAACTTCCAGGGGTTGTGCTTGAGGTCGCGCACCATCTCCTGCAGGTCGTCGTAGAGCTGCTCGTCCATGATGATGGCCCCGACGGTGCCCTTGCCGCGCTTGATCTGACCGACCACTGCCTGGGCGTCGGCCGTGGCGGCCTTGGCCCGCGATGCCACCTCGGCCACGTCGTCGATCGTCTGGCGCAGCTTCTTCTGCTGCTCCGGGCCGCCCACGGCTTCAGTGACACGCTTGACGTTGCCGAGCGTCTCGCGCCCGTCCGTGAGCAGCTGGGGCACGTCACGCGCCGCGGCCGCGGTCACCCCGTCGACGTTGGCCACGATGCGGTCGATGCGCGGGTTGTCGACGAACTTCGCCTTGGCGCCCTTGATGGCCTCGTCGCCGTCGACCGTGATCTGCTCGACGTTGGCGGCGATGCGGTCCAGGCGGCCCTGGTTCTTGTCCATGAACTCGCCGGTGCCCTTGAGCGTCTTGCGCAGCCCGTCGAACGCCTCCCCGATCTGCTCGCGGTTCTCGCGCATGGCGGCCACCGTCGAATGGAGCAGCTCGTAGCCCTCGGCGAGGAGCATGTCGAGGCGCGGCGGGTCGAGGCCGCGGACCACCGCGTTCGGGGGCAGGAACGGGCGGTCGGTGGAGCCGGCCTCGATGGCCATGAACTGCTCGCCGAGGACACCCTGGGTGGTGACGTAGAAGAGGGAGTTGTCCTTGATGCTCTTCTGGTATCGCTTCTCGAGCTCGACCTCGATGCGCACCATCGGGTCGCGGCGGCCGGTGGCCGGGTTCATCTCCCCGCCCCGGAACTGGATCTCGGAGATCTTGCCGACCTTGACGCCGGCGATCTTCACCGGGGCCCCGCCTTGCAGGCCGCCGGGGTTGTCGAACTCGACGAAGAGCTTGTAGGTAGGCTGGAAGTTGACCCCGCCCATGATGAGGATGAACGCTGCCAGGAGGCCGATGGCGGTGAGGATGAGGATGCCGACCTTGACCTCGATGGAACGCGGGCTGGCCATGAGCGCGGAGGGTACCAGGGTCGGGGCCGGCCGCTACGAAGGAAGCAGCGCGGCGACGAGGGCGGTGCCAGCGCCGTGATCTCCTACCGGCACCTGGCCAAGTCCTTCGGCCCCAAGAAGGTCATCGAGGACGTCTCCTTCGACGTCAACGACGGGGAGGTCTTCTTCATCATCGGCCAGAGCGGCGTCGGCAAGAGCGTGCTCATCAAGCACCTGGTCGGCCTGCTCTACCCCGACGCCGGAGAGATCTGGCTCGACGGCGAGGAGGTGAGCCGCTTCGACGAGGAGCAGATGTACCCGGTGCGGATGAAGTGCGCGATGGTCTTCCAGCACTCGACGCTCTTCGACTCCATGACCTGCGCCGAGAACGTCGCCCTCCCCCTGCGCAAGCACAAGGGCCTCAAGCAGCGCGAGGCCATCGAGGAGGCGCGCAAGCGGCTGGTGCAGGTGCACATGGCCGACTTCGCGGACCGCTTTCCGCCCGAGCTCGGCGACGGCATGCGCAAGCGCGTGGCCATCGCCCGCGCGCTGACCCTCGACCCGCGCTACGTGCTCTTCGACGAGCCGACCACCAGCCTCGATCCGGTCAGCGCACGCCGCGTCGACAAGCTCATCCGCGAGCTGAGCGACACGCTGGGCGTGACGAGCATCGTGGTCAGCCACGACCTGGCGAGCATCTTCACCATCGCCGACCGGATCGTCATGCTCTACCAGGGCTTCGTGCGCCTGATCGGCACGCGCGCCGACTTCAAGGGCTGCGACGACGCCATCGTCCAGCAGTTCATCACTGGACGCGCCGAGGGCCCCATCGAGTAGCCGTGTCGCTGCTGTCGTGACCCGAGGCAATCGAGGAGGCCAACCCTCCCCCCGCCCCTCTCCCGGAGGAGGAGGGAGCCAGACCGGCGGGCAAGGAGATGGAAAGTCTGGACCGGCGTCAGGCGAGCGTGACGATGGGGTCGCCCTCGCTGACTGGCTGACCCTCCTTGACGTGGATGGTCTCCACCTTGCCCTCGTCCTCGCTCTCCACGGGCATCTCCATCTTCATCGACTCGAGGATGGCCACCACCGTGCCCTCGCTCACGTCGTCGCCCTGCTTGACCTCGATCTTCCAGACCGTGCCGGTGATGTGCGCCTTGATGACCTTCGCCATGTGGGTGCGGCGCACGCTATCACCACTTCGTCCGCCGGCGAGGAGCCAAGGTAGACAGCGCCCCGGTGCCGCCCGCCCCGCACCGCGGGCCGTCGCGCCGGGACATTGCCTCGCCCGCGCTCGCTGGACGGGGCCGATGTGCGCCGCGCAGCGACGGCGGATTGTGCTATCGGAGGTGAGCTAGTCAGTTGCCGTCAGCGAACAGCGCGGTAATCTGGCGGCTACGGATGGCGCTGGTGGAAAGTTTCGCCGGCGCACTCATTCCGACGTAGCACGGTACGCAGCACGCCTCGTCGTCGGCTCGCCCGGCCCCAAGGAGCGAACAAGAAATGTCCGAACAGAAGGAAAGCTCGGTCCTGTTCTCCCTCAAGGAGCTCATGAACCTCGAGGAAGACCGCATTCGGACCGAGGAGGCGGACCGCTCGGCGCGCGCTGCGCAAGAGGCGCAGGCCCGCGCGGAGGCGGAGCGGCGAGCGCGGGAAGAGGAAGAAGCTCGCATCCGGGCCGAGGAAGAGCGGCGTCGCAACGACGACATGCGCACTCGCGAAGAGGTCGCGCGCCTCGAGGCCATCCGCGTCGCCGAGATCGAGAAGGCCCGCGTCGACGCCGAACAGCGCGCTCGCATGGAGGCCATGGCGGCGCAGCAGTCGCACGAGCGCTCCCTGGCCGCCATCCACGGCGACGAGTCGAAGCAGCGCCTCCGCAAGATCCTGATCGCGGTGGCGGTGGCCGTGCCGCTCATCGGTGGTACCGCCGGCTTCTTCATCTACAAGGAGTCGCAGCGCTCGCAGGCCGAGCAGGCTGCCCTGGTCGCCGAGCAGCAGCGCCTCGCCGACGAGAAGAAGAAGCTCGAGGCCTCGATGGCCGAGCAGCAGAAGAAGATCGACAACCTGCTCGCCGACCTGGCCAACGCCAAGGACGACCTCGCAGCGCGCCGCCCTCCAGAAGCAGCTCCAGGAGGAGCAGCAGAAGGCGCAGGCCATCCAGCAGCAGCGCGGGTGGCGGGCCTCGCCCCGGTGGTGCCTCGGCGCCTGCGGCTCCTGCCGAAGTGCACGCCAGGCGACCCGCTCTGCTCGATCTTTGATCAGCAGGGGGCCCGCCCCTGAGACCCCGCGGATGGCGACTGGACCGAGGTGCCACTGGCGCCGCGTGGACGAGCGATGCCATGCCGGCAGCTCGGCCGATCCGCGGGGCTCTCTGAGACCCGGCGGATGGCGACTGGACCGAGGTGCCACTGGCGCCGCGTGCGGGAGCGATGCCATGCCGGCACCTCGACCTTCTGCGGCGGCTCCGCACCCTGAGACGTCGCCGGCGGTCGGTTGTTCGGCCTTGTTGTCGGGGTGGGTGAGGTGAGCGGCGGGGTTGCTCCGCGGTCTCGTTGTAGTAAGCAGGCCGGCATGGTTGGCGACGGCCTGATTCCGCGCGCGCGGGCGGCTGGCTTTCGCCCTCGACTATTCGACGCTGGCGGAGGCGCGTGCTGGCGCGCGCGTGGTCGCGCCGGCTGTCGGCGTGCTCAAGGTCGGGCTCGAGCTGTTGTGCAGGCCGGGCCCGAGGCGGTGGGCCTGGGGGTGGAGCTGGGGCGCGACGTCTTCCTCGACCTCAAGCTCTGCGACATCCCGGAGACGGTCGGTCGCGCGGTGGGGTCGGCGGGCAGGCTCGGGCGCGCTACCTCACCGTGCACGCCAGCGGCGGGCAGGCGATGCTCGAGCGCCGTGGCCGCCGCCAAGGACGCCCCGGCGCCGATGACCCTCCTCGCCGTGACCCTGCTCTACATCGCTCGACGCCACCGACCTCGCGGCGCAGGGCATCGGTGGCAACGCGGGCGGGGCGCCCGACGCCCGCGGCCACGTGGTGCGCATGGCGCGGCTCGCCTGGCAGGCCGGCGTGCGCGGGTTCGTGACCTCCCGGCCGAGGCGGCGGCGCTGCGCGACGCGCTCGGCCCGGACGCCTTCCTGGTCACCCCTGGCGGTGTCCCGCCGGCGCGGACGCCGGCGATCAGAAGCGCGTGGGCCACGCCGGCCAGCGCCATCGGCGCCGGCGCCGACCTGCTCGTCGTCGGTCGGCCCATCCGCGACGCGGCCGATCCGCTGGCCGCAGCGCGCGGGCTGGTCGACGAGATCGCCGGGGCGCTCCCGGGTGCACAGGCGGGCGCGGCACGCGCCCCGGGCGCGCGGTGAGCCGGCTGGTGCTCGGCCTGCAGGCCGTGCGCGAGGCGGTGCGCGTGCGGGGCAAGGCGCTGACCCGGGTGCTGGTGGAGAGCGACGGCGGTCCCAAGCTCGATGCGCTGGCGCGCTTCGCCACCGATCAGGGCGCGCCGGTGGAGCGCGTCTCTCGCAGTGACCTCGATCGGCGCGCCGCCGGGGGGCGACACCAGGGGTCATCGCCTTCGCGCCGACCTCGAGCTCGTGCACCCGAGCAAGCTGGTCGTCGGGCCGGACACGCTGCTGGTGGCGCTGGACGGGGTGATGGACCCGCAGAACTTGGGGCGGCGCTGCGCAGCTCGGTGGCGCTCGGGCCACCGGCGTCATCTGGCCCGAGCACGCCTCGGCCCCGCTCTCGCCGGCCACCTTCCGCGCCTCGGCGGGCGCGGTGGAGCACGCCACCCTGTGCCGGGTGGGGTCGCTGCCGGCGGTGCTCACCGACCTGGCGGCGCGCGGGGCGCGCACGGTGGTGCTCGACGCCCAGGCGCCGCGCGCCCTGCACGAGGTCGACCTGACCGGGCCGCTGGTCATCGTCATCGGCTCCGAGGACAAGGGCGCGCGCCGCACCGTGCGTCGCGCCGGCGAGCTGGTGCGCTTGCCCATGGCCGGGCCGCTCGACTCGCTCAACGCCTCGGTGGCCGCTGCCCTGGCGCTCTACGAGGCACGCCGCCAGCGCACCGTCGCCGCCCTCCCGGCATGAGCGCCGCCGAGGGTCGGCACCGCCGAGGTCACGGCAGCGCGCGCCGCCACGCCCGGGCGTGATGCCTGCGCAACCCACAGCGAGCCGCGCGCCCGGCGTGGCCTGGCCCGGCGTGGCGACCTGGGTCGTCCTCGGCGCGCTGCCGCTCAAGCTCGCGCTGGCGCTCCGCACCGACCTGTCGCCGGACGAGGCCTACTACCTCTGCGCCGCGCGTCGCCCGGAGCGGGTGCCACCGATGCCCGACCACCCACCGCTGCTGCCGTGGCTGCTGCGCGCCAGCGACGCGCTGCTCGCCCCGCTGCCGGTCGAGCTGCGGGTGCGCGTCTGGCCGCTGCTGCTCTCCACCGTCTCGGGCCTGCTGGTGGTCGAGCTGGCGCGGCGACGCGGCGCCGACGCCCGCGGGTGCCTGGCCGCGGCCTGGCTGGGGACGTGGACGCTGCTGCCGATGACCGGCGGATTCGTCGCCACCCCCGACGCGCTCGCGCTGCCGGCCATCCTGCTGTTGCTGATCCTTGCGGCGCCGGCGCCGACGGCCCGCCACGGGCGCGGCGCGCTGGCCGCCGCGGCGGTGGCGGCCGCCGGCGCGCTGGGCAAGGTCGTCGTGCTCCCGGTCGCCGCGCTGGTGGCGCTGCTCGGCCGCGTGCCCACGGCGATGCGCGCCGCGCTCGTCGTGGGCTGCGTGGCGCCCCTGCCCTGGCTGCTGCCCAGCCTGCGCTTCCAGCTCGGCCACGCCACCGGGGCTCCCGCGCCCTGGACAGCCGGAGGCGCGGCCAGCGCCCTGGTCCAGCTGGTGACGGCGCAGCTGGCGCTGTGGTCGCCCTGGGCGCTGGCGCTGGGGTTCGTGGCCGCGGCCGCCGCTCGCGCCTGGTCGCCGCCGACCTCGCGGTCGCCGCCGGCTTCACGGCGCTCGTCGTCGTCTCCACGCTGGCCCGCGCCGTCCCGGCGGAGCCGAACTGGTGGGCACCCGCCGCGGTGGTGGTCATGGTGGCGGCCGCGGTGCGCGCGCAGGAGTTGGCCCGGACGTACCGAACGACCATGCTGGTGCTCGCCATCTCGCCGACGCTGCTGGTCGCGAGCCACGTGCTCCGGCCCTGGCTTCCGCTCCGGCTCGAGGGCGATCCAACGGCCCGCCTCCATGGCTGGAGCACGGGCGTCGAGCCCCTCGCCGCACCCGGCCTGGGCGCGTACGCGGCGCCGGCCGAACGCTGTGTCTATCGGGACGACTGTGGTGATATCGGATTGTATTTCCACGACTTGAAGCGCCAGTTCTGATGTCGAATCGAGCTCCGGGCCGACCGCTGAACGGAGCCGCAGCACCGCGGCCTCTGCATTCCATTCAATGGATCGACGGAGATCGCCGCGCGCGCCGCGACAGACCCGAGCGAGCTCGCATGCTTGCACCTGCACCCTGAAGACAACCCGCGAGAGAGGCGGCGCGTCTTGAAGCGCTTCCTGAAGAACGAGGCCCGCAGCGCCAAGTGCGCGGAGACAGACAGCCTCCGCCTCGGTTTTGGTCGAGGTCGGTCCTGGCGGCGCCGCGCTTCCACGCTCCGGGCGATCGGCTCAGCCGCGGCCGCGCATCAGGACGCGATCCCAGCGCTCCAGCGCAGCGTCGACGTCGGCGTCCGTGGTGTCCTCGCCGAGCGAGGCGCGCACCGCCGACGCCGCCCGCGCCTCGCCGAGCATCGCCAGCAGCACCGGTGACGGCTCGGCCGTCCCGGCGCTACACGCCGCCCCGCTGGAGACCGCCACGCCCTCCAGGTCGAGCGCGGCGCACAGCTCGGGTCCCCGCCATCCGGCCCACGACAGGTTGACCACGTGCGGGGCGCGCACTGCCTCGCCGTTGCGGACCGCGGCGGCTCCGTGGCGCGCCCCGAGCGCCACCAACCCGGCCTCGAGGCGGTCCCGCAGCGTCGCGAGGGCGGCGTAGCGCTCCGGCCGCCGAGGGCGCGGCGCGCGGCCTCGGCCAACCCGGCGCAGGTCACCGCGTCCTGCGTCCCGACGGGCGCCGCGCTCCTGCGCCCCACCGAGCAGGAGCGGTCTCGCGGTGAGACCGAGCCGCAGCGCCAGGGCGCCCACTCCCTTCGGCCCCCGCATCTTGTGCCCCGCCACGGCCACGGCATCCGCCCCCTGCCAGGCGCTCGGTGGCAGGCGCCCCGCGGCCTGCACGGCGTCGACGTGGAGCAGCGCCCCGGACGCGTGCGCGACCTCGGCGATGGCCGCGATGGGGTGGATGACGCCGGTCTCGTGGTTGACCGCCTGCACCGCGACCAGCCCGACCGGCGCCCGCTGCGCGGCGCGCGCCATCGCGTCACCGACCGCCTCGGCGGTGATGCGCCCGTCGGGCAGCGGCGCGATCCACTCCACCACCGCGCCGGCGGCGGCGCGGCGCTCCGCGGGTCGAACCACGGAGCGATGCTCGACGCTGGAGACGACCCGCGCCGACCCCTCCGGCCGGAGCGCC
>JBBJMR010000202.1:0-16269 GCA_037720395.1 Polyangiaceae bacterium
GCTCGCCGGGCCCGTCGGCCAGGAGCTGGAAGACGACGCCGGTGTAGTAGGCAAGCCCGCGCACCTCGCCGAGATCGAGGTGGAGCGCGTCGCCGACCACCGCGTCGCCCCCGGCGCTGATCGCGCGCCACAGCGCGACCAGCTCGCGCAGCGCTGGCTCCGCGCGCGAGCCGGCCAGCGCCCGCTCGGCGCGTGCCAGCAGCTCCTCGGCGCCAGGCAGAGCGGCGCTGCCGGAGAGGTGGGGCAGCTCGCGCAGCGCGCGCGCGTCCTCGGCTCCGAAGCACGCCGCGTCGGCGCGGATCAGATCCTCGACGCGCGCTGCGTCCTTGTGCGCGAGCGCGTCGGAGACCGCGTCGGCCACGGGGCTCGGCGCACCCTGGAGCAAGGCGCGAGCGATGCCGGCGTGACCCACGTCGAGGACGAACCGCGTCAGGCCCACCGCGCGCGCGCTGGAGACAGCCAGCGCCAGCATCTCCAGGTCGCCGGCCGCGCCGGGGACGCCATAGAGCTCGACGCCGGTCTGCGGGACCTGCCGGTGGCGGCGCGCGCCGCCACGGCGCCGGCGCACGATGGTGCCCTCGTAGCAGAGGCGAATGGGCAACGGACGATCGGCGAGCCGCGTGGCCACCATGCGCGCGATCTGCGGCGTCATGTCCGGCCGCAGCGCCGCCACCTCGCCGGAGTCGGGCTCGACGAAGCGGATCATCTCCGCCGGGCCGAGCGTGCCCAGGCCGCGCGCCAGCACCTCGGCCAGCTCGAAGGCCGGCGGCACCACCGTCAGGTAGCCGTGAGACTCGAAGTGCGCGAGCGCGCGTCCCCCCAGCAACCGGCGCGCGCGCGCCTCCTCGGGGAGGAGATCGCGCATGCCCGGCGGCAGCGGGTGGACGAGGGCGCGCGGCGCGCCGGGATCGGACTGGCTCCCGGGCTGCGGCCTCGCCATGCCGCGCTCATATCACGCCGGCGCCATGGCCGACCGTGGAGAGCGGGCGCGCGGGGCGGGGCGCGGCCGCTCAGCGCGGGCGGGGGATGGGGATGCGCACCGGGGGGGCCGAGGTGCTGGGGTGCGGCAGCGGGTGGAGCTGCGGGAGCACCAGCGGCGGCATGGGGAAATCGATCGGTCCGGGCAGAACGAGCGGCGGCCTGGCAGCGGGCCTCGGTGCGGGCGGGGTGCGCGGCTTCTCGCTCGGGCGAGGCGGGGGGGTGCGGTCGATCTTCGGGATCTGGATGCGCGGGAGCGCGGGCGGCGTCGTCGTCGGTGCCGGGCGCGGAGCCGGCGCGGTGGAGGGCACGGGCGGCGCCGCAGGCCCTGGCAGGGGCAGCACGATGCGCGGCAGCTGCAGGGGCGGGATGACGATGTACGGGCGCGCCGTGGCGCTCGGCGCGGGTCGCGGCGTGGCGGTCGGCGCCGGCGAGGCGCTCGGTGCGGGCGTGCGCGACTGCGCCAGTGCAGTCGCGGGCAGCGCAGCCGAGCAGCGACACGAGGACGGCGAGGGCACGATGGGCTCTGGAACGCATGCAGGTTGAACGAGCCGCGGGCAGCGTCCATTCACCGTGGCAGGCAAATTCGTCTTGAATTCCGGATACCTGGTAACTCGGGCTACCAGCGGAACCTGCACTTCACAGCCAGTGGTCCGCGTACTGCAGCCCGAGCCGCTCGGCGAAGAGGCGATCGTGCGGCCCCTTTCCGACGTGCAGTGACTCGCGGACGTCGACGCCGTGCCGGGCGACGAGGAGCACACCGAGGCCCGGCAGCGGCTTGCGGCACCAGCACACCGGCGGGCCCGGCCCATGGGGGCACCACACGATGTCGATGCGCGCGCCGAGCAGCTCGGCCGCGCGCGCCGCGGCGGCCGCCACGCCCTCCTGGGTGGCGCGGCCGGCGGCGATCTCCGGTTGCCAGCTGGTGCCCAGGAGCAACCACCCGCGCGCGGACAGGCGGCGCAGCTGCCCGGCGGCGCCCTCGTCGAGCGCGACATCGCCCGGCTCGCTGGGAGCGCGCGCGCCTCGCGTGCTCCGCCAGAGCACACCATCCACGTCCACGATGAGCGCGCGCCGCGCCCGGTCCGGCCGCGCTCGCGGCACGAAGGGAACGTGCTCCACCTCGGCGAAGCCCTCGGCGATGCCGGGCGGCTCGAGCTCGCGCCGGTACCGGAACTGCGCGCCGGGCGCGAAGGCGTTGGGATCGCTCCTGGCCAGTGCGGGCAGCGCCTCGGGCATGGGTAGCCCGGCGTATCGGTCGACGAGGCGCGCGCACGCGTTGACCTGCGCCTGCTCGAGCGTGGTGGTCAGCCACACGCAGCGCACCGGGACGCGGTGGCGCGCGGCGGCGTCGATCACCGGGTTGCGCGAGCGCCGCGACGGATACGTGTTGTCGAGGACGAAGCGGCGCCCGCCGGCGCGCAGCGCCTTCTCCAGCGCGTCGGCGATGCCGATGAGACGGCCGCCGCGCTCGTCGCGGTTGAGCCGCAGGTAGCCGCGCGCCACGTAGGCCTCCACCGCCGTGCTCTTGCCCGCGGCCGGGTAGCCCATGATCACCACCACCTCGGCGGCATCGGCGGGGGTCGTCGCGGCCGCCGGCGCGGAGGTATCCGCGCTGTGCTCGTTGGTGGGCACGCGGGTGTCGACGGTTGGCGCGATGGCCGCGGTGACGGCTTCCCGCGCTGGGCGCGCGGCACCGCCGGCCACACGCGCTCTCCAGCCGCTCACCGCCGGCAGGCGCGCATCGAGCGCGCGCAGATCGTCCGCGTCGAGCTCCAGCGCGTCGGCGCGCGCCAGCGAGCGCGCCGTCTCCACCCGCGTCGCGCCGGGCAGCGCCACCACCAGCGGATGGAGCGAGCGCAGCCACGCCAGCGCCACCTCGGCCGGCGTGGCCCCGCGCCGCAAAGCGACGGCGGCCAGGGTGGCGTCGCGCGCCAGGCGCCGCGCGCCCTGCGCGCCTCCGAGCGGTGTGCGCGAGCAGCGGATGCCGCGCGCGGCGCAGTACTCGAGGATGCCCGAGCGCAGCGCGCCGTCGTCGAAGGCGCCGAGCGCGACCTGCACGGCGGCCACCTCCACGATGCGCCGCGCCTGCTCGGCCTGGGCCACGGTCACGTTGCAGAGGCCGACGCGCCGCACCACCCCCTCGCGCTGCAGGGCGGCCAGCGCGCGCACGCTGGTCGATAGCTCGGTGCGTGGATCGGGTGCGTGGAGCTGGTAGAGATCGATGGCCTCCACGCCGAGCGCGCGCACGCTCGCCTCGCAGGCGGCGCGCAGGTGGCGAGCCCGACCCTCCGGCAGCCATCCGCCGTCGGGCCGCGTCAGGCCGCCCTTGCTGGCGATGGTGACGCGGGTCCGGTCCCCGGGCCATGTGGCCAGGGCGCGCGCCACCATCCGCTCGTTGTGACCGAGGTCGTCCGCGCCCTGCGCGTAGACGTCGGCCGTGTCGAGCAGGTCGACGCCGGCATCGAGCGCCGCGTGGAGCGTCGCCACCGCCACCGCCTCGTCGCGCGCCGGATCGGTCGAGAGCCGCATGCACCCCAACCCCATCCGCCAGACGACGGCCCCGTCGCGCACGCACGAACTCTACACGGCCGGTCCCCTGGAGCGGTCGGTACGGATCGCCTGACCCCGGTCGGGCAAAGCGTGCGCGGCGGCCCTGCCGTCCACAGCCCCCGCGCTGCCCAGACGGGCTGCGCCGTGGCACCGGGATGCGCACCGCTGCTCCCTGCTCGATGCCCCAACCTGCCGCGACGTTGCGTTCGCGCCGGGATTCCTGCGCTTGTTCCGGGCATTCCTGGTTCGCTTCCGCTTGGCAGGGCGCTTGCTCGGGGGTCTCGCGCCGGGCGAGGACGCTCGGCTCATGGAGGACGGAATGGACCCGCGCGAAGGCACCGAGCAGTCGAAGACGAAGTCGATGGTCGGCGCCGCTGTGACCACGGTCATCACCAGGGCCCAGTCGGGGGACAAGCGCGCGCTCGAGGAGCTCGCCGCCCGCATCCGTCCCCACGTCGAGCGGCAGCTGGGTCGTTACCCGGTCTCCGACGAGGACCGCCTCGACCTGGTGCAGTCGACGCTGCTGCAGGTGGTGCGGCGCATCGGCTCGTTCCGCGGTGACTCCAGCTTCACCACCTGGCTCTTCCGCGTCACCGCCAACGAGGCGCTGATGCTCATGCGCTCCCAGCGGCGCATGTGCGCGCGCCTGGTCGAGGGCCTCGACCTCGAGGACCTGGCCACGCTCCCCATGGTCCGGAGCCACTCCGACGACGACACGGCCAGCCTGGCGGAGCGCGAGAAGTTCGTGCGCGCCGCGCTCGATCAGCTACCCGCGGAGTACCGCGACATCGTGGTCGCGCACTACCACGAGGATCTCGGGCTGCACGAGATCGCCGAGCGCCTCTCGGTGAGCGAGAGCGCCGTGCGGTCTCGTCTGCACCGCGCCCGGGTGCGCCTGCGCAGCATCCTCAACGCCACCGCCTTCGGCAAGGAGCTCGCCGCCGACGCGGCCTGAGCCAACCGCAGCAACGTCGAACGCCGCCGGCCCCAGGGCCAGGCGGCGTTTTCACGTTCGTGGTCGCTATCCGCGGAACGCCACGTGCCCGATGAAGAACGGCCCCATCTGGCTGATGAACTCCGACGTCTGCCGCGTCTTGCGCATCGCCTGGACGATGTGGCTGAGCGGGTGCAGGTCCTTGCCGACCAGGCCGATGACGAACTCGTTGTCGCGGGCGTCGAGCCCGTGGCAGGCCAAGCGGACGTCGTGCGCCAGGTCCTGCCCGCCATAGGCCCGCCCGATGGTGCCGTGCTCGCGGAGGATGCCGCCCTGTTCGCGCCCCTCGAGGCGGGCAAAGGCGCCGCTGCGCCGCAGCGGGTACCAGATGGCCCACGGCCAGGCAGCGTTGCTGACCGTCGCCGGAGGCCGCTTCAGGATCCAGTCGGCGAGGTCCTGCTCGTAGCCGGTGGAGTACGTGCGGCCGAGCATGGTCATCTCCGGCCGCAGCACCAGGCGTCGCGGAGGCCGTCGAGCGCCGGGCGCACCGCGGTCACGAACAGCGCCGGGTCCTCCGACCAGGTGAGCACCCCGATGCCGCGCGGGTCGTTGACGTCCGCGTAGACGACGACGGGCGCGCCACGCTCGGCGACCGCCCGCCCGACGCGCTCCGGCAGCTCGCCGGCGCTGCCCGTCCCGCTGGCGGTGAAGACGAGCAGCTGCATGAAAAGGCGCCGGTCGAGCTGCTGCGGCTGGCCGTCCCGCAGTGCCCCGCGCTCGCTGACGTCGATTTGGGGCAGGCCCTCGGCCGGGGCCCCGCCGCCGTGGCTGCCCGCGCCGGGCCTTGCGCTCTCTTCGCTCATGCTCCTCGCCTACCGGCGTTCGCGCCGCCTGGCAACCGCGCCTGGCCCGGCGGGGCGGTAAGGCGGCAAGCCGGTGTCGTCCGGCGGACACCCACGTTTCAATTGTGAAATACCGCGTTCGACCGGGGCCGAGCCGCTTCCGGCCGACACCCACCATCGCGTACGATTCTCCACCATGCTGCCGCCCGCCGCCGTCGTCTTCGACCTCGATGGGACGCTGGTCGACAGCCGGGGCGATATCGTCGCCGCAGTGAACCACGCCCTGCTGGCGACGGGTCGCGCGGCGCTGCCCGGGCCGGTCATCGTGCAGTACATCGGTGACGGGGCGCGCGCGCTGTGCGCCCGCGCCGCGCGCGTGCCCGAGTCCTCGGAGGAGGTCGACGTCCTGCTCGCCGACTTCCTCGCCTACTACGTCGAGCACCCCATCGACTTCACACGCTGGATGGCCGGCGCGCAGGAGGCGCTCGACGAGCTGGCGACCATGAGCATGCCGCTCGGCATCTGCACGAACAAGCCGCGCGCCACCACCGAGGCCGTGCTCGGCGCGCTCGGCATCCGCACGCGCTTCCGGGGCATCGTCGCCGGCGGTGACATGCTCGAGAAGAAGCCGGCGCCGGCGCCGCTGCTCGGCGTCGCCAAGCAGCTCGGCGTGCCGCCCGAACTGTGCGTCATGGTCGGTGACCTGCCCCAGGACGCCTGGCGCGCGCCGCGCGGGCATGCGCTCCATCGCCATCGAGAACGGCTGGGGCCACGCGAGCGCCTGCTGGAGTCGCGGCCGGACGTGACGCTGGCGTCTCTGCTGGAGGTGCCCGACGTCATTCGCCGCTGGCGGGACGCCACCACCCGCGTGGCATCCCCCGGCCGCACCGGCTGACAGCCTACTTCTTCGCGCCGGTCACCCGGATCTCGCGCAGCCCGGCCTTCACCGCGGCGTATTGCTCCTCCACCGCCTTGGTGCGCTCCTCGCCCTTGCGGTAGAGGTTCTTGCTCTCCGCGGGGTCGGCGGCGAGGTCGTAGAGCTCGAAGCGCGCGTCGTTGGAGCTGATGAGCTTCATGTCACCGGTGATCAACGCCCGCCGCGCGTCGTTGTAGGGGCCGGCCGGCATGTCCACCAGGACGTCGCGCGTCTCCGCGGCGGCCCCGGGCGCGGGCATGGCGTCGGCGAGCAAGCTGCTGCCGGAGAGGAAGTCGTTCGTCTCGCCCTGACCGGCCGGCAGGGGCACACCCATGAGCTCGAGCGTGGTCGGCACCAGATCGATGGCGCTGCGGCGCGCGGCGACGCGCGACGGGGCGGCGCCGGGCACGTGCAAGATCAGCGGCACGCGCACCAGCTCCTCCCAGACCTCGAACCCGTGCCGGTACATCTTGTGCTCGCCGAAGGCCTCGCCGTGATCGCTGGTGACCACGATGGCCGTGCGCGCGCCCCAGGGTGCGGCGCGGATGAGGTCGAGGACGCGGCCGATGTGCTTGTCGGTGAAGGCCACCTCGCCGTCGTAGAGATCGCGCTGGCCCTTGCCGAAGGCCGGAACGTCGTCGTGCGAAACGTAGTCCGCGTGCGGGTCGAGGTAGTGCACCCAGAGGAAGAAGCGCTTGCCGGTGTGCTCGGCGGAGCCGAGGAGCCCCAGCGTGGCGTCGGTGAGGGCCGGGCTGGAGGCTGCGGTGTCCACGTCCCAGCGCGCGCTCTCGGGCGGCGCCGCGCTCATGTCCACCACGTCGAAGCCGCGATCGAGCCCGCCGAACTTGCCGAAGTAGCGATGACCGTGCACGGCCATGGTGTGCACGCCGGCCTTCTGCAGGCGCTCGGCGAGGAAGGTGTCCTCCTCGGTGAAGGTGTTGAAGTGGCCCCAGTTGCGGTGCGTCTCGCTGCCGTACTTGCCGATGAGCATCGGGCCGATGCTCTTGCCGGTGTACGAGGCAAGGGAGTACGCGCGCTCGAAGACGGTGCTGTGCGTGGCGAGCTCGTCGAGGCGCGGCGAGACGGGCCGCGGGTTGCCGGCGAAGCCGAGGTCGAAGCGCAGCGTATCGACGGTGATCCAGACGACGTTGAGGTCCCTGGGCACTGCGGGGTGGGCCGCGGCGGTGGCCGTCCCGGCCTGCGGGGGGGTGCCGGCGATGGGCTTGCCTCCCGCCTTGCCTCCGGCCTTACCGGACAGGTCGGTGCCGGAGCAGTCCTCGTCGACTCCGTTGTCCGGCACCTCGCGCGCGCCCGGGTAGATGGCCCCGTCGCCATCGTTGCAGTCGCCGCCGCCGAACCAGGCGGAGTGGCCGTCGTGGTCGCGATCACCGCCGCGCCGCAGCGGCGCCAGCATGAGCTTGCCGACCGGGGCCCCGCGCTCGATGGCCTGGGCCGCCTCGCCGTCGTCGAGCGCCCGGGCAGCGCGCATGGTGAGCCCGAGCGGGAGCAGGGCGATGATCAGCGCCGTCCAGGCGGGCACGCGCCGGGCCGCAGCCGGGCCGAAGAACGCAGCGACGGCGATGGCCATGGCGACCACCGGCGCGCGGAGGTCGAGCTCCGTTCGCTTGAGGATGCCGTACACGCCGAACAGCCCGTTGTCCCCGGAGACCGTGCCCATGAAGGCGCCATAGAGGAGGAGCAGCAGGGCCACTCCGACCGCGACCCCGCCGGTCCACGCCGGGTCGACGCAGGCCGGACGACCCTCGCTCGACTTGGCCAGCATCCGCCGCAGCGCCGGGGTGAGCGCCAGCACGCAGAGCGCGCTGACGATCCCCAGCGCCAGCGAGCCAACCCCGATGGCCACGCCCACCAGGCGCGCGTTGGCGTCGACGCCGAGCAGCGCGCGCGCCAGGTGCGCGGTCGCCGTCATCCAGGCGAAGCCGCCCAGCACGCTGAGCGGCGCGAACGCGGCCACGTCCGCGGGGCGCCCCACCGCGCGCAGGCGCAGGTCGGCGATGAGCGAGGCCGGCGACGGTGGGTTGCCCGGGTCGAGCAGCAGCCCGAGGAGCGTTGCCAGCACCGCCAGCACCAGCGCCAGCGGCGCCACCAGCCCCGCGTCGGCGAGGAAGAGCGTCGAGGTCGAGGTGGCCCCGCCGCCGGCCCAGCTGGCGTCGCACAGCGCCGCCCCGAGACCGCCGAGCGACGCGCACAGGGCGCCGCGGGCGAAGCGCGCTGCCCAGCGGTGCGTGCGCGAGACGGTCATCTCCGGCCGGCATAGCGCGGCGCGCCGGCGGTCACCAGCCTGGCGCGGCGGACAGCGCCTCGCGTGTCGGTCAACGGCCTCGCGTCGGGCCGGAGCCTGCCGCCGGTGCGGCGCGTGCCTCAGCGCGCACGCGCCGGCCGCCGCTTGGCCAGCGGATGGGCGCGGTCGTAGACGGCCATCAGGTGGTCGATGGAGACGTGCGTGTAGCGCTGGGTGGTGGAGAGGCTGCTGTGGCCGAGCATCTTCTGGATGGCACGCAGATCGGCGCCGCCGTCCATGAGGTGGGTGGCGCAGGTGTGGCGGAGCGCGTGCGGGTGCAGGTCCGCGCGCCCGGCGCCGAGCGCGCCGTAGCGCTGCACCAGCACCTGTACGCGGCGAACGCCGAGTCGGCGCCCGGTGCGCGCAACGAACATGGCCTCCCCATCGCGCCCGACGCGCGCCATGCCAGCGCGCACCTCGAGCCAGGCGCGCAGCGCCGCCACGCCGTGGCTGCCGAGCGGGACGGCCCGCTCCTTGTTGCCTTTGCCGACGACGCGGACCGTACCGCCGTCGGGGCCGAGGTCCACGTCGCCAACGCTCAGCCCGCACAGCTCGGAGACGCGGAGCCCGCAGCCGTAGAGCAGCTCGAGCATGGCCCGGTCGCGCAGGCCCTCGCCGCTGTCCGTGCCGGGCGCGGTCATGACCTCGGCGGCGGCGTCGACGTCGAGGAAGGTGGGCAGCGGCCGGCGCACCTTGGGCAGCGACAGCTCCAGCGCGGCGTTGCGCGCGACCAGGCCGCGCCGGTGCAGCCAGCGCAGGAAGGAGCGCGCCGCGCCGATCTTGCGGGCGATGGACGGCGGGGCGTGCGTGCGCGCCAGCGACCCGAGCCACCCGCGAAGCAGCTGCACGTCCAGGTCACCGAGCGACGGCGGCCTGTCCAGGCGCTCGGCGGCGAAGGCCGCCAGCTGGGCCAGATCGCGGAGGTAGGCGGCGCGGGTGTTCGGAGAGCTGCGCCGCTCGTTCTCGAGGTACGAGGCGAAGCGCTCGATGGCCCCATCCAGCTCGCTCGGCGCCGCCATGCCTCGGGTTACCACCCGCCCGGCGTCCGGGCCAAGCGCCCGCCGCGCCGGCGGACCACGCTCCGGGTTGCGGCCGCGGCCGTGGCCGAGGAAAGTCCGGGGTGGGTCGCGCGTGGAGCACGCAGGAACGAGGAGGCGGCGCAGGTGACACGTCAGGTGGCGAGACGGGAGCGCGCGCGGTCATCGGGCCTCGCCCTGCAGGCGCTGTGCGCCCTGGCGATGCTGCTCGCCGGGGCTTGCTCGGCCGGGCGGCGCCAGCTCTTCGCGCCGCAGGTGATGATGGGCGAGCTCTTCGTGCGCGTGCACGAGGTGGACGTCGACGACCGGCGCGTCCGGGTCAAGCTCACCGTCGAGAACCACGGCGCGCTGGCGATGCGCATCGACCGTGCCGGGCTCGCGCTGCGCCTCCCCGATGGCCGCTTCCTGGCGCCGCTCAGCAGCAGCTCCCTCTACCAGGTCGACCCCGGCGAGGACCAGCGCATCCACGTCGACTTCACCAGCGACGAGGCGGCGGCCCACGCCCAGCAGGCCACGCTGGTCATTGGCGGCGTGCGGTTCGCCAGCGATCCCTATCCGCGCGCCGTCGGCGAGCTGCCGCTCTCGTACGATCCGGCCATCGCCCGGCAGACCCTGGGCGCGATCCCGCTGCCACCGTCGCCGGCGGCCCCGGCCCCGGCGCCACAGCCGCGGCCACAGCCCACGCCGGTGAGCGTGGGCCCCGGCGGCGGCGGTCCCTCGGCGTCGCAGGCGACCAGCGTCTCGGTCGACGTGACCACGCTCGACGACGCCACCTTCCAGCGCCTCGACGGCACCGCGCTCGAGAAGCAGATCGTGGTGCGGCTGGTACAGGACGGCTTCGCGGTGGTCGCTCCGACCTGGCAGCCGGCGGTGGTGCTCACCGTGCACTCCCTCGGGCAGAGCGTGCTCCTGCAGGCCTACGGCCCGGCCGGGATGCACAAGCGCGAGGTGGCCGCGGTGGTCGCCGGCAAGCCGGTGCCGGCCGCCGAGCTGCGCCTGGAGCTGGTGCAGAAGGCCGCGGAGCTGGTGCGCGCCGCCCTCGGCCCGGAGGCGCGCTCGCGCTCGCTCTGAAGCCAGGGAGCGCGAACCCGGCGGAATCGTGCCGGCCGCCCTGTCGCCCGGGCGGAATCGTGCGCTGCCCCCGGTTTTCCGGGCCCTGGCGCGATGCGCTGCTTGCAGCACCGCCGCCCCGGAGGAAACTGCGCGCGCCGTGAAGCGTGGAGCAGGCGTGACCACCAGCGCACCGACGTTCGACGAGCCGCTCGCGGCCGCCGATCTCGATCGTCGCGCGCGCCACGCCGCCCCCGCCTCCGCGCTCTTCGACGCCAGCTACCGCCTGCACCGCGACGACGTGTATCGCCTCTGCCTGCGCTACGGCGCCGGGCGCCCGGCGTGGGCCGAGGACGTGACCCACGACGTCTTCCTCAAGCTGCTCGAGCACCTGCCCGGGCTCGCGGACCCGGAGAGCTGCGGCGGCTGGCTCTATCGGGTGGCCGCGAACCTGGCGGTCTCGCGGCTGCGGCGGGAGCAGTCCTGGGTCGGCAAGCTCCGCACCTTCCTGGCCAGTGACGACCTCGCCGAGCGCAGCGCCGCCGATCTCTTCGAGGAGCGCGAGGAGGCGGCGGCGGTCATGCGCACGCTCGGCGAGCTGCCGGCGCGGGAGCGTGTGGTGCTGTGCATGAAGGTGCTCGACGGCAAGAGCCAGAAGGAGATCGCCGAGGCGCTGGCCCTGTCCGAGGGCTACGTCTCCAAGCTCTGCGCGCGCGCCTGGGCTCGGGTGCAGCAGGCGGGCTGGGGCATGCCGGACGGCGGCGCTGCCGCCGCCGAGGAGGTGGGCGATGGCGCGTGATTTCGCCGCTGCGCTGCGCGAGGCCGATCGACGCCTGGGTGCGCGGGGGATGCCCGCCGGAGCGGAGCGGCGCGTGCTGGCCCGGCTGCGCGTCGCCGAGGAGGCACGCGCCGAGCGCGCCGCGGCCTGTCGCGCGCGCGCCGGAGGCCGCGCAACACCCCGCGGCGCTGGCTGGCGGTGCCGGCGGTGGTCATGGCCGCGCTGGCGGTGTTCGCGCTCGTCGTCGCGCGCCGCGTGGCGTCGCCGGTTTCCGGGCCGGGCGTCATGGAGCAGGTGGCGGGATTCGTGGTGGTGGCGCGCTCCGAGGACCTGTTGCTGCGCGGAGAGGTGAGCGCGGTGGACGTGGCGCGCGGGCGCTGCACGCTGCGCGACGAGGTGGCCGGGATGACCCTCGAGGTCGACGGCGCCGCGCGCCTGGTGCGCGAGGGCGCCGCCGTGCGCGTGGCCAGCGGCAAGGTGGGCTTCGCCGTCGACCCGCGCCGCACCGAGGCGCCGAGGCGCGTCGTCGTCTCCCAGGGCGAGATCCGCATCACCGGCACGCGCTTCACCGTCGAGGAGCGCGGCGCAGCCGGCAACGTCACCCTGCACGAGGGGGCCATCGAGTTCGCCGCGCCCGGCCGCGAGCCGGTGCGCCTGATGCCGGGGCAAGCGCTGGCCTGGCCGCTGCTCGACGAGGTGTCGCTCGATCAGCTGCCCGACGCCGCCGCGGCGCCGGTGGCCAGCGTGGCGCTGCCGGCACCGCCGCTGCCCATGGCCACCGGGTCGTCGCCGGCCGTCTCGGGCGCGCCGCCCGCGCCGCCTGGCGACGATGCGCTGCCCGTCGACGCCATCGCGCGCATCGAGTCGCTGCGCAGCCAGGGCCGTTACGCCGAGGCCGCCGCGCTGGCCGCGACCACCCCGGGCAGCGCCACCACGCGCGAGCGCCTGAGCTACGAGCAGGGGATCTACACCTGGCAGCTGCGCGACCGCGACAAGGCCTGCGCGCACTGGCGCGACCACGCCGCGCGCTACCCGAACGGGCGCTACGCCGTCGAGGTCGCGCGCGCGCGCCAGCAGCTCGCCTGCGACTGAGCAGCACGCGCCAGCAGCTCGGCTGCAACCGAGCGGCGCGCGGCGCAGCGGTCAGTGCGCGCCGCGCACGGCCATGGCGACGCGCGGGCTGCTCAGCGTCTGCGGCGAGGGATCCTCGGGACCCTCGGACATCCAGCCGGTGGCGCGCACCCAGGTGGCGCGGGGAAGGTCGTCCGGCGGCGGGTAGCGCGAATAGCTGGCGTCGAGGACCAGCGGCAATCGCACCCCGGTGCCGGGCGCCAGCACGCGCGCGTCGACGTCGGGTCCCTCGAGGTAGAAGGGGTGATAGAGGACCTTCCCCGTCTCGTCGACGACCTGCACCGCCAGGCCATTCACCTTGCCGGGGCCGAGGGCGCGCGGCACACGCGAGCCGTTCATCAGCCACACCTCCACCGAGTCCGGCGCTGCGGCGTCGATGGCCGCCGCGCGCGGGCGCACCTCGAGGACCAGCCCGGTCTCGACCCGGAACTCGAACGGAGCGGAGACGATCTCGAAGGCAGGGACGGCCTCGATCAGGCGCGCCGACGGCGATCCCTCGTCGGAGACGCCGACCCCGACCAGGTCGGAGAAGCGCCGCGTCCCGAAGCCGGCGCGGTACTCGTAGTGGGCGCGCGCCCGGTACTTGCCAGGAGCGTGGATGTCGGCGCGGCCTTCCACCGAGATCATGTTGTCGAGGAGCTGTGACTCCCCCGGGGCGAGGAGCATCACGTCCGTGTGCCAGTCGGGGTCGTAGTGGCCGCAGCGCGAGTACGGCGCGTCGGCCAGCTTCTGCCAGACGCCCGGCGCCGTCTCGCGCTCCACCGTCCAGCGCACGTACGGCTCGCGCCAGCCCACGCTGCTGCCATCGCCGGGCAGGACCACCGCGCGGGCGCGCGCCGACTCGTTGACCAGCCTGGCGCGCACCGGGATCCTTTCGCCGGAGTCGAACGTGGGCAGGGAGCCACGCCCCGTCTCGCCCTCCAAGGTCACCAGCACGGCCAGGTCGCGCTCGATGGCGCGCGCCTCGTTGCGCGCGGTGTCCTCCTCGTCGGCCGCGCGCCCCAGCTCCCGATCCTGTTCGTCGGCCGCGTCGCCGCCGGCGAAGGCCGGCACCACCGCCTCCAGATCCTCGAGCTCGCGGGTCTCCAGGGTGGCCACCAGCGAGAGCACGTCGGGCGCGATCAGCACCCAGCGATCGGCGCGCCCCAGCGCCGCCGCGTCCTCGGAGCCATCGAGCCGCGTCGGCCAGGCGCCGAAGCGCGCCGCCAGCTCCTGCACCGCCTTCTCCGGCCCGACCAGGTAGAGGCGATCGGCGTCGGCCGGGCCGCGCATCATCTCGCCTTCGCTGCCGCGCACGTGCACCGCCTCGTCGGGCTGCAGACCCACGGTGGCCAGCTGCTCCAGCCGCGCTGCCGGGGGGACCGCATCCCCGCGGCGCAGCGGGCGCCCCCCGGGCAGGCGGCGCAGCGACGCCTCGAGCGGCGCGTCGATCTCGAGCGGCACCGCCTCGGCGGGGAGCACCTCCGTGCCGGCGACCAGGGCCAGCCCGGCGTTCCGGGCCGAGGCGTCGAAGAACACGAAGGCCGTCCCGCGGCTGTCGCCATCGGGTGCCCCGCACCCGGCGAGCGCGCTGGCGGCCAGCACCGAGACGACCAGGGGCAGGCGAGCGCGCATGTCGAGTTCGACATCGGACGGTGCGCTCCGTTCCCGCCGCCTCTCCTCGAGCGCAGCAATCTGGTGCGGGGTGCGCAAGGGCAGCGCCACGCCGCGCGAGGGCGCAGTGCACCGAGCCCCCGGGCTGCTGACGCGCGCGGTGGCGCTCCGCAGTGCCGCCCGGCCGGGATGAGCCCCGCGCGGTGCGCGTCTGGACGGGTGGCGGCGCCGCGCGTCAGCGCACGCGCAGGAAGTCGCCGATGCGCTCGCGCTCGTCCTCGCCGAGGGCGACGAAGCGCACCGCCATGCCGAGATGGCGATCGCTGCCGGCGACCTCGCCGCGCACGCGCATCGGCGTGCCGGGCAGGGCGATCTCGAGCTCGACGGGGGTGCCGGGCGGGTGCGGCAGGGTGCTGGCCAGCCAGACGCCGCTCTCGGAGAGGTCCGCGGCGCGCTGGAAGTAGCGGGCGCCGTCGGTGCGCTCCTCGACGGCGAGATCGACCTGGACGCGGTGGCTGGTGCGGCGATCCATGCGCCGGGCGTAGCCGAGGCGCGGAGGGCGGGCCAAGTTCCGGCGCCGCTCAGGCCCGCCAGACGGCGAGCAGCCAGAGCAGCACCTCGCCGACGGCCACCGCCAGCCCCGGCGTCGCGCGCGACAGCACCAGGCGTCCGGTGGCGTCCACCGCGCGCCGCACCACCCATACTGCGCCGCCACACCAGCACGCGAAGGCCGCCACCAGCGCCACCACCCACCCGACGCGCGGCGCGTCGTCGCGCGACAGCGCCTCGAGCTCGCGCGCCAGGACGACCTCGGTCGGGTCAACGCGTGTCCCCGGGGGCCGGGGCGCGGCGGCGTGCAGCCTGGCGATCGCCTGGTCGGCGCGCGCCAGGTCCTCGGCGTGCGGCGTCACCAGCCAGCGCGTCTCGATGGACGAGCTGCGCACCGCGTTCCAGGCGTAGAGCGCGGTGTCGCGATCGCCGAGCCCCTCCGCGGTGGTGGCCAGCACCACCAGTCGCTGGTAGGCCACGCGAACGTGGGGCGCGCCCGGCGCGTACCAACCCGCAGCGCGGCGGGCGTGGACGATGGCCTCGCGCGTGTCGCCGGCCTTGAGCCCGGCGGTGCTGGCGGCGATCTCCGCCTCTCCGGCGAGGATGACGCGCGCCGACGCCGCCGCCGCCACCACGCCGGCCACGGCCAGCGCCCAGAGCAGTGCTCGCCATGGCCTGCGCTGCGCGCCGGCGCCCGACGGGTCGCTCACAAGAAGTCGCGCCGCCGGAAGACGAGCGCAGCCACCGTCAAGAGCGCGATGGTCCAGGCCAGGCCGTACGCCGCCGCCAGGCCGATGTGCACCGACAGCCTGGGCGCGATGACCTCCCCGGTGAGCAGCGGGCGGGGCGGCACGTAGAGCTGAAGGTTGGGGACGAGCTTGCTCAGCACCACGCCGGCCTCGTGCACGGCGGCGCCGAAGTACTTCACCGGCAGCCTGGCCAGCGCGTCGGCGTTGCGGCCCACCAGGAAGATGCCGAGCGTCAGCAGCGCCGAGAGGAACGGCGTGGAAAAGGAGGAGAACAGGGTGGCCACCGCGGCGACCACCGCCACCTCGAGCACGGTGAGCACGGCGGCCCCCAGCACCACGCGCCGCTCGTCGGGCGCACCGCCAGCCAGCAGCGCGCCGGCGAGGAGCAGCAGCGCCGCCCAGGCGATGGGGCCGTAGGTGCGCGCCGGCGGCACCCTCCAGGCGGCGAGGCCGAGCAGGGCCACCGTGCCCAGGCCGACGCCGAGCACCAGACCGAGGTGCCGCCCGGCCAGCGCCGCGGAGATGTGGAGCACCAGGCCGGCGTCGGCCATGACGAACACCACGATGGTCAGCAGCGTCCCCAGGTACTTGCCGACCAGGTACTCGCTGCGGTGGATGGGGCGCGCCAGGATGGGGAAGACCGTCTTTTGCTCCAGCTCGCGGTAGAGGGAGGTGGCGCCGATGACGATGGCCACGGCGATGCTGAAGGCGGAGATGGAGGCCGCGCCCAGGTCGCTGACGACGCGCGGGGCGTTGTCGAGGGTGAAGGCGCCGACGACGATGGAGTAGAAGGCCACCGCGACCGCCACCCCGGCGAGGCCGATGAGGATGCGCGCGCGCACCGACTCGCGGTACGT
>JBBJMR010000203.1:0-16253 GCA_037720395.1 Polyangiaceae bacterium
CCCGCGAGACATCGAGGCGCTCGACGCCGCCGCTGACGAGGCATCGGCGCAGAGCGAGATGGGGCTCGACGCCGGGGCACGCTCCGAGGGCGAGCGCGCGCTGGCGGAGGCGCGCGCGCGCGACACGCGTGCGCTGCAGGCGCGGTTCGCGCGGTGGTTCGAGGTGCCCGTCGCCGCCCCGGCGTCCACGCCCAGCTCACCCTCGTCCGCGGACGAGGAGGCGGTCTGGGTGGCGCTGAGCGCGGTCGGCGATGTCGTCTCGGAGATGGGAGGCACCGAGCTGGCGCGGCGCGCCGACGCCATCGACATCCTCGAGCGCTTGTTGCCCGACGCGCGCCTCTCGCCCGGCCGATATCGCGAGGTGTTGAGGCATCGCGCGCCCACCGTCATGCGCGCGCTGGAGGCCGTGCATGCGGCCGTGCGGACGAAGCCGAGCGCGGTCGCGCCAGGCGCGCCAGCGCAGCGCCGATAGCTGCACACAGCGACACGTCAGGTGCGCGCCCGTGCGAGCAATGGCGATACCTGGGCGTCCACGATCGAGATCAGCCCGCGTTTCGCGCATCGAAGCAACGAGTCTCGTAGGGGTCATGCGGACGGACGTACCGGACGTTCGCCTTCTCCGTAGGGAGTATGCCGTCTTGACGGATGGATCGCGGCTGTCTCTCATGGCACGAGGCCGAGGAATCTCGCCGCGACGATCGCAGCGCGCTGCGAAGTCAGTGGCTCCCAACGGGCCGTTCGGGCCCCCGCGACACTCCCCACTCCCTTTGCCGACAAACATGCCCCGCATCCGAGCTGCTCTTGCTCTCGCTCTGTCGTCAGCGTGCTGGTCGTGCTCGACCGACTTCGCACCCAAGTCGTGCACGGAGGACGCCGATTGCGGCGATGGTCTGGTGTGCAGCGGCTCCGCAGGCGCCAGCGGTACCTGCTTCGACGCGTCGGCGTTGCCGCTGCGCTTCGGCATGTCGGCCGCCGCCTCCGGCCCCAGCCAGGACCTGGGCACCGAGATGAAGCGCGGTGTGACCCTGGCGTTCGACGCGCAGAACGCCCTGGGTGGCATCCACGGGCGGCCGCTGCAGCTCGACTTCCGCGACGACGAGTACCGTCCGGAGCTGGCCGAGGAGAACGCCAACGGCCTGCTCGACGTGGTCGAAAGCACGGCCCAGCCGCGCTGCCCCACCACCACGTCGCCGCCGGTGGCCGGCCAACCTCCGTTCTCCGACAGGGCGCTGGACCGCGGCCCGGACGCGGTGCTGGCGGTCATCGGCAACGTGGGAACGCCGACGATGGTGCGCTTCGCGCCCATCGCGGTGGAGACGCAGACCATGTTCTTCGGCGCCTTCACCGGCGCGGCGGCCATGCTGCGAGACGACAAGGCGGGGCCCTGCAAGCGCTACATCTTCAATGTCCGCGCCAGCTACGCCCAGGAGGCCCGCGGCACGCTGGAGTACTTCGTCTCTCGTGGTGTCGACGACCACACGCACCTGGTCAGCTTCGATCAGGACGATAGCTTCGGCCAGGCCGGCTACGACGGTCTCACCAAGGCGTACGCCGAGCTGACTGAAGAGGGGAAGCTCGCTGCTCTGCCGGCGGGCGAGGAGATCGCCCGCTACCGGTACCAGCGCGACGACATCGGCAGCGTGCCCGAGCAGGTGGAGAACGTGGCTGCGTACCTGACCTCGTTGCTGGAGGGGGACACCGCCGAGCACGTCGTCGGCATCTTCATGACCGACACCTACGGCGCAGGGACCAACTTCATCAAGGCTCTGCGCGACTGGCAATACGACGACGTGGAGGCAGCCGCACGGCTGACGCTCGTCTTCAGCAACGTCTCCTTCGTCGGGCCCAACTCCCTGGCCAGCCGCCTGCGCGACGCGGGCACGGTGTCCACGCCCAACGGCGCGCAGCCATACACCGACGACGTCCTGGTGACCCAGGTCGTGCCCAACTACGACGAGGACTCCAGCGACGCGGTGCTGACCTACAAGCAGCTCCTGGCCGAGACGGGCGCGGACCCGAACTTCACCTCGCTGGAGGGGTACCTGAGCGGCCGTGTCTTCATCGCCGGCTTGCTCGCGCACCAGGGCGAGTTCACCGCGCCGTCGCTGGTCGACACCTTCGAGACGCTCCCCGATCTCTCCCTCGGGCTCGGGGCCACATCGGGGTTCTCGGCGGACAACCACAACTACTCCCGCTCGGTGTGGGGCACGGAGATCACGCCCGAGGGCAACTTCCGCAACGTCTACTACTGGCGCGAAGGGACGCCGATCAGCTTCTTCGAATGAGCGCGCCCCGCCGTCTCGGCAAGTATCAGCTCGTGGCCGAGGTCGCCCGCGGCGGCATGGGAGTGGTCTACCTCTCCGTTGCCCAGGGCCGGGGAGGCTTCAACAAGCTGCTCATCCTCAAGGTCCTGCAGCAGGAGCTGGCCGACGATCCCGCGTTCCTGGAGATGTTCTTCGAGGAGGCGCGCCTGGCGGCGCGCCTCAGCCACCCGAACATCGTGCAGACGTACGAGGTAGGGACGGAGGGCAACTTCCACTTCATCGTCATGGACTACCTGAACGGGCGCTCGCTCTCTCGAGTGCTCCGTCGCCGTCACCCCGGCTTCACGCGCGCCATGAACATGCGCGTCCTGTGCGAGGCGCTGCGCGGGCTCGACTACGCGCACACGCTCACCGACTTCGACGGCAAGTCGATCGGCGTCGTGCACCGCGACGTCAACCCGCAGAACGTCTTCATCACCTTCGACGGTCAGGTGAAGCTGGTCGACTTCGGCATCGCCAAGGCAGTCGACTCCAGGCTGGAGACGCGCACCGGCATGCTCAAGGGGAAGCCGAGCTACATGGCGCCGGAGCAGCTCGGCGGCGAGGCCGACGCGCGCATCGACGTCTTCGCGGTCGGCGTCATGCTCTTCGAGGCCATCAGCGGCAAGCGCTACTGGGGCACTCGCACCGACCTCGAGGTGCTGACCAGCCTCATCCACGGAAAGCTCCCGTTGCTGTCCGAGGTGGCACCGGACGCACCGGAAGCGCTGGCCGCCATCTGCCGCAAGGCGCTCGCCGACGACGTCGATGAGCGCTATCCCAGCGCGGGCGCCATGCTCGGCGACCTCGAGAGCTGGCTGGCGCAGAGCGGCGACGACCCCGGCCTGCGCGACGTGGCCAAGGTGGTGACCGAGATGTTCGCCGCCGAGGCGGCCGATACGCGCAGCGCCGTCGAGCGCAGCCTGGCCCGGCTGCGCGCAGGCGAGGAGCCGGCGCCGACGGAGACCTCGCTGGCGCCGCTGCTGCAGGACGCGACGCCCAGCCGTAACATCAATGTCGAGCATCTGCCTGTCTCGGAGTCCATGGGCACACCGAACGGAACCGCCGCACCCACCCGCGAACCTCCACCGGAGCGGCGCCGTTCCTGGCCGCTGCTCGCCTTCGTCGGCGCCGCCGTCGGCGTCGTGCTCCTCGGGCTCCTCCTGTCGCGCACCGGCGGCACGCCGGATGGCGTCGTACCGGAGCGCGTGTCGGCGGCGAGCAGCCCCGCGCCGCCTCCGCTCCCGGCCGCCACCGTGGCGCCGGCGGAAGAGACCGCGCCGGCGGTGGCCAGCGCCGAAGCCCCGCGGCCACCGCCACCGCCACCGCCACCGCCGCCGCGACCGCCACCGCGGCCGTCAAGGCCGCGGCGGAGGCGCGGCCGGTGTCGCGTCCCGGAGCACGGCGCCCGGCGAGCCCCGCGGCCGTTGCGCCCCGCGACGACCCGGCGCCCTCCAGCAACTGCAATCCCCCGTTCTTCTACGACGGCACCAAGAAGGTCTACAAACCCGGCTGTATTTGAGGCGGCGCGGTCGCTCTTCGACCCGCGTCGCGACGAGGTGAATCCATGCTCATCCCCAACACCACCGTGCCCGCGCGCCGCTGGCTCGCCGCCTCCGCGCTCGTCACGGCCCTGCTCGTGCCGGCAGTCGCGTGGCCACAGAGCAAGGACGCCTGCCTGGAGGCGCATGGCAAGGGGCAGGACCTGCGCGAAGCCGGCAAGGTCTCCGAGGCGCGGGAGCAGTTCCTGAAGTGCGCGCAGAGCGCTTGCCCGTCGATGGTGCAGTCCGACTGCGCGCGTTTCAGCGAGGAGCTGCAGCGCATCGTGCCGACGGTGACCTTCGTGGCCAGAGACGGGCGCGGCAACGACCTGCCCGACGTGTCGGTGTTCGTCGACGACGTGGCCGTGGCCAGCAAGCTGACCGGCAAGAGCTACGAGCTCGATCCCGGCAGCCGCACGGTGCGCTTCGTCTACGGGGACAAGACCATCGAGCAGAAGGTGGTCGTCAGCCAGGGCGAGAAGGGCCGGACCGTCGCGGCGACCTTCGAGGACCCGTCACCCGCTGCGGCGGCACCGGCCTCCTCCGCCGCCGCCCCGGCGGCCATGGCCTCCGCGGACGACGCCGAGCAGCCTTCGCGCTCCGTGGTGCCGCTGGTCATCGCCGGTGCCGGCCTGGTCACCGCCGCCGTCGGCGCGGTGATCATCGGCGTCGGGCTGGGCGACGTGCCCGACAACTGCAGCTACTCCGACAAGGAGTGCGTGGCAGCGCCGGAGGATCCGGTCTTCGACGACGCCAAGAGCGCCGCCGGCACGGTGAACCTGGGCATCGGCCTGGCCGCCGCCGGCGCCGGCGTCGCTGGGCTCGGGCTGGTCTGGTACCTGGTGCAGGACCCGGGCGCGCCCGCCGCCGCGACGACCGGCAAGCGCGACGCCCCGGCCGGCCGCAAGGTCACGCCTTGGTTTTCGCGCAACGGCGGCGGGCTCAACTTCCGCACCGCCTTCTGAGCCGGGCGTTCAGCCGAGCGCCGCGTCGGCTGCGTCGGCCGCGGCGAGCGCGTCGCCCACCCCGTCGGCCGTCTCCTCGATGCCCACCGCCAGGCGGATGAGGCCGGGCTCGATGCCGGCCGCGCGCAGACCCTCGTCGTCGAGCTCGGCGAAGCTCATCAGCGCCGGCTGCTCGACCAGCGTCTCGACGCCGCCGAGGCTGGGGGCGATGGCCGCCAGGCGGAAGCCGTCGACGACGCGGCCGGCCGCGGCGCGCCCGCCGCGCACCACGAAGCTCACCACGCCGCCGCCGCCGGCGAGCTGCGCGCGCGATGGCGTGGTCGGGATGAGAAGGCAGCAGCGGATAGTGGACGCGCTCGACGGCGGCGTGCCCGGCCAGGGCCTGCGCCACGGCCAGCCCGGTCTGGTTCTGCCGCGCCACGCGCAGCGCCAGCGTCTTCAGCCCGCGCCCGACCATCCAGGCAGCGTGCGGGTCGACGATGCCTCCGAGCACCGAGCGCAGCTCGCGCACCAGGGAGATCAGCGACGCGCTGCCGGTGAGCGACCCGGCGAGCACGTCGTTGTGACCGGCGATGTACTTGGTGCAGCTGTGCGCCACCAGGTCGACGCCGAGCTCCAGGGGCCGGGCGTTGATGGGTGTGGCGAAGGTGGCGTCGACCATGGAGCGCACGCGGGCGCCCCTGCAGATGGTGGCGAAGCGCTCCAGGTCGAGGCAGCGCAGGTAGGGGTTGGTCGGCGACTCGGTGATCGCCAGCCGCGTGCGTGGGGTGATGGCCGCCTCCAGGCCGTCGAGATCGGCAGGCTCGACCAGGGTGTGCTCGACGCCGAGCCGCGCCAGCGTCTGCAGGACGAGGAAGCGCGTGCGCCGGTAGACATCGCGGAAGAGGACCACGTGGTCGCCGGCCTTGAGGAGGGCCAGCGTGGCGGTGCTGATGGCCGCCATGCCGCTGGCGAAGAGGAGCGCGTCCTCGCCACGATCGAGCGCCGCCAGGCGGTTCTCCACCTCCCGTACCGTCGGGTTGCCGTAGCGGCCGTACTCCTCGCGCGTCGGATCAGGGTCCTCGCCGCGCATGTAGCGAGCGAGGTCGGCGCTGTCGGCGAAGGTGTAGGTCGCGGTCAGCGCCAGCCCGGGCGCCAGCGCGTGATCAGGGCGCACCCGGCGCGCCCCGGCGTGCACGGCGTCGGTCGAGCTCGGCGGCTCGGGCTTGGGACGGGGCGTCTGGGCCACGGCGGCGGGGATTGTGCCACTTGACACGTCGGAATAGTGAGAGAACACTCCAAGCGTCTGGAAAGTCCCAAGTTTACGGCGGGAAAGCGATGGAATCGACGAGCTGGAAGGAGCGCCTCGAGGGCAAGATTGCCCCCGACCTGGCGAAGGAGATCGACGCCTTCGAGACGCAGCTCGAGCTGCGCAAGCTCGGAAAGATCGAGGAGAAGCTCTTCGCCGAGACGCGCCTGCGCCGCGGCATCTACGGCCAGCGCTACGACAACGGCCAGCGCAACGACGGCATCCGCACCCAGCAGCTCGAGTTCCCGTGCGGCCCGCTGACCAAGGGCCCGAGCACGGTCTGGGACGCGCCGGGGATGATGCGCATCAAGATCCCGTTCGGTGGCCTGACCGCCGAGCAGATGGACGTGCTCGCCGAGGTCGCCGAGGAGTACTCGGACGCCATCCTCCACGTGACCACGCGCCAGGACGTGCAGCTGCACTTCGTGGTCATCGACGACACGCCCTCGCTCATGCGGCGCCTCGCCGCGGTGGGCATCACCACCCGCGAGGCCTGCGGCAACTCGGTGCGCAACGTCACAGCCTGCCCGTACTCCGGCGTCTGCCCCACCGAGGGCTTCGACACCACGCCCTACGCGCACGCGCTGGCCATGTTCCTGCTCGGCCACCCCGACACCCAGGACTTCGGGCGCAAGTTCAAGATCGCCTTCAGCGGCTGCAAGGAGGAGGCGTGCGCGCTGACCTCGATGCACGACCTGGGTGCCATCGCCAAGCGGCGCGTCGCCTTTGGCAAGGAGGAGCGCGGCTTCGAGCTCTACGTCGGCGGTGGCCTGGGCGCGGTGCCGCAGGAGGCCAAGCTCTTCGACGAGTTCCTACCCGAGCGCGAGCTCTTCCCCATCTCCCAGGCCATCTCCCGTGTCTTCGCGCGCATCGGCGAGAAGAAGAACCGTGCCCGCGCACGCCTCAAGTTCAACGTCTCCAAGCTGGGCATCGACGAGTTCAAGCGCATGGTGCTGGAGGAGCGCGCCGCCCTGCCCGAGGACCCGCGCTGGACGTCGTGGCTCGACGGGATCGACCGCCACCAGGAGCAGCCGCTGCGCCCGCCCATCAAGCTTGGCAAAGGGCCGCGCCCGCAGGGCTTCGACGCCTGGCGGGCAACCAACGTGCGCATGCAGCGCCAGGAGGGCTACGCGGTGGTCACCGTGGCGCTGCCGCTCGGCGACCTGACCAGCGACCAGATGCGCGCCCTCGCCGATCTGGCCCGGCGCTTCACCGGTGACAACGTGCGCTGCACGGTGGAGCAGAACATCGCCTTCCGCTGGGTGAGCGAGGCCGACCTGCCCGATCTCCACGCCGCGCTCTGCCAGATTGGCCTCGGCGCCGTGGGCGCGGGCACCATCGTCGACGTCACCGCCTGCCCGGGGACCGACACCTGCAAGCTCGGCATCTCCAGCTCGCGCGGCCTGGCCGGCGAGCTGCGCACACGCCTGGCGGAGCGGGCCATGCACGCCGACGAGGCGGTCGGCGATCGTCGCATCAAGGTCAGCGGCTGCTTCAACGCCTGCGGGCAGCACCACATCGCCGACCTCGGCTTCTGGGGGGTGAGCCGCAAGGTGGCCGGATACACCGTGCCCCACTTCCAGGTGGTGCTGGGCGGCAAGTGGAAGGAAAACGCCGGCGCCTTCGGGCTGGCCATCGGCGCGGTCCCCTCGAAGAACATCCCCCAGGTGGTGGTGCGCCTGACCGACACCTTCCGGTCGCAGCGCCAGGGGAAGGAGACGTTCCAGAGCTTCATCCAGCGCATCGGCAAGGCCAAGCTGCGATCGTTGCTCGACGACCTGATCAAGGTACCGAGCCGCGCCGAGGACGCCTCCTTCTACTCGGACTGGGGCGACCCGCGCGAGTACAGCATCGGCGACCTGGGCGTCGGCGAGTGCGCCGGCGAGGTGGTGCCCTTCGTGGAGTTCGGCCTGGCCGAGAGCGAGCGCGAGGTCTTCGAGGCCCAGCTCTCGCTCGACAAGGGCGACCCCGACCGCGCGGTGGAGCTGGCCTACCAGTCGATGATCAGCGCAGCCAAGGCGCTCACCCGGAGCGTGAACCAGAACATCAAGGACGACGCCGAGGTGGTGGTGGCCGAGTTCCGCGAGCGCCTGGTGGACACCAAGCTCTTCAACGACCCGTTCGCCGGTGACAAGTTCGCCCAGTACCTGTTCCACGTGCACGGCCAGCCGCTCAGCGGTCTGTCGCCCGAGGTGGCGCACCAGCGCGTGGAGGAGGCGACGCTCTTCATCGAGGCCGCGCACGCGTGCTATGGGCGCATGAGCGAGGGGCCGGTTCAGGTATAGAGCCGCAGCACCCCGGCCTCGCCCAGCGATGGACACCCAGAACGTCACCTTCAAGCTCTTCGTCGCCGACAGCGCCAGCGCGGCGCCGCACGACGTGACCCGCGCCTTCCACCGCTGGATCCAGGAGCGCGCGCTCGACGAGCTGCTCATCGACGTCGCCGACTACGCCCACGTCCATGGTGGCCCCGGCGTGCTGCTGGTGGCGCACGAGGCGCACTACGGCTTCGAGCACGGCAGCGACGGACGCCTGGGCCTGAAGTACGCACGCAAGCGCGGCGCCGCCGGGTCGCTGGGCGAGCGCATCGGCGTCGCCCTGAAGAAGGTGGTCCGCGCGGCGCGTCTGCTGGAGACCGACCCGGCGCTGGCGCTGCGCTTCCGCAGCGACGAGCTGCGCTTCTCCATCGAGGACCGCCTGCGCGCGCCCAACGACGAGGGCACGCTGGCCACGGTCACCGCGGCGCTGGTGCCGGTGCTGGAGGCGGCGTTCGGCGTGGCGCCGGCCCTCACCCAAGCGCAGAGGCATGGCCAGGCCGCGCGGGAGCCATTCGCCGTCGATGTGCGTCTCCCCGGCGCGCTCTCCCTGGAAGACGCCGCAAAACGGCTCGACTGACCTGGCGAGTGTGTGTGTGCGGCGCGCCGTCGGCACACACTCTCGCCGGACTCTCGTTGGCCACGCCGCAGCTCCAAGCTCACTCCATCCGCCGAGCCTGCAGCGCCAGTGCTAGCGTTGGACGATGTCGTTGTTGCGCGCGCTCTTCGCCGTCTCGCTGTCACTCTGGGCGATGGGGTGTGGTAGCGACCGGGGCGGAGGGGGCGGCGACGACGACGGCGACGGCGCTGCCGGGATCTTCACCGGCGCCAGCGGCGGCTCCGACAACGACAGCAGCGGCGGACCGACGGGTGGCCCCACCGGCGGCGGGGACGGCAGCGCCGCGGGGCTCTGCGTGGACACCATCAACCAGCATCGCGCCAGCATCGGCCTCGGCCCCCTGGAGCGCTGGGCCGACGCCGAGGGTTGCTCGGACGGCGAGGCGGCCAGCGACGCGCAGACCGGGGAGCCGCACGGCGCCTTCGGCCAGTGCATGGAGAGCGCGCAGAACGAGTGCCCGGGCTGGCCCGGCCCGCCGGAGCAGATGATCGCCGGTTGCCTGCAGATGATGTGGGATGAAGGGCCAGGCGAGGATTTCTCGGCCCACGGCCACTACATCAACATGTCGAGCACACAGTACGCCAAGGTGGCCTGCGGCTTCCACGAGGGCGCGGACGGCGCGGTGTGGTCGGTGCAGAACTTCCGGTGAGCGCGACGAAGCAACACGCCACGGTCGCCGTACAAGTCTCAACCTTGGGGAAGATCGCCGACACCACGCTTCGTACTCGCTGCCGGGCGGCGGCCGCGCTCTGCCTGGTCGCTCTGGTGACCACCGCCTGCGCCTCGCGTGGGCCGGACCGCCGCGCCGGCTGGCCGCCACCGTACCGGGGGCCCGGCCGGGGCACGGCGGGCGCGGAGGCCTTCCGCCCCGGGGCCCCTGCCCAGCCGGGCTCGGCGATGCTCGTCCTGCCGGGCACCACCGCGCCGCAGCGCGTGCCCTTCGCCAACGTTGGCGGCGTGGCGGTGATGGAGGGCGACATCGTGCTCGGTCCCACCAGCCAGCTCGGGCAGCGCTACGGCGTCCGCCCCGGCGCCGGAGGCCAGGTGATGGGGGCGGTGGTGGTGAAGAACAACGAGTACCTCTGGCCCGGGGGCATCATCCCCTACGAGCTCGACGCCTCGCTCTCCGGGCACCGGCAAACCGTGCTCGAGGCCATCGCGCGCATCAACGAGACCGAGCTCGAGGTTATCCCGCGCCGCCCCACCGACACCGACTACGTGGTCTTCCGCGAGGTGGGCGAGGGCTGCAACTCGCACGTGGGTCGCATCGGCGGCGCGCAGACCATCAACTCCGACTGCTACGGCAGCACGGGCAGCGTGATGCACGAGATCCTGCACAGCGCCGGGTTCTTCCACGAGCAGTCGCGCAGCGATCGCGACGCCTTCATCACCATCGTCTGGGAGGAGATCGATCCGGCGTTCCGCTCCGCCTTCGAGCGCCACGACACCATTGCCCGCGATGTCGGCGCCTACGACTACGGCAGCCTCATGCACTACGGGCAGACGGCCTTCAGCATCCGCGGCAACCCGACGATCATCCCCACCACGCCGGGCGTGCGCATCGGCCAGCGCGAGGGTCTGAGCTCGATGGACCGGGCCACCGTCACCCAGCTCTACGCCGGTGGCGGGCTGCTGCCGCCGGGGTTGCAGATCCCCGGGCTGCCCGCAGGCACGTTCCCCCAGCTGCCCGGCCTGCCGCCGATGCCCACGGGCTTCCCGGTGCCCGCGCCCGGCACTCTGCCCGCGTTGCCGGCGCCGTTCGGCCCGCAGTGAACCCCGACGCTAGCGGGCGCACGCGGCGCTTCGGGCGATCGCTTCGGCGGCGGGCGGACCCGGCGGAGTGCGCACTTCAGTGTGCAGCGCTGGTGGCTGCAGTGGGCCGCGCGTGGCTGTGGCGACGTGCCGGCCGGCGCGTCGCGGCCAGGATCCCGCGCCGCGACCTTGGCGCGCGCCGTGCTGTACGCACCTGCGCGTGGAGGTTGCCTCGCTCGAGCGTTCGCATCACCGGGCCCTGACTGTTTGCGTCATCGCTTTGCTCGGCGTCGCGTCCACCGCGGCCGCGTGCTCCCCGAAGGCAGACGGCGGCTTCGAGAGCGACGATGACGGGGAGGACGATCGTCGACTCCTTCCGCTGGACGGGCACGCCCGGCACCCAGGTCGGCACCACGCCCGTCCCCGACCCGAAGTGAGGCATCCGGAGGAACCATGCCGCGAGCACGGTGGTTGATGACGGTGGTCCTGCTCGGCGCCGGCGCGGCGCTGGCCGGGGCCTGCGCGCAGGGCGGCCAGAGCACCGACGGGATGGGCAGCGTCGGCAGCGAGGAGGACGAGGGCGAGACGTTCGTCCCCGGCGACAGCTCCGGCGACGACTCCGGCGGCAGCGGTGACCCCACCGGTCACGGCACCAGCGGCGCCGACGGCAGCAGCGGTGAGGCCGACGATGGCCCCACCAGCGCCGCCACGAGCGGTGGCGCGACGAGCGGTGGCACGACGAGCGGCGGCACGACGAGCGGCGCCGCGACCACCGGCGGCACCAGCGCGGCGTCGAGCGGCGGCGATCCGGTCGGCTCCTGCAACGGCGGCGGCGACTGCAATGGCTGCTTCGACTGCGCCGTGGCCTCGGACTGCGCCGCCGACGTCGACGCCTGCATGAACAACCAGGCGTGCGCCGACGTCGACGAGTGCGTCTACCAGTGCGGCAGCGACGACCTCTGCTACCAGAGCTGCCTGCAGATGCCCGGCGGCCCGCAGTGGCTGGACGTGGGCGGCTGCATCTTCTGCTACGCCTGTCCGGACTCCTGCCCGGACGAGGCGCAGGACTGTTACTGAGGCCCCGCGCCTCGACCGCTGTCCTCAGTGCGCCACCGCGGCGATGGCGCGCGACGAGAGGCGCACGAATCGCGTCACCAGCATCACCGCCGCGGCGAAGAGGCCGGCGCACAGCCCCCACCACAGGCCTGGCGCCCCCATGTTCATGGAGAAGCCCAGGAAGAGGGCGATGGGTAGGCCGATGCACCAGTGGCAGACGACGTTGGCCAGCGATGCGAAGCGCGTGTCGGCAGCGCCCCGCAGCGCGCCGCTGGCCACGCCCTGCACGCCGTCGGCGATCTGGAAGATGGCGGCGATGCGCATGAGCGGGACGGCCGCATCGAGCACCGACGCGTCCTCGGTGAAAAGCGCCGCCAGCGGGCGCGGGAAGAGCAGGAAGAGCACGGCGCAGACCACCATGTAGACGGCGCCGAGCCCGATGCCCACCACCCCGGCGCGGCGCGGACCATGCCGCTCGCCGGCGCCGACGGCGCGCCCCACGCGCACGGCGGTGGCGTTGCTCATCCCGATGACGGCCATGAAGGTGAAGCTGGCCAGACCCAGCGCGATCTGGTGCGCGGCGGTGGCGGTGGCACCGAGCCGGCCCATGATCACGGTGATGGCTGCGAAGACGCCGACCTCGGTGAGCAGCTGCATGCCGATGGGGACCCCGACGCGCGCCAGGGTGCGCGCCGACGCCCGCACCTCGGCGTGCTCGCCGCGCAGCAGCGAGCTGCCCATGGGGCGCGCGCGCCACGCGGTGTGCAGGGTGAGCACCGCGAGCAGGGTGCTGGCCACGCTGGTGGCGATGCCCGCGCCCAGGCTGCCCAGCGCGGGCAAGCCGATGCCGGGCAGGCCGATGCGCTCCAAGGCGCGGTCGCCGAAGACGAGCAGGGAAGCGACCACCAGATTCACCACGTTGGCGGCCCAGCCGATGATGAAGAGCGGCCGGGTCATCCCCCGCGCCTCGAGGTACGCCTTGACGGCGATGAACAGGAGGAAGCCGGGGATGCCCGGCAACCGCGCCAGCACGTAGCGCCTCACCGACGCTGCCACCACCGGATCGACGCCGGCGGGCTCGAGCAGGATGGTCAACAGGCCGGCCAGGGACATGTTCGGCAGCTACAGCAGCAGCACCGCCGCCGCCGCCGCGCGGACCGCGCGCCAGGCGCGAGGGAGATCCCCGGCGCCGACCGCCTGCGAGGCGAGGGGCTCCACCGCCAGCGTCACGCCCATGGCCGGGCAGATCATGGCGAAGACCAGCGCGTTGCCGATGGACACCGCCGCCAGCTCGGACTGGGAGACGCGGCCGACCAGGGCGGCGTCCACCAGACCCATGGTGATCAGCGCGATCTGCGCGAAGGTGATGGGCAGGGCGAGGTGCAGCGTGGCGCGCGCCTCGCGCTTCAGTCCCGCGATGCCTCGATGGGGTATCTCGTCGTCCGCCGCGGCTTCGCCGGGGTCGCTGGCGATCGGGTCGGCGGGGCTCGACATGGTTGCTTGCTGGGAAGACATGCCGGCGGAAGGACGACCCGCGCCCGGCGCACCTGACGCGTCGCGGGATGGTGGCGTGGGGTCGCGGCCGCCGGCGGTCAACGTGGGCGCCGGAAACCATGCGAGCCCCGCCGCCCCGGCAAGCTACTGCCCAGCCAGGTTTCGTCAATGCCTCTGCCGGGTTGGCGCTCGGAAGGGGACGCGCGAGCGCGGCTCGGCGGCGGCACCGGCCGGATGCGGCTAGGCTGCCCGGCGTGGTCGGGCCGGCGCTGGTCGTCGTCGCATATCTGCTCGGCTCGATCTCCTTCGGGCTGGTGGCGGCGAAGCGTGCCGGCATCGACCTTCGCGCCGTGGGCAGCGGCAACATCGGCGCCACCAACGTGGGGCGCGCTCTCGGCAAGGGCACCGGGCGCGCGGTCATGCTGCTCGACGCCCTGAAGGGCGTGGTGCCGGTGCTGGCAGCACGTCTGCTGTTGCCGGCCGACGAGTGGTGGATGGGCGGCGTCGCGGTGGCCGCGGTGCTCGGGCACCTCGCCCCCATCTGGCACGGCTTCCGTGGCGGAAAGGGCGTGGCCACCACCGCCGGGGTGATGCTCGTCGCCGTGCCCGCCGCCGGGCTGGCCATGGCGGTGACCTACGGCGTGCTGCGCAAGTCGACGAAGCGATCCAGCGTGGGCTCCCTCGCCGGCACGCTGGTGGCGGTGGCGGTCACGGCGGCGTTGCGGAGCGGCACGCCGTGGCGCGATGGCCCGGACGCGCCGCGCGCGCTGCTGGCGACGGCCGCGGCCATCGCGGTGATGGTCTTCGTGCGCCACGCCAGCAACATCCGGCGCCTGCTGCGCGGAGAAGAGCTGCCGAGCTGAGCGCCGCGGTTGCCCTCAGCCGCCGCGGCAGCAGTAGGTGATCGGGTCGACGGGCATCACCTCGCCTTCGGGCTCGCTGCTCCCGGCTGGGCAGGTGCCGGCCACCCGCGCGCCGGGTAGCCAGTAGAGCTGCTTGATCTGGTTCCCGGGGATGAACTTGCACAACCCATCCTGCGCGAGCGTCACCGAGCTCGCGGATGGATTGCTCGCATCGCAAGCGGTGACCGAGTAGCCGTACAGCGTACCGGGGCACACCGCGCCGCTCTCCTCGCCGCATGTGCACGCGGTGCACGAGCGCTCGTCGTCCCAATCCTCGTACAGCACGTGCTGGTTCGACCAACTATTGGGGCAGTTGTGTTCCCCGCTGCGATATACGCAGATTCGCGCATCGCCCTCGGGCGCCGGATAACAGGTGCCTCCGCCGCAAGCGTCACCCGCCGTCGCGCCGGCGCAAGCGCGGCCGCGCGCCGTCCACTCGGGAGCTGCCACGATCGGGTCGCCGCCCGTTGCCAGGCAGTCCCCGGGCGTGGCCAGCGCTGCCTGGGCGATGAGGCCGGACCCGCCGCTGTTGGGAATCTGGTAGCAGCCGGAGCCCGCGTCGCCGTCGTCCTTCTTCGTCGTGCACGACTGGTTGGAGTAGGTCGTGTACGCCGGTGACTGGCAGTCGCCGCCCGTCGGCGCGGCGCACTCGCACGCCGAGCAGCTGTGCTCCCCGACCGCCGGGCCCTGCACGGTGGCCCGATCCTCGATCGGCCAGTTGCCGCCGCACGCCGGCGGCTCACCGACGTCGAGCAAAAGCACCACCGGGCCGGACCACGCGTCCGGGACATCGATGCAGACCTCGTCGCTCGATGCGCAGGTGCCGGCGCTGGTGCCCATGCCGCCGGCGCCTCCTGCCGACGCCGCTGTCCCCGTCGCGTTGCCGCCACCGCTCGCGCCGGAGCCGTCGCCGCCGGGGCCAGCGGTACCGGCCGCGTCGTCGGAGGTGAACTCTTCGCCGCCGCACGCCGCAGGCGCGGCGAGCACCGACGTCAGCGCGACGACGAGACCGAGGCGGGAGCGCGACGAAGACATCCGCCGATGATACGTGGGAAGCGCCTCACGGTCTGCGGCGGGGCACGAAGGGCGGCGGCACGAACGTGCCCGGCGGAAACACCGGCGGATTGAAGGGCCTGGGCGGCCCCGCCGGAGCGGGTGGCGCGGCGGGCGCTGGTCCCGCAGGCCGCGCCACCGCCGGGGTGAACGGCCCCGGGGCGGCCGGGCTCGAACCCGGGCGCGACGGCGGCTGCGGCGGGGCGGCGTCGCCGCCGAAAAGCGCAGCGAGCACGCCCTCCACGCCGGCCCTGGTCTTGGCCACCTCCGGCGCGATGGGCGCGGACTCCTCGCGCGAGGTGAGCAGCTCCTCGGGCAGCTCGAGCAGGAAGCGGCTCGGCGCGCGCTGCGCCATCTTGCCGCGCACGCCGCGCAGCTGGCAGCGGCAGAGGTAGAGCCGGTCGCGGGCGCGGGTGACCGCCACGTAGAACAGGCGCCGCTCCTCCTCGAGGCTGTGCGAGCCGACGCCGGCGTCGTCGCCGCCGGGCCCGGCCACGTCGGTGGCGCGCTCGCTGGTGGAGCGTGAATGCGGCATCAGCCCCTCCTCGAGGCCGAGCACGAACACCGCGCGGAACTCGAGCCCCTTGGCCCCGTGCATGGTGGTCAGCGTCACCACGTCCGTCGGGTCGTCGTCCTCGCCCTCCTCGCGCAGCGACAGGATGCGCAGGAAGTCGGCGAAGCTCTTGCGGTCGCCCTGGCCCTTGTCGTCGCGGCGCTTGAAGACGTTGAGGATGCCCTCCACGTTGCCGACGCGGCGCGCGGCCGCCTGCGGGTTGGTGGCGGCGCGCTGGATGTCCTGGCGCAGGCCGATGTCCTCGACGACACCGCGCGCCACCTCGGTGGAGAGCGCGTTGGTGTCCAGGCGCGCGCGGGTGGCCTGCACCAGACGCACCAGCTCGCGGCAGCCCTCGAGGGCTGCCGGCGGGAGGTCGACCTCGATGTGCGGTTTCTCGACCACACCCCAC
>JBBJMR010000204.1:0-16230 GCA_037720395.1 Polyangiaceae bacterium
GCAGCGCGGCGTCCTCGCTGCGGTCTGCACCCCGCGCCGCGTCGTAGATGGCGCGCAGCGGGGCCAGCTCGCCCTCGGCCGGCGGTCGCCGGAACGCGCGGCGCCCGAAGGCGGCCAGGAAGTCGTCGATGCAAGCGTCGGCCGAGGTGCACGGCAGGAGCGCCGCGACGTCGACCTCGGCCACCACCTCCTCGGCCACGTCGAGCTGCTTCTCGACCAGCAGGCTGGAGGCCACCAGGCTGGCGGCGTTGTTGTCGAAGCCCACGATGGGGTCGGCAGGAAGGCGTCGGTGACGTCGACCTCGACGCCGAGCAGATCGCGCACGGTGTTCCGGTACTCGCGCCGGTTGAGCATCCGCACCATCACCGGCTCGGTGTCCGGCGCGAGGCCGGCGCAGGCCGCGCCGGCCGGAGTCTGTCCCGGCCCCCGGTCCCTCCGTCCCGCCGGCGCCGTCGCCGATGCGACCGATGCAGCCGGCGGCTCCGCTCCCGAGCGCCAGCGCCAGCCAGAGGGCAGGGGATCCGACCAGCGACCGGAGGTGCATCCCGGACGCATTCGCAACGGCCGTGCCGGTGCGAATGCCCCGCGTCCTGCAGCGCGTGGCGCGCGCCCTGCTGCCAATCGACCGCAGGTTGATGTCGATCGACCGCAGCCCCCGTGTCCATGTCCGACCCGGCCCGTCCCCCTCAGCGCGCGGGACCGTACGGATTCGGGTCCGGCTGGTCCGGCTTGCGGCGGGGCCGGGTCACCGCGTTCGCCTTCGCCGGCGCAGCGGCCCCGGTTGCCCGCGGCGGCACGGACGCCGCTGGCGCAGCCGCCGCGGCGCTCGCCGTGGGCGGCGCCGGCGGGACCGCGATCGGTGCCGGCGCCACCGCCCCGTCGGCCGCGGCACCCGGCGCGCGCGCAGCGCTGGCCGTCTCGCCTTCCACGGCGATGCCCGGAGCGCGGGGCTCGGCCACGCCCGCGCGTGGACCGCGCAGCGACGCGATGACACCGATGGCCACCGCCGCCATCGCGGCGGCGAGGGCCATCAGCGCACCGCGGCGGCGGCGCACGGCGGCGGCACCGCGCGCGGCGCCGGCGGCCTGCGCATCCTCCGCCCGGAGCTCACTGTCGCTGACGGTGACCTCGATCGAGCCGCCCTCGCCGTCGGCGCTGGCATCGTCCTCGGTGACCACGGCCGCCACACCAGCGGCGCCCTCCGCGCCCTCGCCCTGCGCCAGCGCCAGCCGCTCGCGCACCACCGCACGCCTTGCGCCAGCGCGGGCCCGGCGAGTGCCTCGACCTCGGCCGCGACCTCGGCATGCGTGCCGAGCAGGTCGCCTCCGCGCGCGGCCGCCTCCAGCGCCGCCGCCATGTCGCCCATCGACGCCCACCGGCGCGCCGGTGACTTCTCCAGCGCGCGAGCCAGCACCGCGTCGACCGCACCGCCGATCCCGGGCGCCACGCGCGACGCCGGCGGCGCCGGGGCGTTGCGGACCTGCATCATCGTCTCCAGGTGGTTGTCGCCGCGGAAGAGGCGCTCTCCGGCGAGCGCCTCCCAGAGAACCGCCCCGAGCGCGAAGAGATCGCTGCGCGCGTCGACGGGGCGCCCCTGCAGGTACTCGGGCGACATGTAACCGACCTTGCCCTTGAGCAGGCCGGTGGCCGTGCGCGCTGCGGCCTCGCCGGCGTCGTCCACCTTGGCGATGCCGAAGTCGAGCACGCGCGCGCGGCCGTCGGTGCCGACGAGCACGTTCTGCGGCGACACGTCGCGGTGCACGAGGCCGAGCGGCGCGCCGTCATCGCCGGCGAGCCCGTGCGCCGCACCCAGGCCGGCGCAGGCGTCGAGGACGATGCGCACCACGCACCGTGGCGAGACGCGCCGGCCGGCGTCGGCGGCCTGGCGCAGCAGCTCGCCGAGCGTGGCGCCCTCCACGTAGTCCATGACCAGGAGCAGCTCGCCCTCGAGCTCTTCGACGTCGGAGACGCTGACCACGTTGGGGTGCTGGATGCGCGACGCCAGCCGCGCCTCGGCGACCAGGCCGCGGCGCAGCTCGCCGTCCTCGACCAGGTGCGGATGCGCGCGCTTGATGGCGCACAGGCGCCAGAAGCCGGCGGCGCCGCGGTGGCGGCCGACATAGACCGTGGCCATCCCGCCGGCGGCGATGCGCGCCACCAGCTCGTAGCGCGATGTGCCCGGCAGCGGGTTGCGGATGGTGGCCGACGAGGTGCCGGAGTCGACCGGTGCGCTCATCGGGGCCTCGCCGGCGCTGCGCCCGTCCGTCGCGGTGGCGCGCTCGACCAGCGCACCGCCAGCAGCCCGAGCAGACCGGTGGCCACGCCGGCCGCCACCGTGGTGCCGAGCAGCACGTTGGTGCGGGTCTCGGCGCGGCGTCCCGCCTCGTCGCCGCCGGCCTGCCGCGTGTTCAGGTAGTCGTCGTGCTTGGCCAGCGTGTCCACGCCCGACCCGACGGTCGCGCCGCCGAGCGCTGCGGTGGCGCCGACGCCGACCCAGAACCAGAGCGGCGAGATCCCGCCCGGCGTCTCGTCTGCTGCCCGCGCCGCCCGCGCCGCGGCGGGCAGCGCGCGGGTTGCGGCCGGTGGCGCAGGCTGGCGCGCGCCTGCAGCAGGCGGCGCGGCCACGGCGTCGCGCGCGGTGCCGGCCACGGCGATGCTGGCGCCGCCGGCGACGCTCGCCCAGCGGCGCTCCACCCCGCCGGCGACGACGATCTCGATCAGGTGCGCGCCGGGCGTGACGAAGGTCGTCGCCCTCGGTCGCCGCGGCGCCGTCGATGCGCGCCGTGCACGCCTGGGCGGGCGGACAGGAGACGGCGATGGCACCAGCGCGTGCTGCGAAGCGTGCCCGCGCCTCGGCCACCACCGCGGCCAGCTCGCCATCCACGGGCGCGCGCTGCGAGCGGCTGACCAGCGTCATGCCCAGCACGGCGTCGTCCGCGCGCAGCGCCGCGGAGAGCGCCCACTTGAGCGCCACGGCGTGCGGCGCCAGCGCGTCGGCGAGCGCGAACTCGCGCGCGGCCACCGCGTAGTCGGCGCGCCGGTAGGCTTCGGTGCCGCGATCGTAGGCCGCGCGCGCCGACTCGCTCTGCCCCGCCGCGCTGCTCGCCGGCTCGTCGGCGCGCGCCGGCGCAGCGCATGGCACCGACGCGGCCAGGCACCCGGCGAGCGCCATCCACGGAGCGCGATACGACCGGCGCACCCCACCAGGGTAGCCGAGGCGCGCGTCCGATTGGCGTCACCATCCGCCGAGAGCCGGCGCTCGCGCCACCTCGCGCTGCCGGGCTCGCTCAGCCCTTGCCGTGCCGCGCCAGCAGCTTGGCCAGGTAGGTGCGGTCGACCCCGGCGATGCGCGCCGCCGCGCTCTGGTTGCCGTCCACCCGCTGGAGCAGGGCAGCCAGGTAGAGGCGCGTGAAACGATCGACCAGCGCGTCGCGCTGTGCGAGGTACGGCTGGTCGAGATCGAGCAGCTGCCCGAGCTCGCGGTCCAGGGCCAGCGGTGGGCCGCGCCCGGCGTCGGGCAGCACGCGCATCGCCGCCCAGGAGATGACCGCGTTGCGCAGCTCGCGGACGTTGCCGCGCCACGGTCGCGAGCGGAGCTGCTCCACGATGTCCTGCGGGAGCTGGGCCACGCCGGCGGCGGCGGCGAAGCGCCGTGCCAGCGGCTCGATGTCCTCCAGGCGCTCGCGCAGCGGCGGCACCGGAAGGCGCACCACCGCCAGGCGGTAGTAGAGGTCCTCGCGGAAGCGCCCGGCATGCACCTCGCCGAGCAGGTCACGGTTGGTGGCGGCGACGACGCGCACCGTCACCCGGCGCGCCTGGTCGTCGCCCACGGCGCGCACCTCGCCCGACTCCAGGGCGCGCAGCAGCATCGGCTGCACGTCGAGCGGCAGCTCGCCGACCTCGTCCAGGAACAAGGTCCCGCCATCGGCGCTCTCGAAGGCACCCTTGCGCGCCTCCTGCGCGCCGGTGAAGGCGCCGCGTCGGTGTCCGAAGAGCTCGCTGGCGGTGAGCTCGCGCGCGATGGCTCCGCAGTTCACGGCGACCAGCGGGCCGTCGCACACGCTGGAGGCGTGGTGCAGCGAGGTGGCGACCAGCTCCTTGCCCACCCCCGACTCGCCCTCGACGAGCACCGTGGCCAGCGAGCCCTCCAGCCGGCTGAGCAGCGCAAAGAGGCGGCGCATGGCGGGCGAGGCTCCGACCATGCCGTGGTACTCGTCCCACCCGTAGGCCAGGTCGCCATGCAGCGAGGCCTGGTCGGCCTCGATGACCAGCGCGCGCGCGCCGACCTCGATGCGGCTCCCGAGCGCCAGCACCATCTGCCCCACGCGCTGGCCGAGGTAGAAGGTCCCGTTGGTGCTCTCCAGGTCGCGCACGCGCACGCCCTCGGGCGCCAGCTCGAGCTCGGCGTGGGCGCGCGAGACGCTGGCGTCGGCGATGCACACGTCTGCGCTCGCCGCCGAGCCGATGACGCAGCGGCCGCCGCGCAGGACGAACGGCGGCGGCGCGCTGGCCCCGAGCACGCGCACCACGGCGGCCAGCGGCGGCGACGGCGCCGGGCGGTGCAGCAGCGCCGCGGTGTGCGGATCGTCCGCGCCCTTCGGCGGCGGGTGTCTGGGGGCACGGGGCACCCCGCGATCCTAGCGAACTCCGGGGGTCACCGCGCCGTGCGGCAGGCGGCGGCGGCATCGTGCAGGTCGAAGCGCACCCCGACGTCGTCGCCGTCGGTGGCCTTGCCCTGGTACGGCGTGCCCTCGCCGAGCCGGTAGTCGCCGCCCGCCGGATCGATGAACCCCACCTCGTAGGCGGGGAAATAGTTGTCGGGCGGGTAGTCCGACGGCGAGTACGGCCCCGGGATGCCGACGATGACGTTGCGCCGCATGTCGTAGCCCGGGAACATTGCTTCCAGGCAGGGGATGCCGAGCCCGAGTGCCTCGCAGTAGATGCCGTAGCTACCGTGGTTGACGATGTTGTCGTCGAACACGAAGCCATTGATTGTCCCGTCGGCGTAGGAGATGCGCTCCGTCTGCAGGATGGTGTTGTGGGTGATCACCAGGTCGTCGACGCCGCCGGTGATGGTGAAGATGCGCCCGTCGCCGCCGCCCTGGCCCAGGTCGGGCAACAGGTTGTCGCGCACCGTCACCTGGCGCGTGTGGCGCCTGGGATCGCTGGACGTGCCGCCGCGAATCACGAAGCCAGCCTCCGCATTGCGCACCTCGTTGGCGGCGATGGTCACGTCCTGGACCACGCCCCACGGCTCGCCGGTGTCCGGCCGCGGCTCGAGGCGGAAGGTGTGGAACAGCCAGACGTGCTCGATGTAATTGCCCTCGATGATCACGCGGCGCGCGCTCACCAGGTCCACCGCCCCTCCCGCTTTCCAGGCACTGCCGTCCCAGGTCGGGTCCCCGGCATCCCAGGCGGGCGGCCGCACCAGGTCGGACCAGCCGACCAGGACGTCGCTGGGCACGGTGCCGGCGATGGACGGGGCCTGACCGCCGACGCGCACCGCGTGGCCGGCGCTCTCCAGGTGGCTGTTGACCACGATCAGCGGTCCCGGGCCGTTCCACGCCGCCACCGCGTTCATGAAATCCGACTCACTCTTGATCTCCGAGACCCACGAGTTGACCAGGCGCGTGGAGCCGCCGTTGGCGACCAGCCCGTGACGCGAGGGCCCGCGCGGGTCGCCGTGGATCCAGACGCGGTCGAGCTCGATGTCGTGCGGCAGCAACGCGGCGTCGGTCTCCGAGCCGAGCCCGATCATGACCACGCCGTCCGGCAGCGGCGCGCTGGCGTCGATGGTCAGCTCCACCGCCACGAAGCGGTAGTGGTGCGCGCCGTCGGCCGCGAGCACCGCCGGCTCTCCGGGCGCCGCGACGATCTTCGGCAGGTCGGCGAAGTGGGCCGGGGCGATGCGCGTGCAGGGCCCGGGCAAGCTCGTCGCCGCCGCCGAGGAGCGCACGGTGATGAACGCCTCGCCGTCCTTGAGGGGAAGCGTCACCCCGCCGCTGTAGACGCCGCCCGGCTCGAGCAAGATCTCGTCCCCCGGCGCGGCCGCCTCCAGCGCGGCCTGCAGGTCGCCGCCGGACGGCACCTGGTGCGTTGCCCCTGCGGCGGGCGCGTCGGCGCGCGTACGCGGCCACCGCCGGGCAGCGCTCGCAGTCCGACGGTGGCTCGCCGTCCGCGGCGCCGCCGCCGTCGCCATCGCCTGCGTCGGGCGTACCGGCGTCCGGCTGCAGCGGCGGTGGCCAGCTCAGCGCGCAGCTGCCCAGCATCGCCGCGCCGGCCATCCCCGAGCCCAGCGCTGCCAGCGCCATTGCCAGCGGTCTCGACAGCGACGCCACGCCCTCGAATCTAGCCCAAGGGGCCGCCGCCGCGAGCCACGATGCGGCAGACGGCGCTAGACCGGCGGCGCCGGCGCCTCGCCGAAGCGCGCGCGCAGCCTGCGGTGCCGATGCTGGAACACGGCGGTGACCACGCGCACCAGCAGCGGCGTCATGGCGCGCACGCGCGGCGACATCTCCAGGCGGTCGGTGACTACGCACGCGTCGCGCCCGGCCGGCACCACGCTGCGCTCGTGCACCCAGCGCGCCTCCGTCCACGAGCTGCTCTTCTCGCGGAAGCCGCGGCCGGGGTCTACGCGGTCGAGCTTCAGGTAGTGCCGGTCGATGGGCACGCCGAGGAACAGCACCCAGCTCGCGAACAGCTCCTTGCCCACAGGCGCGTCCTCGACACGCAGCTTGTCCGCCTCGGGGGGCAGGGTCATGCGCAGCCACGGGCCGAGCTCGGCGTTCACGCCTCGCATGGTGCCGACGACGTTCCACACCTCGCTCGCCGGCCGCGCCAGGCGCGAGCCGAAGGTGAGCTCCTCGCTGGGCCGGAAGAACATGGACGCTGTTCTAGGGCCCTGCGCGGGCACCGTCCACCACCGCCGTCGCCGGGGGGTGCGGGGCACTCGGTTGACTGCGCCGCGCCCCGGGTCATCCTCGCCGGGTGCGTATCGAGCTCACCAAGCTCAGCGACGAGCGCCACCGCCTCGACGTCGTCCGCCACGACGGCAGCCGCGACGGCGCGGAGCTGGAGTCGCGCAGCCTGCTCCTGCACGACCTGGTGCACTACGCCGTCGAGGCCGAGGCCGGCATCGCCGACGGCTTCTGGGGGCTGCTCGCCGCCGGACACGACCTGCGCGCCCTCTCGGAGGCGACGATGGACGCGCCGCTGGGCCCCGGCATCGCCCTCGCCGAGCACCTGGTCGGCCCGATGCAGTCGCTCTGGAACGGCCGCCTCGACGAGGCGCGCTACCTGGAGATGGGCGCGCGCATGGCGCCGGACATCGTGGACGCCTCCTTCGTGGCGCGCACGCGCGAGCGGCTGCGGCAGCTCCAGGGCCACTGGCGCCACGGCGTACCGCCACCGCATGCAGCTCCAGTGGCCGCCCCCGCCTGCGGCCGCGTGACGGAGTTGACGGAGTGGGAGGTCGAGGCGCGCGCCCGGAGCCGACGCAGGATCCAGAGGCCAGGGCGGGCAAGGGCTCGCCGGATCCCGCCCGCGTCCTGGAAGATCCGGCACGCAGACCTGTCCACTGGCTCGCAGTCGAGGAGCGACCTTGAAAACCAGCACCACGCTCCGTGCCAGCTGCGGCGTATCAGAAGGTACCTGCGCATCGGGGCAAGCTACGAAGCGAGACCGTCGAGGGGACTCCGCTTCTTGCCTCGAAACTCCTGCGTGGCTCCGCGGCCATCGGCGCACCGCCCGACGCCGACAGCGGATGCCGCTCGACTGGCATCTCGTGCGGGCGCGACTTGACGGAGATCGCCCGGCGGTCGATTTCCGGTCACGTCCGCACCCGCTCGATCCGTCTCCCCGGGCGGACCCGCCTCGACCGCCCAGGAGCCGACCCGTGGCAGACACCGACCTCTTGTCCGCACCGTTCGAGCAGAACCGTGACCACCTGCGTGGCGTGGCCTTCCGCATGCTGGGCTCGCTCAGCGAGGCAGAGGACGCCGTGCAGGAGGCCTGGCTGCGCCTGACGCGCTTCGACACCGGCGGCGTCGACAACCCGCGCGCCTGGTTGACCACGGTGGTGGCGCGGGTGTGCCTGGACATGCTGCGCTCGCGCAAGTCGCGTCGCGAGGACGCGCTCGACGACGAGGCGCCGCCCGAGCCAGTGCCGACGCACGGCGGACCGGTCGACCCCGAGGAGGAGAACATGCTCGCCAGCTCGGTGGGGCTGGCGCTGCTGGTGGTGCTGCAGACACTGGCGCCGGCAGAGCGCCTGGCGTTCGTGCTCCACGACCTGTTCGCGGTTTCCTTCGAGGAGATCGGACCCATCGTCGGGCGGACGCCGGAGGCGGCGCGCCAGCTGGCGAGCCGCGCACGGCGCCGCGTGCAGGGCGCATCGCCGGCGCCCGGCTCCGCCGTGGCCGAGCAGCGCCGCGTGGTCGAGGCCTTCCTCTCCGCGGTGCGCGGCGGTGACATGACGGCGTTGCTGGAGGTGCTCGATCCGGACGTGGTGCTGCGCCTGGATCCGAGCATGGTGCCGGCCGGTGGCACTCCGGAGATCCGCGGCGCCCAGGCAGTGGCCAAGCGCGCCGCGGCTGGCGGCGCGCGCGCGGCGCAGCCGGCGCTCGTCGACGGTGAGGTCGGTGTGGTGGTCGCGCCGCGCGGCAAGCTGCTGATGGTGCTGCGCTTCACCATCGCCGACGGCCGCATCGCGCTCATGGAGTCCATCGCCGACCCGGCGCGCGTGGCGGACATGGAGCTGGCGACACTCGGGTGAGGCGCGCTGGCGCTCCGCCAGGCGCGGCGCGAGCGGCGGGCGCGATTTCGCGTCAAAGCGTCGCCTCGGGCGTTTCCGTGATCGCTCGCTCGCATGGCCGCCACTCAGCTGCCATGCGGTCCTCCTGCGCCCGGCGCGCCCTCGTCGGCACTCTCCTGCTCCTGGCCGCCTGCGACTCGGAGGTGGACGACGACGCGGTGGCCGCGGGCTCGGGGTCGGGCAGCGGCGCCTCCGGCAGCGCAGGGCAAGGCGGCGGCGGCGCGGGAACGGGTGGAATGGGCGGCGACGCCGCAGCCGGGACCGGCGGCAGCCTCCTGCAAGGAGACTGCGGCGGCAGCGAGGCCAGCCTCTCCTGCGGCTACGGCGGCGAGTTCTGTGACGCGCCCGCCGGCACCTGCCCCGGCCCCGGAAACCTCGGCCAATGTGCCCCCGCCCCGCAGACCTGCGAAGGCGAGCGCACCGAGCCGGCGTGCGGCTGCAACGGCCAAGTCTATCTGAACGAGTGCGCCGCCCACATCGACGGGGTGGACGTCGGGCCGCAGGACTGCACGCCCCCGGCCAGCGCCTTCATCTGCGGCGACGCGCTCTGCGAGGACGGGACGCAGTACTGCCAGTCGGTCAACGGCCACGACCTGTGCCTGGCGCTGCCGCCGCGCTGCGCCGACGCCGCCGACCTCTGCGCCTGCCTGGAGCCCTACTTCTGCGTGTCCGCGCCGGGCGACCCGATGTGCACCGTGGACATCGGTGGCCACGCCACCGTCGTCTGCAGCGTCTCCGAGTGAAGGCTGCACGACCCGGGCGAGCACCGGGGCCGTCCACCGCCGCGCGCACCCGATCGCGCGCGGTCAGCGATCCTTCATGCCCGCCACGCCCAGCGCGAAGGTGGCGATGGCCGGCAGCACCACCTCGGGTAGGTCCTTGTGCGGCGCGTGCCCGTCGCCGTCGAGCAGCAGCGTCTCGGCGCGCGCCCCGAGCGCGCGCTCGAGCAAGGTGATCTGCGCCGTGGTGCCGTACGGATCGTCGCGCTCCTGGACCAGCAGCGCCGGCACCCGCGCCCGCTCGGCCCAGGGCACCAGATCCATGGCGCGGAAGCCCGGATCGAGCCAGGCGTCGTTCCAGCCGCGGAAGGCGAGGTCGACGTTGTCGCCGTGGTGGCGCGCGAGCTTCTCCCGCAGGTCGCTGTCGCGATACGCTTCGCGGGCCAGAGCGATGGCCGCCACCGATCGGTCCTCGCAGATGACGTGCGGCGCCTCGAGCACCATGCCCAGGAGGCCCGGCCGCGGCGCGCTGCCCGCGTGGACGATGGCGATCGACGCGCCGTCCGAGTGCCCGACGAGCACGGCGCGCTCCACTCCGGCGGCGGCGAGCACCTCCGGCAGCACCACCTCGCCTTCGGGCACCATGTAGTCGAGCGGCCGCGGCAGGGTCACCGGATCGGAGGCCCCGTACCCGGCGCGGCTGTAGACCAGCGCGCCGAAGCCGGTCGCCTCCGCCAGCTGGTCGGGGACGTCCTTCCAGGCGCTGACGCTGCCCAGGCCCTCGTGCAGGAAGACCAGCGTCGGCGCGCCCGAGGCGCGGGCGGCGATGGTGCGTGCCTCGAGGCGCTTGCCGCCGACGCGCAGGAACACGGGGTGGGCTCAGGCGCGCAGCCTGAAGCGCTGGATCTTGCCGGTGGCCGTCTTGGGCAGCTCGGTGACCAGCTCGATCCAGCGCGGGTACTTGTACGGAGCCAGCGTCCCCTTCACGAATGCCTTGAGCTCGTCGATGAGCGCCGGGCTGCCCTGGGCCGCGTCCTCGAGGACAACGAAGGCCTTGGGCTTGATGAGCCCCTCGCCGTCGGCCTGGCCGACCACGGCCGCCTCGCGCACCGCGGCGTGTGCGGCCAGCGCCGACTCCACCTCGAACGGCGCCACCCAGATGCCGCCGACCTTGAGCATGTCGTCGGTGCGCCCGGCGTAGGTGTAATGCCCCTCGGCGTCGCGCTCGTAGCGATCGCCGGTGCGTGTCCACGGCCCGTGGAAGGTGGCCAGCGAGCGCTCGCGGTCGTTCCAGTAGTGGCTGCAGCACGACGGCCCCGGACCCCACAGCGCGCCCCGCCGGCGCCCGCCACCACCTCCCCATCGTCGCCGACGAGCCGGAGCTGGTAGCCGGGCACGGCCCGCCCGCTCGTGCCGTAGCGCACCGCGCCGGGTCGGTTGGAGAGGAAGATGTGCAGCATCTCCGTGGAGCCGAGGCCGTCGAGGATCTCGGAGCCGAAGCGCGCCCGCCAGCGCTCGCCGACGTGCCGCGGCAGCGCCTCGCCGGCGGACATCGAGGCGCGCAGGTCGAGGGCCTCCGCGGCGGCGCCTGGCTCGGCGAGGATGGCGGCGAAGAGCGTCGGTACGCCGCCGAACAGCGTCGGGCGCTGCTCGCGCAGCAGCCGCAGCACCGCGGCGGCGGTCGGGCGCTCGGCGCGCAGCAGGGTGGTGGCGCCGGCGGCGAGCGGGAAGGTGAGCGCGTTGCCGAGGCCGTAGGCGAAGAAGAGCTTGGCCGCGGAGAAGACCACGTCGTCCTCGCGGATGCCCAGGATGCGCTCGGCATAGAGGACGGCGGTGGTCATCGGGCTCCGGTGCAGATGCACGGTGCCCTTCGGCGACCCGGTGGAGCCCGAGGAGTAGAGCCAGAACGCGGCCTCGTCCGCGCAGGTGTCGGCGGGCTCGAGCACGTCGGCGGCGGCGCGCATGGCCTCGGCGAGTCGCGGGTGGCCGTCGCCCTCGCCGCCGAGGACAGTCTCGGAGACGAGCACGCCGCCCAGGCTCTGCGCCCCGGCGATGGCCTCGCGCACCTTGGGCGGCAGCGCGTCGCTGACCACCAGCACGCGCGCCCGGCTGTCGGCGAGGAAGTGGCCGTAGTCCTTGGGCGCCAGCAGCGTGTTCACGGGCACCGGCACCGCGCCGATGCGCATGGCGCCGAGGAAGACGCACACGAAGTCGATGGAGTCGACCATGACCATGAGCACCCGCTGCTCGCGCTCCACGCCGGCGGCGCGCAGCGCGTTGCCGGCGCGGTGTACCCGGCGCGACAGCCCGGCGTAGGTGACCTCATCGCGGTCATCGCGGTAGGCGACCTTGTCGCCGCGGCCCTCGGCCAGGTGCCGGTCCACCAGGTCGACGGTGGCGTTGTAGCGGCGCGGGAACGTCAGCGCCGGCTCCTCGAGGGTGCCCGTGCACGAGACCAGCCGCGCCATGCGCGCAGTGTAGCCCCGCCGCCGCCGCCGCCGCCGCCGCCGGCGAACGGGCTGCTCGGAGGCGTGACCTGGCGCCGGGACGGGCGCGGCGGGCTACTGCGGGCGGCTGAAGCCGGCTATACGGTTCGCCGCGCGCATGATGTGGCTGGTCCTGGGCACGACGGCGGTCGCCTTCGCCTTCATCTGGTGGCGCTCCACGTCCATCCGCCGTGGCGCGCTGGCGCGCGACGAGCGCATCCTCGAGGTGCTCGATCCCATCGGCAAGGCGCTGCAGGCGGGCGCGTCGGTGTCCGAGGACGAGGTGGCGCGCCTGGCGGCGCAGCCCGAGCTGCGCGTCCTCTTGCGGACCTTGCTGCAGCAGTTCGACCGCCTCTCGCTCTTCCCGGCGCGCTTCGACACCGCCGAGGCGCAGGGCGAGGGCCTGCTGGCCTACTGGATGCTGCACCCCAACGAGCTCGACGCCGCGCCGGTGGAGGTGGCGCACGAGGCGAGCGTGGCGCGCACCGTCGACGACCAGGCGGCCACCTTCCACGTCTACCGCTACCGGATGCCGCCCAGGCACTGGGCGGGCAAGGAGTGGCTCTTCGGGCTGGCGGGGCCTTTCTTCGAGGGCGAGGCGCCGTACTCCGGCCGCGCCGGCGCCTTCTCGCGAGCCGGCGACAAGCACGCGGCGGTGGTGGGCGACTCGGCGACCTCGGTGACGCCCGAGGCGCTCGTCGATCGCTATCTCGAGCTGATGCGCGACGCGCGCCGCTGAGCGGGAGCGGCCCGCGCGCTGCACTGGCTCGACGCAACGCGGTGGCCGGCCAGGGCATCCAGTGCCCCCCGGCTCCAACCGCCGCCCTCCGGAGCGGCAACGCGCCGAAGCGCCGAGCCCACCGGCGCCGTTCGCTGCGACGCGGTCCGACGCGCCTCCCGCCGCACGTTCCGCGCCGGGCTGCGTCGTGATGCGACGCATCGATCGCTCTGGATCCAGATGGACGGCCAGTGCCCCGGCACATCGGAGGTGGCGTGCAAGTGACCGAAGCCACGATCGCGCGTGGCGTAACAGGCGCAGCCGGCCGCCGCCCGGCGTCGATCTTTACTTCCGGGCGCCGGCGGAGCACTCCTTCGGCATGACCTCCGCTGCGGCCGGCTGACGTGCGCGCCGCCGCCGTGCTCCTGCTGCTGGCGAGCTGCCGGTCCCTGGACAAGCCGGCGCCACCGCCGCCGTCGACGTCGTCGGCGACCCCGACACCGACTCCGATACCGACGCCGACTCCGACTCCGACTCCGACTCCGACCACGTTGGCTGATGCCGGCGCTGGTCACGCGGCCGCCGTGGATGCCGGCGGGGTCTGTGGAGGCGACATGGTGGAGATCGAGGGCGCCTTCTGCACCGCGCTGGCGCAGACCTGCCTGCGCAAGCGCCTCGCCTGGCAATGCAAGGAGTTCGCGACCACCAGCAAGTGCGTTGGACCGGTGGTCCGCAAGCACTACTGCATCGATCGCTACGAGTGGCCGAACCGCGCCGGGGACAGACCGAGCATCCTCCACACCTGGCACGACGCCAGCGCCTCGTGCGCCGCTGCCGGCAAGCGCCTCTGTACCGAGGACGAATGGAGCATGGCCTGCGAAGGGCCGGCCCAGCTGCCGTTTCCCTACGGGTACTCGCGCGACGCCGCCAAGTGCGCGATCGACAAGACATCACCGAAGGTCGACGAGACGAAGCTGCGCGCGGCGCGCACGCGCGACGCCGAGGTGGCCCGCCTCGATCAACGCGAGCCCTCCGGCGCGCGCCCCGGCTGCGTCAGCGGCTACGGCGTCTTCGACCTCACCGGCAACGTCGACGAGTGGGTGGTGAACGAGACGCGCCAGCCCTACCGGAGCGCGCTCAAGGGCGGCAACTGGGGTGAGTATCGTCAGGCTTGCCGCCCGAGCACACGCGCGCACGACGAGGGCTGGTGGTACTACCAGACCGGCTTCCGCTGCTGCCGCGACGCCGCCCCATCGCCCGCCGCGCGGTAGTCGACGCAGCCATCGCTGCCCTCGTTGCCGTCGCTGCCATCGCTGCCGTCGCTGCGTCGCAACGCGTCGCAGTGCGCAGCGAGCTGCGCTCGCGACCTGGCCCACATCCTGCTCTGCGTGTTCACGTGGGGCATCACCAGACAATCGCACGCCGCCGTTACGCCCTGCGCGCGGACACGCGCGGCGCGAACCTCGTCGAGTACATGGTCGTGGTCGGCCTCATCGCCATCCTGGCCATGTTCGGCTGGCGCGCCTTCGGCAGTCGCGTCGACGCCAGCGCCGAGGCCCAGGCGCGCTGCATCGAGACCTTCTCCTGCGCCGCCGGGGTGCCGACCCACGCCGATGGCCAGCCGTTGCTCGGCGCGGCGGCTATGCCGGCAAGACCGAGCGGCGGCCGCCCCGACTTCGGCGGCGCCGAGAACCCCGACCTCGCCGGTGATTTCGAGGGCGCGACGTACCAGACGCTCGACGGCGAGGTCTCCATCACGGGTGCGGGCGAAGACCGCGGCTTCGACGAGAGCGACGTGAGCCAGGGCGATCTCGCCGACTGCTACCTGGCGGCCGCCCTGGCCGAGCTCGCGCTCCGCGATCCCGCCGTGCTGGAGAAGGCCGTCCGCGACAACGGCGACGGCACATTCACGGTGACCTTCTACGAGAAAGGCGTCTGGTGGTGGGAGCCGGACTACTACCCGGTGGAGATCACGGTCAGCGGTGACTTCCCGCGCAAGGCCGATGGTACCTGGGTCTACATGAAGCCCGGCGACGACGGCCGCGAGATGTGGCCGATGATCATCGAGAAGGCATACGCGCAGTGGGAGGGCGGTGGCGACTATGCCGACATCGAGCAGGGCAACGCCACCGTGCCCATGGAGGCGCTCACCGGTCGCGACGCTGACGCCACCACCGACTACCGCAGCATCTACGACCGCTGGGAGCGGGGCGAAGCGATCACCCTCCTCACGCCGGACATGAGCGACCACAGCAAGCAGAAGGCGCTCTACGCCAACGGCACGCTGCTCTTCAACCACTACTACTACGTGGTCGGCGTCGACCGTCAGGCGGGGACGGTGACCGTCCGCAACCCGTGGGGATGGGACAAGGGCACCACGGTGCTGAAGATCGAGGACGTGGAGAAGCACTTCGAGCACATGGCCACCGGGCCCACCAGGTAGGCGTCGGCGTCAGGCGTCGCGCTTCAGCGCGCGTTCTCGATCAGCGACCAGACGATGGCGAGCACCGCCAGCAGCGCCAGCAGCGCCGCCGTCCAGGCAGTGCGGCTGCCCGGCGCCGGTGCGGCAGCCGACGGGACAATCACCGCGGCGGCCGGCGTCACCGCGAGCGTGCTCGACCCGGCCGCCTTGCGCGGGGAGGTCCTGGTGCGCGCGCCGGGCTGGCCAGCGGCTCGCCGCTTCGCCTTGCTCGCCTTGCGCTCCACGGTGGAGCGCAAGCCGCTCGGCGTGGGCGAGGGTGTGATCTGGGCGCCAGCCGCACCGGGCTCCGCCGCCGCGGGCGTCGGCGGCGTCGTGGGAAGCGGTGAGGGCGACATGGCCGGCCCGGTCGGCGTCGGCGTCGGCGTCGGCGTGGCCGTGGTCTGGATCTCCACCGCCCCGCGCGCCTCGGCGGGCAGGATGGGCGCGATCATCAGCGCCGGCCCCAGCTCCAGGGCGCGCAGCGCGCGCTCGCGCGAGCGGCGCGCGGCGACCATGTCGGCGCCGAAGTGATCCATCAGCCAGGCGCCGAAGCGCAGCGGGCTGGCGCGCATCTGCGCTCGCCCCGCCCACAGCTCCAGGTCGCGCAGCATGGCGCCGGCGCTTGGGTAGCGCTCGTCGCGCTCCGGCGCCAGCGCGCGCGAGACGATGCCGTGCAAGGTCGCCTCCTCGACCAGGTCGCGCAGCGGCAGCGGCGGCACCTCGGCGCGGCGCGCCACGTCGAGCAGCGCCTCGCCGTCCTGCGCCTTGTAGAGGCGGCGGCCACACAGCAGCTCCCAGAGGATGATGCCGGCGGCGAAGACGTCGGCGCGCCCGTCGATGGTCTCCCCGCGCGCGTGCTCGGGGCTCATGTAGCCGGCCTTGCCCTGGATGGTCTCCTCCTCGGAGAGGGCGGAGACCACGTCGTTGGCGCGGGCGATGCCGAAGTCGCAGAGCTTGATCTCGCCCTCGAAGCTGATGAGCACGTTGGACGGCGACACGTCGCGGTGCACGATGCCCAGGCGCGTGCCGTCGTC
>JBBJMR010000205.1:0-16220 GCA_037720395.1 Polyangiaceae bacterium
TGGACCCCGCTGACGCGAAAGTCGCGCTGCTCGAGCGACTGACACGCCTGTATCCGGAGCCCGGCGCCAAGGGCATCGTGGCGCAATCCGGCTCGGACGCGGTGAGCGCCGCGTTGAAGACGGCCAAGCTTGCCACCGGCAAGCCCGGCGTTCTCGCTTTCTCGGGCGCGTACCATGGCCTCGGCTATGGCCCGCTCGCCGCGTGCGGTCTGCGCGAGAGCTACCGCGCGCCGTTCGCGGCGCACCTCGGCGCCCCGGTGACCTTCGCGCCGTATCCGGGGCTCGACGGCGACGGGGGCGGGGCGGCTTCGCTCGATGCATCGCTCGGGGCGGTCGAGGCCGCGCTGCGCGTCGGCGACGTGGCCGCGGTGCTGGTCGAGCCCATCCTCGGTCGCGGCGGCTGCGTGGTGCCGCCGGCCGGCTTCCTCTCCGAGCTGCATGCGCTCGCGCACCGGCACGGCGCGCTGGTCATCGTCGACGAGGTGTGGACGGGCCTCGGGCGTTCTGGATCCATGGTGCGCGCCGTCGACGACGGCGTGCCGGCGCAGGCGCTCGACCTGATCTGCTTCGGCAAGGGCCTCGGTGGCGGTCTGCCCATCTCCGCCTGCGTGGGTCCGGAGGCGATCATGCGCAGCTGGGCGCGGCAGGCGCCGGTGGTGCCACCTCCACGCACGCGGGCTGGCCGCTCGGCTGCGCCGCCGCCCTGGCCACGCTGGATGCGCTGCGCGCGCGTTCCCTGCCGAGCGCGCGCGACGCTGGGCGCGCGCTGGCGCGCGGAGCTGGCCGGCGCGCTCTCCGGGAAGGCCGGGGTGCGCGCGGTGCGCGGCGAAGGGTTGATGATCGGCATCGAGCTCGCGCAACCGGCGCAGGGCCTGCGCGCGGCGCGGGCCATGCTGGAGCGCGGCTGGCTCCTGCTCGGCGGAGGGCGGCGCGGCGAGACGCTGACCTTGACCCCGGCGCTGACCATCGACGAGCGGCTGCTGGAGGGCGCGGTGGCGGCGCTGGCCGAGGTCGTGTAGCCGGTTCGCGATGCCTGGCGATGTCCGCGGTCGGAGCGACGCCTTGCACGCGCGCGTCCGCGCGCTGGTCGACGCGACGCTGGAGGCCTGGGACGGCGCGGCGCCGACGCTGCACGGCGAGCTCTTCGCCACGCTGCTCCTGGACATCGCCAGCTACCAGGCGGCGCACGTGGCGCCGGTGGCGCGCCTGTGGCGCGCGCCGGGTGGAGCTCGACTTCGATGCGCTGCCGGCCTTGCCCGGGCTGCCCACCGACGTCTTTCGCCTGGCGCGCGTGGCGGCTCATCCGGAGGCGGACGACGAGGTCGTCTTCTGGACCAGCGGCACCACCGCCGGGGCCGGCGCGCGCGGCGAGCACCCGCTGCGCACCACCGCCACCTACCAGCGCGCGGCGCTGGGCTGGGCGGCGCGGCTCCTCTGGTGAGCCGCCGACGGCGGCCATCGTGCTCGCCCCCGCCGGCGAGCGCGCCGCACTCGTCGCTGTCGTTCATGCTCGATCTCTTCGTGCGCGCCTGGGGCGTGGCCGCCAGCTGGCAGCCGGCCCTGGCCCACGCCGACGGGCGCCTCGACGCAGACGCGGTGCTCGCGGCCGTGGCCTCCGCGCGCGCAGCCGGCAGCCCGGTGATGGTGCTCGGTACGTCGTTCGTGTTCGTGCACCTCCTCGACGACCTCGCGGCCCGTGTGCCGGCGCCGGACCTGCGCCTGCCGCCCGGGAGCGCGCTGATGCAGACCGGCGGCTTCAAGGGGCGAACGCGCGAGGTCGCGGCGGACGAGCTGCGGGCGAGACTCGCGGCAACGTTCGGGCTGTCGCCGGCGCGCGTCGTGGCCGAGTACGGGATGACGGAGCTTTCGAGCCAGCTCTACGAGGGCAGTCTGGCCGGCCGAGGCATCCACGGGCACTACCTGGCGCCACCCTGGATGCGCGTCGACGCCGTGGATCCGGTGACGCTGCTGCCGCTGCCCCGTGGGGACGTCGGCCTGGCGCGCATCATCGACCTGGCCAACGTCGACTCGGCGGTGGTGGTGCAGACCGCCGACCGCGTGCGTGTCACCGCCGACGGCATCGAGCTCCTCGGCAGGGCGCCGGGCGCGCCCCCGCGCGGCTGTTCCCTGGCCGTCGACGAGGCGCTCTCGGGCCGGGCCGAGGGATGAGCGACGCCGCGCGGCTGGCACGCGTTCGCCGCGTCATCGCCGCGGGCGCACGCATCGCCGATCCGATGGACGCGCTCGGAGTCGAGGCGCGCGCTCGCTTGCCGGCGGCGAGCGGCCTCTCCACGCAGGGCGTGGAGCTGGCGCTCGGCGAGCACCTCGAGGTGGCGCCCTCTGACGAGGCGCTGCGGGCGCTGCTCGCCTCGTGCGGGGAGGCGCCGCGCTGCCACCTGGTCCTCTCCGCGAACGTCTGCACCGCGCCGCTGCGCGCGCTGGCGCTGGCGGCCGCCACCGCGCCGTCGGTCGCGGTGCGGCCCTCGCGGCGCGACCCGGTGGTGGCCGACCTGCTCGTGCGCGCGCTCCAGGACGACGCCCAGGCGCGCGCCGCGCCGCTCGAGATCGAGAAGGTGGCCGAGGTCGCCCCGGGAGGCGGCGACGAGCTGCATGTCTACGGCAGCGACGAGACCATCGCCGCCTTCCGTCGCCGTGCGGTCGGCACCCAGCGCGGCGGCGCCGTCGTCCTGCGTGGCCACGGGACGGGGATCGGCGTGGCGCTGATCGAAGCGGACGCGGAGGTCGAGCGCGTCGCGGCCGCGCTGGCGCGCGATGTGGTGCCGTTCGATCAGCAGGGCTGTCTGTCACCACGCTTCGCGCTCGTCGCCGGTGGCCCCGCGCGGGCCGAGACCTTCGCCGCGGCGCTGGCCGCGCACCTCGGCGCGCTGGGCCAGCGGGTGCCGCGTGGCCCGCTCGACGAGGCGCAGCGCGCGGCGCTCGCGGCGTGGGCCGATACCTTCCGAGCCGTGGGCGAGGTCGATGTGGGCGAACATCATCTGGTCGCGGTCGACGGAGCGCCGCGGGCGCTGCTCCTGCCGCCGGCGGCGCGCGCGGTGTGCGTCGCCGCCGCGGAGCCCGCGGACGTCGCCAGGCTGCTCGTCGCCTACGCGCCCCATGTCGCCGCCACCGGAGTTGCCGGCCTGCCAACCGCCGCTCTGGGCCCGACGCCACGCGCATCCGCCGAACCTGCGCTCGATGCGGTCGAGGGAACGCTTGCGCGCGCGCTTCGGTCCATCGCACCGCGTGCGCGATGGTCGCCTCTCGGCTCCATGCAGAGGCCGGCGCTCGACGGTCCCGTCGATCTTCGCACCGTGCGCGAAACGATTTGATGATGACGTCGCCAGCCGTCGCCCACGGATGGGCGACATGCTTCGCCACCCACTCTCGCGCCGTGCTCGTTCCGCCTTGCCACTGCTGCTCGCCGGCGCCGGCGTCCTCGGGGCGACCGCCGCGGGTTGCCTGACGCGCCCCATCGAGCCCATCAACCCGAAGACGACCGGTACAGGCATCGAGCTGCTGCCGCAGAGCGCGGTCGAGAAGATCGACCTGCTGCTGGCCATCGACAACTCGCGCAGCATGTCCGACAAGCAGCGCATCCTGGCCACCGCCGTGCCCGACCTGGTGCAGCGGCTGGTGACGCCGATCTGCGTCGACGACCAGCAGGCACGGATCGACCCCCAGCCGCCTGCGGGAAGCGCCTGTCCCGCCGGGAGCGCGCCGGAGTTCCAGGCCATCACCGACATCCACATCGGCATCATCAACTCCGCGCTCGGCTCACCCGGCGGCCCGGCGTGCGCCGACCCCGACCTCCCGATCCTCCCGCAGGACTCGGGCGCCCACCTGCTCACTGCCACCGCCGCCGGGGGCGCCGCCCCGACCTGGGCCGGCAAGGGCTTCCTGGCCTGGGACCCGGACGGCGAGAAGTCACCGCCCGGGGAGGACAACGTCGGCGACCTCACCGCCACCTTGCGCGACATGGTCGAGGGCGTGGGCCAGACGGGCTGCGGCTACGAGGCGCAGCTGGAGTCCGTCTATCGCTTCCTCGTCGACCCCGAGCCGTACCTGTCCATCGAGATCGATGAAGAGGGGCGAGGACAGCCGCAGGGCTTCGACGACGAGCTGGTGCAGCAGCGCAAGGACTTCCTGCGCCCCGACTCGCTGGTCGCGGTGATCATGCTCTCCGACGAGAACGACTGCTCGGCCAACGTGACCGGGATCGGCTGGCGCACCTACCAGGCCGACACCCTCTGGCGCCCGCGCTCGGAGTGCGCCGTCGACGTCGACGATCCCTGCTGCTTCTCGTGCGCCATCCCCGACATCGGCAGCTGCCCCGTGGACAACAGCTGCTTCGACGCGCAGGGCAACGTCCTCGGCGCCGACGACGACAACAGCAACCCCGAGAAGAACCTGCGCTGCTTCGACCAGAAGCGCCGCTTCGGCTTCGACCTCCTCTATTCCACCCAGCGCTACGTCGATGGCCTCAGCCAGCCGAAGGTGCCGAACCGGCAGGGCCAGATGGTCCCCAACCCGCTGTACTCCGATCTCGACACCACGGACGGCACGGCTCCGCAGCGCGCCAGCAATCTCGTCTTCTTCGCTGGCATCGTCGGCGTCCCCTGGCAGGACATCGCCCGCGATCCGACCAACCTGGCCAACGGCGGCTTCAAGGACAGCTCCGACATGGCCGCGGGCGGGGTCGACGGCGCGCCCACCGGCTGGGACATGATCCTCGGCAGCGCCGACGGCAAGACGCTCCCGCTCGACCCGCTCATGCGCGAGTCGGTGAAGCCGCGCACCGGCTCCAACCCGGCCACCGGCGACGCACTGGCGCCTCCGGGCGCCGCGCTCGACGCCAACTCCGTCAACGGCCACGAGTGGAACGTCGTCCAGAACGACGACCTCCAGTACGCGTGCGTCTTCGACCTCGACACGCCTCGCGACTGCACGCAGAAGGACGCGAACGGCGTGGCGCTGCATCCGGGCTGCGACTGCAGGCCGACCGCCGACGGCACGCCGGACGAGATCGGCAACCCGCTGTGCCAGGACGCAGACGGCGCCTTCGGCACCACCCAGTACCGCGCCAAGGCCTACCCCGGTGTCCGCCAGCTGCAGGTGCTGCGGGGCCTGGGCGACCAGGGCATCGTGGCCTCCGTCTGCCCCTCGTTCATCACCGCCGCGCCGACACCCGCGGACCTGCAGCGCGCCGACTACGGCTATCGCCCGGCGGTGGCCAGCATCATCGACCGCCTCAAGCAGGCCATCCAGGGCGGTTGCCAGCCACGCATCCTGAAGCAAGACAGCGCAGGCCACGTGCAGTGCCTGGTGCTCCAGGCGTCGGTGAACGAGCAGTGCAGCTGCGACGCCGCCGGCACCGAGCCTGTCCCCGGCGACCTGCAGGACGCGGTGACCCTGGCCAACGAGCTCTCGCCGGACACCGGCTGGAACTGCTTCTGCCACGTGAAGCAGTTGAGCGGTGATGCGCTCGAGGCTTGCCGCACCGACGTCAGCGAGACGCCGATCGTGGACGGCAAGTCGGTGGACGGCTGGTGCTACGTCGACCCCGACCAGGGAGGAAACGAGGCGCTGGTCCAGAGCTGCCCCGTCACCGAGCAGCGCAAGGTTCGCCTCATCGGCGAGGCCAAGGGCGGCTCGGGCACCACCAACCTCATCGCCTGCACCACCAGCAGCGAGTAGCGTCGACGACCGCCCGGCGGCCTGGCGCGCCGCCGTGGGTCCCCTGTAGGCGCCGTGGCAACGACGCCACCACGACGGCCCGCGCGCGCTGCCCGAGTCGGCGGGCGCTGTGGTATGAGCGAGGCTGCCGTGGCCGCCGCTCGCAAGAAGATCCTCCTCATCGAGGACGAGCCGCAGATCGTGCTCGGGCTCACCGATGCCCTGGAGTTCGAGGGCTTTGCCGTGGTCTCCGCGGCCAAGGGCAAGGACGGCGTGGCGCTGGCCAAGCAGGAGCGGCCCGACGCCATCCTCCTCGACCTGATGCTGCCGGACACCAACGGCTTCAAGGTCTGCGAGGAGCTGCGCCGCTTCGACGCCTTCGTGCCCATCCTCATGCTCACCGCGCGCGGGCAGGAGGTGGACAAGATCCGTGGCCTCGACGCCGGCGCCGACGACTACGTGACCAAGCCGTTCAGCGTCGGCGAGCTCATCGCCCGCATCCGCGCCATCTTCCGCCGCGCGGCGCGCCCCGCCGAGTCCACCGTCGACACGTTCCTCATCGGCGACGCGCAGATCAACGCCACCGCGCACACCGTCACCCGCGGCTCCGAGGCCGCCCAGCTCTCGTTCTACGAGGTGGAGCTGTTGCGCCTCCTGCACGAGCGCGTCGGGCAGCCCGTGTCGCGCGAGGAGATCTTGCAGAAGATCTGGGGCCTCGAGGCGGGCCCCTCCAACCGCACCGTCGACAACTTCATCGTCAAGCTGCGCAAGAAGGTCGAACGCTCACCGGAAAAGCCGGAGCACATCCTCACCGTCTACGGGTACGGCTACAAGCTGGCGCCCTAGCGGCTGCTCGAGCCCTGGGTCTCGCGCACGTCCCGGCCGTTGCTCGAGGACGGACTTCCGCGGCGGCGCCAGGCGCCCGTAAAAACTGCTTCGCCCCGAGCCCCGGCGCGCTAACAATCGGGCTGTGACGAGGCGCGGCCGGTGACCCTCTCCCCCATGCGGCCCTGGCCGACGCGGCAACCGTCGTCGGCAGCGAGAAGCAGCTCGATCGCCTCCTGGAGTTCCTGGCCTTCGTTGCCAGGCCGATGCCGCTCTCCACGCTCCTCGACGAGGCGCCGAAGCAGATCGCCGCCATCGTCGGCGCCCAGATCGCCTCGCTCTACCTCCTCGAGGGCGAGGGCGACGAGCTGGTCATGCGCGGCAACGTCGGCTTCCCCTCCAAGGCACGCGGTCGCGTCCGCCTCTCCGTCGGCGAGGGCATCACCGGCATGGCGGTGGAGAAGCTGCGCCCCATCGCGGTCATCGGCGCCCCGGAGCACCGCAGCTTCAAGAGCTTCCCCGAGCTCGACGAGTCCCGCTTCCCGGTGTTCCTGGCCGTCCCGATCATCGGCAGCGGCGGCGCCCTCGGCGCGCTGGTCGTGCAGCGCGCCGGCGAGCGCGCCTTCCGCCGCAGCGACGTCAACCTGCTCACCGCGCTCACCGCGCCCATCTCCGCGGCCCTGCGGCAGGCGCAGCTCCTCGACGACCAGCGCGAGCGCACCCGCCGCACCGGCGGCGGCACGCGCAAGGTCACCCTCCCGGGCAAGCCGGTGGTGCCGGGGCGCGCGCTGGGGGCCATCGCCGCGCTGCGCCGCCCCGCCGCTGCCGGGCAGAAGAAGGGGCCCGACGACCCGCGCATGCTCAAGCTGGCCTTCGAGGTCGCGGACAGGTCGCTGGGCGCCCTGGTGGCCACGTCCATGGAGCGTGGCCTGGCCAACGACGCGGCCTTCCTCTCCAACTACCTGCTCATGATCAGCGACTTCCGTCTGCGCGGCCGGGCCTACGAGCTGGCGGCCTCCGGGATGGGCATCGCCGAGTCGCTCTCCACGGTGGCGCGCGAGGTGACGCGCGCCGCCAGCGGCGTGGGCGACAAGTTCATGCAGGAGCGCGCCCGCGACATCGAGGATCTGTGCAACGCCCTGCTCATGCTGGCCGCGCCCGACGCGCGCGCCGAGCTGCCGGCCAAGGCGGTGCTCCTCGTCGACGAGCTGACGGTCTTCGATCTGCTCGTCTCGGCCCGCGCCCACCCGGTGGGCATTGCCCTCACCGAGCAGGCCACCGGCCCGCGCAGCCGGGTGCTGCTGCAGCTCCTGGGGCTGCCGGCCATCTCCGACGTGGTCGGGGCCTTCCGCTGGGCCTCCCCCGGCGACGTGGCCCTGCTCGACGCCGACCACGGCTTCCTGGTCATCAACCCGTCGCGCGCCGAGGTGGCCGCGGTGCGCGCCGAGCGCCGGCACACCAACCTGCCAGCGGATCGCGAGAGCGGGCCGGGCGAGCGCTGAGCGCTGCCCGACCTCTGGCGGGACCCGAGGCGGGACCGAGGCGGGACCGAGCAGGACGAGGTGGGACCGAGGCAGGACCGAGGCCTCCTGACGCAGCCTCGGGGCCGGAGCGGCTCCTACTTGGCGGCCGTCTTCGGGCCTGCCTTGGGGGCCGCCTTGGGGGCCGCCTTCGGGGCCGCCTTCTTCTTGGCGGCCGCCGGCTTGACGGCCGCCGGCTTGGCCTTCCCCGCGGCGGCGGGCGCGCCCTCCTGCTTGGCTCGCCACGCGGCCAGACGCTTGGTGAGACGACGCTTCTCCTTGGCACGGACCTGCGGCTTCTGAGGCATGCGGCGCGTATAGCGGGCCCGCCGCCGCGCGGGAAGCGGCGATCGTGGTCGCGGCCGGCGCGCGCGGCGATGTGCTAGAGGCGCTGGGCGATGAATGTCCGCCTGGTGCACGAGTTCCGCTTCGAGGCGGCCCACAAGCTGCCCCGCGTGCCGGAGGGCCACAAGTGCGCGCGCCTGCACGGGCACAGCTTCAAGGTCGAGCTGGCCATCCGCGGCCCGGTCGACGAGCGCACCGGCTGGTTCATCGACTACGCCGAGCTCTACGCCGCCTGGGAGCCGCTCTACGCGCAGCTCGACCACAACTACCTCAACGACGTCGAGGGCCTGCAGAACCCGACCAGCGAGAACCTGGCGCGCTGGATGTGGGAGCGCATGCGCCCGAAGCTGCCCTCCCTGGTCCGGGTGACGATCTTCGAGACCTGCGACGCGCGCTGCGAGTACGAAGGCGACTGACCAGCCGCCGCCGGGTGGCGCACGACCCGGCACGGGCGGGGGGCCGCGTGCCACGAGCCGGCGGCATGCCTTCGGTGGTGCTGCCCCTGGCGGGTGGCAGCGAGCCCGCCCACTGCCACGTGTAGCGCCGCGGGCCTGCAACGTGGCACTGGCGCGCAGCGGCGCCCGCGGCCCCGCGTACCTCGCGGCAACCACCATGTGGCGCCGCCCAGGACGCCGGCGCGCTCCTTGCTCTGCCCCGCGCGCCTCGCCGTCCCGTGACGGCGCGTGGAGGAGAGCCCATGTCGTCGATCCAGCGCAGCTTGCTCCTGATGCTCGGAATTTCTGCGTGTGCGCTGGGCAACGAACAGCCCGCCGTCGGAGAGGGAGCGCTCCCGGCAACGGCGCCGCCAAGGGTCTACTTCCCGCCGGACGTGGTGGGGCAGTTCAACGCCGTCACCGATCGCGCCGACGCCCTCGGCTTCGGCATCGGCGCCTCGCCGGACCCGTCGCTCTGTTACCACTACCAGGGCATCGCGCGAGCGTCCGGGCCGGGCACGCCGTACCTCTTCGTGTCGAAGAGCGGCAACCAGCCATCGGGGGTGCCGTGCCTGCAGTGGTGCACGGACCTGAACGTGCCGTGCACCGAGGTCGGCGACGGACCGGGCAACCTGCTGGTGGTGAAGATGGCCTCGCGCGCCGACGACGGGGAGCGCCTGCGCTCCAACCGCCTCGTCCGCGACACCGAGACGGAGGACAGCGCGCCCGACCCGCAAGACGTGGTGGTGAAGGTGATCAGCTTCGATGGCCAGAGCTGGCCCTCCGCCGGCCACCCGGGCGGCCTGCAGGTGGTCGGCGACGTGCTGGTGCTGCCGCTCGAGAACCCCTACGAGGGTGACCCGAACGAGAACCGCATCCTGTTCATCGATGTCTCCAACCCGGAGGAGCCGGCGCTGATCAGCACGCTGGTGGTGCCGATCAACGACGACTTCTCCACAGGGACCCTGGGCGTGGCGTCGCTGCCCGATGGCCGCTTCCTGCTGCTGGTCACCGGCAAGGACAACATCGAGGTGCGCTTCTACGAGTCGTCGGCGAGCCCGCTCGGGCTGCACGATCCGGCGCTGGCCTGGGAGCTGGCGGACACCTGGTTCCCGGAGGACGACCCGGTGCCGCCGGCGCTGGCCTGCGAGCGCATCCCGCCCGGGCAGGACCCGAACTTTCCGCAGGGCCTCTACGGCGGCTGGCCCGACAAGGGGCTCCTCGGCGGCGCCTTCCAGTCGACGACCTTCGTCCGCCAGGGCGGGCCGGACGGGCCGCTGTTCCTCATCGGCGCGCGCAATACCAGCCAGATCTTCGGCGACGACTGGTTCGATCTGTTCGAGGTCGCGCGCGACGGCGAGCACTGGCGCCTGAGCTGCGCGGCCCAGCGCCACGTACACAGCTTCCCGGCGTCCGACGGCGCGACGTTCTTCCACAACAACATTGCCAACTTCGCCGCCGCCAGCGGCAGCTACGTCAGCCCCACCGGCGAGCTCGTCCTCTACGCCACCGAGCACGACAACGACGGCCCGAACGGCAGCGTGAAGATGGGCGAGTGGCGCCACCGCGACATGGTGCGGCCGGACAGCCCGACCTACGACCCGACGGCCGACCCGGGCGGGCCGTACACGGTGCCCGAGGGCTCGGTCGTCACGCTGGCCGGTCAGGGCGAGCCGCCGCGCACCAAGGCCTGGATCGAGCTCTGGACGGACCCCGACTGGGAGGACGACCGCTACCTGGTCATCGACTACCCGGACTGGTCGCTCGACGACTTCGACGACTTCAAGGACCTCGACGACGCGAACCTCAACCCCTTCGCCATCGGATTCTCGGACCAGGCCACCTCGGCCCGCTGGTACGCGCCGACGGGCTGCACGCTGCGCCTCAACGACGACGACTTCGGCGACGGCGACTTCCCCGGCAGCAACACGCGCACGCTGCCCGGCGACGGCACGGTCGGCGGCGTCGCTCATCTGTCCAACCTCGACAACGACAACGGCGGCGGCGGCCTGAACGACGAGCTCACCTCGGCGCAGTTCTTCGCCGACTGCGACGCCTACTACGATCCGGCGGCCATCTCCTTCGCCTGGGACGTCGACGGCGACGGCACCTACGAGACGCCGGCGGGCGCCTCGTTCTCGGCCGCGGCGCTGGACGGGCCGGCGGTCTTGTCGGTGGCCGCGCGGGCTGTGCACTCCATGGACGGTCGCGCCGGCGCCGGTGCGGCGACGGTCACCGTGGTCAACGTGCCGCCGGCCGTGCCCGCCCCGGGGATGCTGGACGGCGCCGGGCGGGTCATCGGCGTGGAGGTTCCGTTCGCCATCGCCGGCTTGCCGGTGCGGCTCACGGGCAGCTTCACCGACCCGGGTCTCCCCGATACGCACGTCGCGGCCATCGGATGGGGTGACGGCGCCACCACCGGCATGGCGGCGCTGGATTCCTTCACCGCGGCGACGGGTGGTGCCGTCGGTGGCGTGCTGGCCACGCACGCCTACGCGGCCGCGGGGACCTTCACCGCCAGCCTCACGGTGACCGACGACGACGGGGGCGCGGGCGCGAGCGCGGCCACCATCCAGGTCGTCGACGCCGCCGGGGCCCTCGAATCGGTCATCGATCAGCTCGATGCGCTCCTCCCCGGTCGCCCGAAGATCTGCGCCAAGGCCCTGGAGGGCGCGCGCGACGACCTCGACGGCAACCACGGCGGCGCGGCCAGCAACGGCGCGCTCGACAAGCTGCAGGGCGGCCAGCTGGTGGCGGCCATGGTCAAGCTGCAGGCGGCGCTGACGCACCTCGAGGTGGCCGGCGGGCTGTGCGGCCTCGACCTGGAGAGTCTGCAGGCCACCGTGGCGGTGGCCGCGCACGCCATCGCCCAGAAGAGCTATCTCGACGCCGTGGCCGAAAGCCAGCCGCCTTCGCCCTCCGAGGTGCTCGAGCTCGCCGTGGTGCAAGGGTGGCTGGAGAGCGGCGCCGAGGCTCTGTCGGTCGGCGACTGGCTCGGCGCGGTCAGCGCCTTCAAGCTCGCCGTGCAGACGTCCTCGAGCATGGACTGACCGTCAGGCGCGCCGGTGCGGCCGGCCCGCCTCGGACAGCAGACGGCACAGGGCGGTGAGCTGGGCGGCTTCACGCAGGCGCGAGGCGATGGCCGCGGGGCGCAGGTCGATCTTCGTCGACAGGCGCTCCTCGGGCCGCAGGGAACCGGCGAGGCGGCTGGCATGGCGCAGGCGCTGCTCGATGGCGGCGCTGGACAGGTCGACGCTCATCGATCGATGTCCGAGAGGTTCTGGACATCCATGATGTCCTGCGGCCGCGCAGCCAGGGCCTTCATGGCGATGAGCGCCTCGCGCGAGACGACGCTCACCTGTCCATCTCCGAAGGAGAGTCGGCTACGGCTGGACCAGGCGGTCTCCAGACTCGGATGCACCAGCATCAGGTCCACGGTCATCAGGTTCCCAGCGTCGTCGACCTTGTTCACGCGTTGCAGCTCGGTCCCATCCTTGAACTGGAACGGCAACCCCTGGAGCGTGTACCCGGTGGCGGCGAGCGCGGCCATGGAACGGGAGAGATCCTCGCGCCGGACGAGCAGATCGATGTCCTTGGTGGCCCGGGGCGCGCCCCACACCGCAACGGCCAGGGCGCCCACCAAGGCGTAGTCCACGCCGGCCTCGTCGAGCGCGCGGAGCACGTCTCGCAGCTCGTCGTAGAGGTCCACCAGGCGAGGGTAGCAGCGCCTACCGCGAATCGCCCTCGGCGCCCGGCGGCGCGCCGCCCTGTGACGCCGCCTGGCCTGCGCCGGCTTCGCCGTCTTCGCCGCGCTTTCCTCCACCGGACAGATCGAGGTCGGCGAGCCCAGCCAGCGTGGCCAGGGCCACCGGGTGGTACGGCGGGCGCGGGGTGATGGGCTTGTGCACCTCGCCGCCGCGCTCGGCCACCAGGCGCGCGCACAGCGCCAGGCACCACTTGCCCTGGCACCAGCCGGTGCCGAAGCCCGTGTAGCGCTTGACGGACTCGATGTCCTTGAAGCCGCGCGCCATGCAGGCCTCGAGCTCGTGGAGGGTCACGTCCTCGCAGCGGCAGACCAGCGTCTTCATGGCCCGGGTTCAGCTCATGCGGCGCCCGCTGGCGCACCCGACGTTGACGGTGAGCTCGAACACGCCCTCCGACCAGTACTTGGAGATGGCCTCGGCGAGGTACGCCAGGGAGCCCTCGGTGACGGTGGCGTCGGCCATGAGCACGGCGCGCGTGTCGGGCAGCACCATCAGCTTGGCGATCGGGTCATCGAGGAACTCGCGACCGTTGCCGAAGGAGACGGCGATGAGCTGGACGTCGACGTCCACATCGCCGAGACCGGCGCTCTCGAACTCCTCGGCCACCGTCTCGATCGTCGGGCGGCTCTGCGCGGCGGCATCGACGGCCTTGCTCAGCTCGGGCAGGTCCTGGCGCAGCGCGTACTCGCGGATCATGTCGTTGATCTCGGGGAACGAGCCGCGCAGGGGCAGAGCCAGGAGCGCCTGGCCCCCGGGGACGAGCAGGCGCTTGAGCTCGGACAGGAGGATGGCCCGCTCGGCGGCGCTGCACAGCGGGTGGATGGACATGGCGTGGGTGAAGTGCGCGTCGGGCAGCTGCGTGGGCCAGCCGTGGTGCTGCAGGTAGTCGGCCCGGATGCCGGAGAGCAGCGCCGCCTTGCTGCGTGCCACGTCCAGCGCCGCGCTGGAGGGATCGACGCCGGCCAGGGTGCCGCCGGGGACGCGCTCGGCGATGATCCCGTCGGGATAGCCGGTGCGGCAGCCGAGGTTGGCGACCGCCGCCTGCTCGTGCGGCAGCATCATCTCCAGCGCCAGCGAGCCGAAGAAGGCGAGGTAGCGCGGCACCACGAAGGTCTCGAACATGGCCGCGTCGGCCCCCTCCAGCGCCGGCCCCAGCATCACGAAGGGAGTCCGCGTCCCGACGGTGTGGGCTCCTCTTCCTCTTCCTCGTCGTCCTCGAGCAGGTCGATGGCCTCCGTGGCCAGCTCGCCGATGGTCACCTCCTCGGTGCGCTCGGTCTCCTCCTCGGCGAGCTCCACGGTGCGCTTGTCCCCGGCGAGGGGCTTCAGGAGCCTGGCCGCCGACGGGTCGCCGACCTCGACCAGCGACTCGATGGCCGCCGCCACGGCGTCGGCGTCCTCGTGCTTCAGGAACTGGCCGATGAGCTTGACCACGCCGGGCTCCGGCACCTGCGCCAGGATGTAGGGCAGCTCGGGCAGGGCAGGGGAGCCGACGGGCAGGCGCTTGAGCGCGCGCTCCACGCCCTGGGCCACCTCCTTGAAGCGCTCGAAGGAGAGCTCCTCCAGCTCCTCGCCGGCGGCGAGGCGCGCTTCGGGGTGCTCGGAGGCGAGCACGTCGATGAGGGCATCGACCACGCGCGGGCCCTCGAACTCGCCGAGCAGCGAGGCGATGCGCGAGAGGCGCATCGATGCCTCCTCGGCTCGCGACTCCTTGGCCGCGGCCTGCGCGGCGCCGGCGAGCGCGTCGACGAGCTCGTCCTCGGGCATGTCGGTGAGCTCGTCGTGCAGGCGGCGCACGGTGCGCTCGGCCTCGAACAGTTCGAGCAGCTTGGAGTCGATCGCTTCGCGGCTGGCCACGGCATGGAGCTATCAACCTGCTGCCTGCCTGGCAAGGACGTGGCGAGGGTCGCGTGCTAAGCGAGATGACGTGCATCCGCTGGTCAAAGGTGCGGTGGTGGCTGCAGTGCTCACCGCGCTGGGCAACCTGGAGGCCCGCCCGGCCGCGCCCCCGCCCAGCGCCGCGCCCTCGCTGAGCATTGGGGCCGTTCCGGGCGGTGGCCTGACGGCGCTGTGCGGCGCGCGGACCGTGCCGGACGGCGCCATCTGCGTGCCGGTGCCGGACGTCGACGCCCCGCTGCCGGCCTCGGCGGAGGCCAACCTGCCGGCGCGGGCGGCGCACGTCAGCCGCCGGCGTGGGTACGAGGAATACGACCAGATCCCGCGCCGCCCCGACCGGGCCGAGGACCACGCGCGCTACCGCTGGCCGATCGGGGGCGACGCGCCGCCGCGCGTGCTCTCCGGGTACGACCTCGACCAGCCCGCCGACAGGCAGCGCCAGGGCGCTGGCTTCGCGGACACGGGGCACGGCGGGGTCGACCTGGCGGCGACCCGTGGCGAGCCGGTGAGCGTGGCCGGCCTGGAGCACCAGGAGGGCGAGGCGGAGGTGATCTTCGTCGGCGAGCTCTTCGGCGTCACCGTGATCACCAGCCACACCGTGCGCGAGGCGGGGCGGCTGCGGCAGTACCTGGTGGTCTACGGCCACCTGGAGCGGCCCGGGGTGGTGGCCGGCGCGCGGGCCAAGGAGGGCACCCTCATCGGCTGGGCGGGCGACACCGGGAGCCCGGGCGTGGTGCACCTGCACCTCGAGGTGCGCCAGGTGCGCGAGGGCGTGGCGGTGACGCGCGAGTCGAAGAAGCTGGTCGATCCGTCGGTGAGCGTGGCCTGCGATCCGCGCAACGCGCTCGTGCCGCGCTGAGCGAAACGCGCGCTCGCTGCGTGCGGGCACGGCGCGGATCTGCGCCGAGCTGGCGAGATGGTGCCGGCAGCGTTGCGCTCGACCTGCGAGGACGAGCCGCCGCTTCGCCTGTGGGCCATTCGGTCACCTTTCACTTCCCACACCATTGCAGGGCTGTTTTTCCACATCGCGCATCTGCAATGGCACCGGGTTTTGCGCTGTGCGGCCACGGATGGAAAGTCCGCGAAACGGCGTCCAGGACCGGGCTTTGGCGATTGGCCTCGCTCCTGCAAAGACAGCTGGACGACACGGCGAGGCCTCCGGACGGGCCAACCCGTTCCTGCGACGCGACGCCACGACGAGCGACTGCGACTCCACAGAACGCGGCAGGCCTCCCTCCGGCCGCGGTCACGGCAGCAGACCCAGGAGCTCGGTCTACCCCCCCAGACCGGGCTCCGGCCCCACCGCTCTCCCGAGCGGTGGGGTTTTTTTTCGTCCGGCCCCGCGGCTGGCGGTCCGCCGCCGCCTCGCCGGCGCCGGTGCTAACCTGCCAGGCGATGGTCGCCGCCGCGTCGTTCCCCGAGGCCGCGTCGTTCCCCGAGGTGGAGCAGGATCAGCACGTGGTGCTGCGAGGAATGTGCTGGCAGGACTACGAAGCACTTCTCGCGCTCCGCGGCGACCGTGCCGGCGTGCGGATGTACTATCTCGACGGCGAGATCGAGCTGATGAGCCCGGCGAAGATCCACGAAGGGCGCAAGACGGCGCTGGCGCGGCTGCTCGAGCTCTGGGCGCTGGAAACGGACGTCGACCTGAACGGGTTCGGCTCCTGGACGCTCAAGCACGAGATCCGTGAAGCGGGCGCCGAGCCCGACGGGGTCGGGATCTCATCCTGAGCGGAAGATTCTTTGTACACGGCAACTCGCGGG
>JBBJMR010000481.1:0-4564 GCA_037720395.1 Polyangiaceae bacterium
AGCTGTCGGCGGGCCAGGCAGAGCCGAAGCACAGCGGGAAGGTGATGCAGGCCAGCCCGGCCATCGAGTGGCGCACCAGCCCGCCGAGCGTCATCTGCAGCAGCACCAGGGCGCCGGTCACGGCCAGCAGCTGCCGCGTGGCGGCGCGCGGCGCGGCCGGTGCACCGGCCAGCTCCAGCGGCCGCGTGCGCACGGCGATGATCAGCAGCACCGAGAAGAAGCACATCGACAGCGTCAGATGGCTGAGCGTGATCCACTTCGGCAACTTGAAGATCACCGTCAGCCCGCCCAGCACCGCCTGGGCCAGGACCATCAGCGGCGCGGCGACACCGAGGGCGTAGAGGTCGCGCCGCCTGGCGGCGAAGATCCACCCGCCCATCACCACGGTCAGCGTGGCCACCAGCCCGGCGATGAGGCGGTGGGAGTGCTCGTACTCCACGCCGTCGACCATCGCCGGCATCAGCGTGCCGTGACAGAGCGGCCAGTCCGGGCAGGCCAGGCTCGAGCCGGTGGCGTGCACCAGGCCCCCGGCGATGAGCAGGACGTACGTCACCGCCGCGGTCAGAACGGCGAAGCGGTGGAGGCGCATGCGGCGGGGGGACACTAGCATTGTCGCCCGAGGTCTTGGACAGCGGAGTGCGTCGCCAGGCGCCGCGGAGCGTCCACCGCAGGGGCCGAGCGGCCTTCGCCGCGACCACTCGGGCGTGGGGGGTCGCCCGGCAGCGATTGCCGCACGGCTAGGGGCAATCGGGACGGGCGTCGAGGGGTACGCGAACGCGGGAAGCACGCAGCCAGACAAAGCAAAACCGGCCCCGCGCGGGGCCGGTTTTGCTCACACCATCACGACCGAAGCGGCCGCGCGGCGTGGCGGGCTCTCACCAGAGGCCCTTGAGCTCGTCCTTGTTATCGGCGGGCGCCTCGTCCTTGTCGGTGTAGTCGAACTTCACCTCGGCCGTCTTGCCGTCGGCGACCTCGACGGTGCCCTTCTTGACGCCGTACTGCGAGTGCCAGGCCTCGACCTCGTACTTGCCGACCGGGACCTTGTCGATGCTGAAGCTGCCATCGGCGTCGGAGACGTCGAAGAACGGGCTGTCGTGGACGATGACGAAGCCGCGCATCCAGGGGTGCACGTCGCAGGTCATCTTGATGACCGTCGCCTCGTCCCAGCTCTTGGTGAGCGCCGGCGAGCCCTTGGGCTGCGCCTGGTTGAAGAGCGATTCGGCGCCCTTCTTGGCGTGCACGTTGTGCAGGGTGGCATCGCCGTTCTTGATCTCGAGCTCCTGGCCCTCCATGGCGCCGACGACGCGCGGCTCGTACATGCAGTCCTTCTGATCGATCTCGGTCTTCTTCGGCGTCTCGAACTTGCCCTTCACGCCGATGACGCGAACGAACACGTCCTGGAGCTTGCCCTTGTCGCCGCGGACGGCGTTGTACTTGACTTCCTTGTCCTTGCAGAGCTCGGCTTCCTTGCGCTTCGCAGGGACCTTCATCTCCGGCGCGGTGCCGGTGAAGTTCGCCACGCCCTTGAGGGAGCCGGTGGCGCCGCTCGGAGCGGCGGCGGAGGTCCCGGTTGCCGCAGCGGTCCCGGTGGTCGCCGGCTTGGCCGTCGACGCCGTGGTCCCAGGCGCGCGGGTGGTCGGCTTGGAGCTCGAGCCGGTCGACGGGTTGGAGTTCTCCTCCGGACACCCGACGCCGACGGTCAGCGCGAGGGTGGCGAGAGCGACGAGCGAGGCGATATCACGACGCATGGAAGGTCCTCCGTGGTGTCCTGTCGACCGGTATCCGGTCGCGTGAGACGAGCGGGTCGCCGCTCGAGCTCGAACCTCGAATCGAGCGGCGATGCCGCTCGGGGGTGCAGTCGAGGTGCCGGAAACTGCCGACCCTGCGGCGATACGCCGCAGGCCAGGCCCTGTTTAGTGAACTGGCCGGTGGTTCGCAAGCCATTGGCGTCCGTGCGGGGCAACCCGCGCGCTGCAGCGCCTCCGCAGGGCGGGAGGGGCGCACAATTTGCGCCGCATCCCATCGGGATTGCTCAGGGTGGGTCGGCCTCGTGGACGGGACCATCCTTGGTGAGGCCGACCCACAGGCCGCGCTCGTCACGGGACGCGAGGGCCAGCGTCGCGGCGGCGAGCACCAGCGACAGCGCCCCCAGCGGCATCTCGGTGGCGCCGCGCGCCACCATGGCCAGCGCGATGCTCGCCCCCAGCGCAGGCAGAGGGCTCTTGATGAACAACGCGGCCAGCGCCACGAGCGGCCCGATCACCGCGACGAACGCCAGCGCCGCCCGCGGTCCGAAGGGCTGCGGGCGGGTGAGCAGCTGCTCCACCGCGCGCCGCAGCGTCACCAGCGCCAGCCCCTCGCCGTCGACCGGCGTCGCCAGCGCCTGGCTGGTGAGCAGGAAGCCGATGACCAGCACGGCCACGGTCGCCGGCGTGGTGAGCTTGCGCGAGCGGCCGGCGAGCCAGGCGAAGGCGAAGAGCAACGAGAGGAGCTCCAGCGCGAACGCGAAGGTGGCCACCGCGCGCGGCACGGCGGCGCCGAGCAGCGGTGTGGGCGCGCCTGCACTCACCGCCTCGCGCGTGAGCGGCACCAGCGCCACCGCCGCCAGGCGCAGCAGCGCGCCGAGGCCCACCGCGCCGAGGACCGCCGCGGCGAGGCGGGCGAAGGGGACGCGCCTCGAGTCCCAGGCGACCAGCAGGGCCAGCCCCGCCGAGGCCACCCCGATGATCGCCTTCGGCGTCGGCGGCAGGCGGGCCACCGCTCCGGCGAGGCCGAGCATGAGGACGCAGCCGGTCACGGCCACGGCGGCGATCTGCAGCACCACGCTGGCGCGCGCGCTGCAGCACCAGCACCTCGGCCACGACCAGGATGGCGCCGCAGAGCGCGGTGAGCACGGACAGGATGTTGCTGCCCTCCTGCATCACCCGGATGACGCCGCCCAGCCCGACGGCGGAGCCGAGGAGGGCCGGCACCGCGGCGCGCGCCAGCAGCATGGCCACCACCGCCAGCGCCGCCATCGGGCGCGCGTATCGGAGGAGGTCGCTGACCGCCGCCCGCGGCGACGGCGAAGGCTGGCTCAGCGCTTACCTCCGGCGTCGGATCGGGCGGAGTCCCAGTCGCCGGGCGCGTCGAGCTCGGCGAAGAGGGCGGCGGCGGCGGAGGCGTCGATGAGATCCTGCATGCGCTTGCCGCCGGCCGCCTCGACGATGCGATCGTCGTACTCGTCGGCGACGATGGTGATGTCACGCACCGCGGTGAGCACCTCCTCGGCGTCGAGCGTGTCGCCGCCCAGCAGCGTATGTGCCAGCACCACGCACGAGTCCTGCATCACGTAGCCGAAGGCGCCGAAGCGGATGCGTGCGTTCACTCGCAGCAGGGTGATGGCCAGATCGGGGTTCATCTCCACGTCGCGGGCCAGCTGCGCGACCATGCGCACCAGGGCGCGGTCGGCGCCCCAGGGCAGCACCTGGATGTAGACGTAGGCCGTGCCCTGGCGGACGACGTAGAAGTTCGAGTCGACGCGCGTGAAGGCGGGGCTCTGGGCCAGCGCCTCTTCGATGCGTGAGCAGCTCACGCGCGTGGCTTCGTTCCATTCCTTGGCCATGGCTCGCGGGCAGTCTAGCAGGGGCGGCCCGCCCGCTGCGCCAACGTTCTCGCGCGTTGCCGGGGCGGTCGCAGGCTCGAACGATCTGCGCCCCGGCGCGACCTCCCGCCGCTCGGCGAGCGCCGTCAGCGCGGGCGCAGCGGCAGGATGGGACCGGGCATGCCGTCGTCGGTGGGACGCAACGACGGTGGGCGCCGGGACGGCGGCGCGCCGGGCATCAGCGTGGGCGCGGCCTTGAGCAGGAACGGCCGGGCGTTGCGGGTGGTGCAGGCGTCGAACGGATCGCGGTGGAACTCCCAGTGCAAGTACACGTTGCCGTCGGGCGAGACGATGGCCGGCGGGGCCTTGCCGAACGGCGAGGCGCGCGAGACCGAGTTCAGCGCCACCACGTCGAAGGCGGTCGCTCCGCTGGCCTTGGTCACGCCCAGGCGGACGATGCGCCCGTCGTCCTTGCTGAGGACGATCTCCAGGTGGGTGATGAGCTTGCCGTTGAGCTCGTGGCTGTTGGGCAGGTTGTCGAGCGAGCTCAGGAACTCCTCGGCGAAGATGGGGTGCAGCCGGTTGTGGATGGCGTTGATGTACGTGGCGAAGGGCACGCGCGCTGCGTTCAGCGACGTCTGGTTGCCGAGCTTGACGGAGGGCTCGTAGTTCTCGATGGCCGCGCGCCACTTCTCGAACTTGTTCGTCTCCCACGAGCCGCGGTGCTTGCTGCGCCGCGAAGCCCCGTCGGCGGCGCGCTCGGCCTTGAGCTGCTTCTCGCCCACGCCGGCGATGACGTCGGTGAGCTTGACGTTGGGATTCGGCGCCCCGGGCGTGCCCTCGGCGTTCAGGCCCATCGAGCGCACGTCGACCGGGTTCTTGTAAGGAGTGGCCGCCTGGCGCCGCCCTGGCTTGCGGCTCTTGCCATCGCCGCCTGGATTGGCCGGGTCGAGGGTGTACCCGCCGCCCTTGTCGGCAGTG
>JBBJMR010000482.1:0-4547 GCA_037720395.1 Polyangiaceae bacterium
CCGCGCCAGGGGCGTGCGCTCGTCGAAGACGAAGAACGGCGCCAGGCTGCGGGCGAGATCGAGCAGCGCCGGGGGCACCAAGGCCGTGGCCATGGCCGCGCCGGTGCCGGCGGCGGAGAGGCCGCTCATGTCGAGCAGGAAGGAGAGCAGGCCCTCGTTGTCGTCCGGCATCTCCACGATGGGCGCGTCGGGCGCGAGGTTGCCGCGCGCTCGCGCTTCGCCCAGCGCCTCGCGCAGCCCGCCGATGCGATCGACCAGGCCGCGGTCCTTGGCTTGCGCGCCCGTCCAGACGCGGCCACGGGCCACGGCGTCGACCTGCGCCGGCGGCATGCGGCGGCCCTCGGAGACGCGGGCGATGAACAGATCGTAGAACTGCTTCACCTTCACGCCGAGCTCGCGGTGCTCGTCGTCGGTGAAGGGGCGGAAGAGGGACTCGGCGTCGGCGCGCGGCGCCGAGCGGTACGCCTCCAGGTTGACGCCGACCTTGCCGAGGAGCTGCTGCAGGTCGACCTTGCCGTAGAAGATGCCGATCGAGCCGGTCACCGTGGAGCGGTTCGCGAAGATCGGGCCGCCGGCCATGGACGCGTAGTAGCCGCCGCTGGCCGCCGCCGAGCCCATGCTGATGATCAGCGGCTTCTTCCTGGCGGTGAGGATGGCCTCGCGCAGGATGACGTCCGCGGCCAGCGAGGAGCCGCCGCCGGTCTCGATGCGGAAGACCACCGACTTGATGGAGGCGTCCTCGCGGGCGCGCTTGAGCGCCTTGCCGATGGTGTACGAGCCGGCGAGGCGGATGTTGAGGAACGGCACGTACTGGCTGTCGCCGTCGATCATGTCGCCGGCGAGGTAGATCAGCGCCACCTTGGGCGCGTTGCCCCACTGCTTCTTGGCGGCGGGGAGGGGCTCGTCGTCGACGGTGCGCGTGCTGTGGCCGAGCACCTCCTCGACCACCCTGTCGATCTCGTCCTCGTAGGCCAGCTGGTCGATGAGCCCGGCGGCCTGCGCCTCACGGGCCAGGAAGGGCCCCGTGGCGATGCGCCGCTTCAGCTCGACGGCGGGGATGCGGCGGCCGCCACCGACGTCGTGGAGGAAGACGCTCTCGTACTGGTTGACGAGATCCTGGTGGTCCTCGCGGCCGATCGGGGAGCCGCCGGAGCGCGTGAACTGCTCCGCGGCCAGCTTGTGGGCCCCGATGCGCACGAAGTCCGCGCGCACACCGAGCTTGTCGAGGAGCCCGCCGAAGTAGAAGTACTGGGCGCTGATGCCGGCGAAGCGCAGCCCGCCAGCCGGGTTCATGGTGATGCGATCGGCCTGCGAACAGACGTGCAGCGAGCGCCCGCCGGCGTCCTCGAGGTGGCAGATGACCTTCTTGCCGCGCGCGCAGGAGGCGGATGGCGTCGCCGACCTCGGCGCGCGCGCCAGCAGCCGCCGGCTCGGCGCGCACCACCAGCACCACGAGCGCCTCGGGGTCCGCGGCCAGGCGCCAGAGGCGACGCAGCAAACGCACGTGCCCGCGCGCGCCCGGCACTCCTCGATGCGAATGCGCGCCATGTGCCCGGGCAGCACCAGCCCCGGCTCGCGCCAGCCGCGGATGGCCAGCCCGGCGTAGAAGCCGGAGCCGGACCGGGTCACCGCGTCGCCGAAGACGCCGCCGCCGGAGACCGACAGCTCCGGGGCCAGGGCTGCGTTGAGGTCGAGGCCGGCCATGGCCACCACCTCCGGATTGTCGTCGGGCTCGAGCAAGGTCAGGTCGCCGCGCAGGCGCCCGATGCGCGGGATGTCGATGCCCAGCGTGGCGCGCGGTGTCCACTGCTCGGTGGCCGTCTCGTGGATGGCCTCCAGGCCGATCTCGAAGCCGCGGCGGCTGGTGGGGCGGAGGGCGATGCCCAGGTCGAAGCTGCGCTCCAGCGTGTAGACGCGCGAGCGGCTGACCGGTTCGTTCCAGTTGCGGGCCACGGCGGCGAGCGAGAGGAAGGTCGCCGGGCGGATGGTCAGGCCGCTGGTGAGCGAGAAGTGATCGTCGAGGCGCGCGTCGTCGGACGACGACCAGCCCAGCGTCGTGCCCAGGGCCACCGCGTCGCCGCCGCGCAGGGCCAGGCCCCAGCGGATCCACTGGGAGTTGTCGCCGAAGGGCGCCGCGGCGGCCTGCGGAGGGTCCATGAGATCGACGCGCAGGCCGGTGGCCAGCATCCAGATGGGAACGCTGAGCGCGAAGGAGTGGCCGCGGCTGGGCAGCGGCGCCGCCGACCCGGTCCACACCCAGTTCGCGCAGCCCCACTCCTGCTGGAAGGCGAGGTTGGCCGGGTTGACGGCGATGGCCGACGAATCGTCGGAGCTGGCGCCGGCGACCGAGCGCCCCGGGTCGGGCACCGCCCAGGTGGTGGGCAACGGCGCATCGGCGTGCGCGCGGTGGGGGGCGAGGAGCAGGGAGGCGGCGAGCGCCGCGCCGGAGGCGACGTGCTTGACGATCGATCTCATAGGGTGGCGAGGGCCCGGAGCGTATCCGCCTCGGCGTCGTACGTCTTGCGCACTTCTGCCAGGGCCATGCGCTCGGCCAGACGACCCAGGACGGCGACCTTGATCTCCAGGTCGCCGATCACGGTGCGGCGCGTGCGCCCGTCGGCGACGGGCTCGAGCTGGTAGGTGCCCTCGCCGCGGAACCAGCGCGCGAAGTCTTCCTTGGGCTTCACCGTCCACTTCGCGCCGTGGTCGGCGATGCGGTAGGTGGAGAACTCGCGCCAGGACATGGCCTCACGCGTCCTGGTGCGGAAGGTCGAGCAGCGCACAGGCGTACGTGACCGGCGAACGCCGATGATGCCTCTCGGTCACGATGGATCGATGCTCAGCCCGGCGCCGTTGTACGGCGCGCGCGCGCGCCAGCAGCGTTCGAGCTCGGGCGAGGCACGGCCAGCTCGACCGTATCGGCGGGCATCCAACTCGTGCTGGATCTCGAAGCGCACGGCGAGGCGGGCGGTGTCCATGGACGACGCGGCGCGCAAGGCTATCCACCCCGCGCACGGCGCGATCGAACTGTCGCTGCTGGCCTCGCCAGCGACGGGGCCAGCCCGTCAGCCGCCGAGCATCGCGCGCGCGCGCGCCCTTCGATCTTGCGCGCCGCCGCGCAGCTCGGGCGTCCTTGACCGGCAGGAAGCGGGCGGCCTGCGCGAACACGCGGCGCAGCTCGCGCGGCGGTGATCTCGCCGACGAGGCGCTCGAACTGCACCGCGGTGCGGCCGCCGATCTTCTTTTCGACCTCGACGAACGTCCACTCCATGGACAGGTCGCCGAGCGCCGCGGCGTCGACCAGGAAGGTGTTGGTGTTGAACACCCGGACGCGGCCGGGGTCGAAGGCCTTCGGCAGCCGGAATTCCTCGGTGATCAAGCGCCGGCCGCGCCAGCGCACCGGCACGCCGCCGCGGTCGTCGCCGAGCTTGTCCACCACCTCCACGCTGACGGTCGAGTCGTGCTCGATGTGCCAGCCCAGGATGGCCGCGTCGACGGTGGCCCCGAGGTTGTCGAGGTTGGCGATCCACACGTACTTGCCGCCGCGGGCGCGGAAGCGCGACAGCAGACCGCTGTCGCGGAGCGCGTCCGGCAGGTCGCCGTGACCGGTGGCGTAGACGCTGGGGCACGGCGCACCACCAGCCTCGTCGTCCTCGAGGAACAGGCAGCGCTCCGGGTCGAGGCGCAGTGACACATGCTGCTCGAAGGTGGCCACCTCGCCGCGCTCGCCGTCCGCCAGCCGCGCGCCGAGCGCCTCGCGGATGGGGTCGTTGGTGGCCTCGCTGGTCATCAGCCAGAGCGGCACGCGCGCGCCGCGCGCCGCGAGGTGATCGATCTCGCCGAGGCGAAGGTCGAGGAAGCGTTCCCCCGGCAGGGCCTCGACCCGCGCCATGACCACGCCGCCCATGCGGGTGGCCATGCCCCGGCGAGCACGCACAGCGCCAGCTCGCGCCCGGCGCCGCCTCACCGATGGCGGCCAGGCTGCGTGCTCCGGCGTGCCGGCGACGGGCGCATCGGCCACGTCCCCGGCGCGGGCGGCTCCACCTCACCCGCCAGCCGGTTGCGCGTGTCGCGATCACGCCCATCGTGGTCGCCGCCCTCAGCCGAGCCGGGTCGGCCACGTGCCCGGAGCCGTTGCTGCAGCTCGGGGACGAGCCCGGTCAGCTGGGTGTCGAGGTGGGCGACGTCCGGCTTGGTCATGCCGTCGTCTAGCCCCGGCTCTCACGCGCCGGCAATGGGGCTCGCGCCGGTCACCCGTCGGAGCCCATCGCCCTGCCCTGCCACCGGCGATCAGTAGTCGTAGTCGTAGCCGCCACCGTCGTCGCCGCCGGCATCGTCGTATCCGCCGTCGTAGTCGGCGCCGCCGTCGTAGTCGGCGCCGCTGTCGTAGTCGGCGCCGCTGTCGTAGTCGGCGCCGCTGTCGGCGTCGGCGCCGCTGTCGGCGTCGGCGCCGCTGTCGTAGTCGGCGCCGCTGTCGTAGTCCGCGCCGCTGTCGGCGTCGGCGTCGGCGTCGGCGTCGGCGCCGTCGTCGCTGCCGCTGCCGCTGT
>JBBJMR010000206.1:0-16144 GCA_037720395.1 Polyangiaceae bacterium
GTGCTGGGCGCCGTGGCTGGAGCCGCCCGGGAAGAGGTTGTCGCCGACCCCGGCGCCGGCGCGGCGTCGCACGCCCGGCGCCACGGCACCGATCCGCTGCAGATGATCGCGGGCGGGCATGGTGTCCGAGGATACCACGCGGCCTGCCTGCGACGACTGGACGGGCGGCCTGCGCAGCGGAAGATCAAGGTTCCGCCCGACCCTGATCGCCAGGGGCACGGCCACCGACGCGCCGGCGCCTGCGTGCTACAAGCCGGAAGATGCCAGATGCCAAGCCGGACCGCGATCGGCTGGCCGCAGTCTATGGCGACGTGCGGGCGGCCTCGGTGCGCATCGCCGCGCCCTTGCGTGCCGAGGACTGCGTGGTGCAGACCATGCCCGACGTCAGCCCGGCCAAGTGGCACCTGGCGCACACCTCGTGGTTCTTCGAGACCTTCGTGCTCAAGCACGACCCGGGCTACACGCCGCTCGACGCGCGCTACCAGTGGCTCTTCAACTCCTACTACAACGGAGTGGGCGAGCAGTTCCCCCGCGCGCAGCGCGGCACGCTGTCGCGCCCCGGCGTCGAGGAAGTGCTCGCCTATCGACGCCACGTCGACGCCGCCATGCAGCGCTGGCTGCGCGAGGCGCCGACCGAATCGGTGGCGCCGCTGCTCGAGGTGATCGAGGTCGGCCTCAACCACGAGGAGCAGCACCAGGAGCTGATGGTCACCGACCTCAAGCACGTGCTCTGCACCAACCCGCTGGAGCCGGTGTACCGGAGCGACCTGCGCACCGCGGCGGCGGTCGCGTCTGGCACTCCTGCCACTCGTGCCACTCCTGCCGCGCCTGGCGCGCCTGGCGCGCTGCAGTTCGCCGAGGTGGAGGGCGGCGTCTTCGAGATCGGCCACGACGGCGCCGGCTTCGCCTTCGACAACGAGGGCCCGCGGCACCGCGTGCTCATCGACGGCTGCAGCCTGGCGCGGAGGCTGACCACCTGCGCCGAGTACCTGGAGTTCATCGCCGACGGCTGCTATCGGCGGCCGGAGCTGTGGTCGCCGACGGCTGGGACGAGGTGCGCCGCGAAGGCTGGAGCGCGCCGCTCTACTGGAAGGAGCGCGACGGGGCCTGGTCGGTGATGACGCTCGGTGGGTCGCGCGCGCTGCGCCCGGACGAGCCGGTGTGCCACGTCAGCTACTACGAGGCGGACGCCTTCGCCACCTGGGCGGGGGCCCGACTGCCGCTGGAGGCCGAGTGGGAGCGCGCCGCGACAGGCGCCCCGCTCGACGGCAACCTGCTCGAGCACGACGCGCTGCACCCCCTGCCGGCGACCGAGGGCCAGGCGCGCTGGTCGCAGCTCGTCGGTGACGTCTGGGAGTGGACGGCCAGCGCCTACCTGCCCTACCCCGGCTATCGCGCCTGGTCCGGCGTGCTCGGGGAGTACAACGGCAAGTTCATGGCCAACCAGATGGTCCTGCGCGGCGGTTCCTGTGCAACGCCGCGCCGCCACGTGCGTCTCTGTTATCGCAACTTCTTCGGCCCCGGCGCGCGGTGGCAGATGACCGGCATCCGCCTCGCGCGCTGACGCGCCCTCTCCATGTTCAAGGCCATCTACGACAGCCCGTGGCACACGCCCGCCTTCTTCTGGCTGGCGGCCGTGCTCTTCCTGCTCGTCCTGGCCCGCCACCTGCCGTGGCTGGCAGCCTTCCTCGTCCTCTTCACGTTCGAGATCGCGGCCGATGCGCTGGCCACCGGCGGGTGGTCGCCGCTGATGCTCCTGAAGAGCGAGTGGATGACCGCGGGGGGCATCACCTTCGTCATCCTCGGGGACCTGCGCTTCTTCCTCCTCGTCGAGCGCGCGGCGCGCAGCGTGCCGGAGCACACGGTGGGCGAACGTCCCGAGGACGCGACGCGCGCGGCGATAGCGCCGCTGGTGCAGCCCCGGCTGGGCGTCGTGGACTGGGCCACGGTGCTCCTCAGCAGCCTGCTGGTGCCGCTGTCCTCGACGGCGGCGCGCTTCGCCTTCCCGGCGATCACCGTCGACTCGCGCAAGACGTTCCTGACCTACGAGCTCATGTTCCTGGTGGTGGCGCTGGTCATGCGCTTCGTCGTCCTGCCGCGGCGGCTGGTCCGCGTCGGTGCCCCGGTGCGGCGCTGGGTGCTCGGCGTGGCTTCCTACGAGATCGTCCAGTATGCGCTCTGGGCAATGGCCGACGTGCTCATCCTCTCCGGCGTCGAGGTGGCCTACCTGCTGCGCCTCGTCCCCAACTCGCTCTACTACGCGTTCTTCCTGCCGTTCGTGTGGTGGACGGCACCGCCGGAGGCGCGCCGGTGGCGCTGAGCGGTCGCATCCCCTCGCGCCGCGTGGCCGCGACGCTCGCCGCGCTGGCGCTCGTCGCCGGCGGCTGCAACGAGGAGGCGCTCGAGGCCCGCGGCGGCCGGGGCGCGCAACCGGGCACGTCGGCGGCGGCCAGTGAGCGCGACGGCGGCAAGGCAGGGAGCGACGCCGGGACGGGCAGCGACGCGGGCAAGTCCAGCGCCGCCGATGCCTCGCTGACGTTCGCGCGCGATGGCGCCGGCGAGCGCACGGTGACGCTGAAGGAGATCCTGGCGCGGGTCGAGCCGGTGATTTTCCGTGCCCTGGACCCGTATTACCAGCGCCTCAAGAGCTGGCGCGCCGTGCCGCTCGCCGACGTGGTGCGACTGGGCATCGCTGCGCAGCCGGGAGAGAAGCTGGAGGAGCTCGACTGGGTCCTGCGCGCCAGGGACGGCTACACCGTGCCGCTGCCGGGCTCCAAGGTGTTCGAGCCCGGCGCCTACATCGCCTTCGAGGACACCGAGGTCCCGGACTGGGAGCCCATCGGCCCGCAGCGCGCCAACCCGGCGCCGTTTTACGTGGTGTGGCGCGAGGACAACCAGCAATCACTGGAGACGCACCCGCGCCCGTGGCAGCTGGCGCGCATCGAGATCGCCGCGTTCTCGAAGACCTTCCCGCACACCGTGCCCGCCGGTGCGCCACCCGACGGCGCCGTCGGCCGTGGCTTCCGGATCTTCCGCGAGCAGTGCATCCTGTGTCACGCCATCAACCGCGAGGGGGGACGCGTGGGACCGGACCTGAATGTGCCGCAGAGCATCGTCGAGTACCGGCCGGAGAAGCAGATCCGCCAGTACGTGCGCGACCCGCGCTTCTTCCGCTACGGCACCATGCCGGCGCACCCGAACATGAAGGACGGCGACCTCGACGACCTGCTCGCCTACTTCCAGGCCATGAAGGGCCAGAAGCACGACTCCGATCACGCCGGAGGCGTCGCCGACGGCGGCGCGCACTGAGGCGAAGCGAGGCGAGGCGTGGACTCCGACGACGGCGCCGAGCCGAGCACCGGGAACGACCCGGTCGAGGGCGCGCGCCCGTCGCAGAGCGCCGCCGACAGCGTGGCCATGCTGCGCCGCCGCGTCGACGCCGTACCGGGGCACCTCCGCGGCGTGCTGGCGCGGCGCGCGACCCTGCCCGAGCTGCCCGCCGAGGCCGCTTCGCGATCACCGGCGTCGGCGCCTCCGAGGCGCCGGCGCGCTACCTGGGCGCGCTGCTGCGCCATCGCCATGGGCGGCACGCGCCGGTGGTGCCGCTCTCGTGCTTCGCCGCGGACGACGGCCAGCTCGTCGGCGACAACCTGGTGCTGTTCTCGCAGGGCCTGTCGCCGAACGCGCGCCTGGCCCTGGGCACGGCGGCGCGCCATCGCTCCTCGCTGCTGGTGACCACGTTGCGCTCGGACGCCTCCGGCGCCGAGGCCGGTCCCGGGAGCTCGTCGCCGAGCGCCACCGCCGAGGCGCGCGCGCTTGTCGACGCCGCCGAGCGCGCCGGCACGGTCGTCGTCTCCCATCCGCCGGCGGAGGAGTCCGGTACGCTGCTGCGCGTCGCCGGCCCGGCGGTCGCCGCCTACGTCGCCGCGCTGCTGGCCGCGCCACGCGCCGAGCGCGACGACGCCAACCTGGCGCGCGTGCCCGACGTCGTCGCCGGCGCCCGCGCACGCGTGGCCGAGGCATGCCAGGCGCTCGATGCAGCGCGGCTCTGCAGCAACGTGGTGTTCGTCACCGGCGGCTGCTTCGGCGAGGCCTATCACGGGCCGCGCTGGAAGTGGCTCGAGGGCCTGAACGTCGCCGAGCCGCCGCGCTGGGACGTGATGCAGGTCGCCCACGGCGCCTTCCAGCAGCTCTACGACCAGCGCGCGGTGGTGGTGACCTTCGAGCACGCCGGCGCCCCGGCGGAGACCAAGCTCTTCGATCGCCTGGCAGAGATGCTGGTGCCGGCACGGCACGCGCTGGTGCGATTGCCGACGGCGTTGCCGCGGCACCTGGCGCTGCTCGAGCATGATGCGCTGGTCACCGAGCTGCTTCTGCTGGCGCTGGAGCACTGCCCGCGGGACCTCTGCAGCTGGCCGGCAATGGGCCTGGACGCGCCCCTGTATGGCATCGACGAGCCGCTGACGTGAAGGCGCTGCCCTGGCGGACGGCGCTGATCACGGGGGCGTCGAGCGGCATCGGGCGAGGCCTGGCCGAGCGGCTGGCTGCCGGGGGCGTGCATGTGGTGCTGGCGGCGCGCAGGGAGGCGCTGCTCGCGGAGGTGGCCGCGGGGATCACGGCGCGCGGGGGAAAGGCGCGCGCCGAGGTGCTCGACGTGAGCGACACCGAGAAGACCGTGGCGGTGGTGCGGGCGGTGGATGCCGAGCTGGAGGGGCTGGACCTGGTGGTGGCCAATGCGGGCGTCGGGGCGCCGCAGGCTGCCGAGGGGCAAACGGTGTCGTTCGAGTGGGAGAACCTGGCGGGGGCGTTCCATACGAACTTCTGCGGGGCGGCGGCGACGCTGACGGCGGCGCTGCCACGAATGGTGGCGCGGGGCCGCGGGCACCTGGTGGCCATCGGATCGCTGGCCTCGTTCGGGGCGCTGCCGGATGCGGCGGCCTACTGCGCGCCCAAGGCGGGGCTGGCGATGCTGCTCGAGTGTTTGCGGCTCGATCTGCGAGGCACGGGGGTCAAGGTGACCAGCGTGCATGGGGGTTCGTGCGGACGGCGATGACGGAGAAGAGTGCGTTCGGGATGCCGCAGCTCATGGAGGTGGAGGCGGCGGTGGAGGCCATCCTGAAGCGCCTGGCGGGGGCGCCGGCGACCATTGCGTTTCCGGAGCCGCTGGCGATGGCGGCGCGCCTGGGTGGCCGGCTGCCGCGGGGCATGCGGAGACTGATCTTTCCATCGCGCCGGGGCTGAGCGAAGCGCTAGGGGCTCCGCGAGCGCCATCGGCGACGTACCCTGCCGAAATCGGCGGTCAGCTGGCCCCACGACGCTGCTGCTGGCACAGCTCGCGTTCGCCTGGTTCGAGCTGGCCAGGTGCCGCATTGTCCCAGTCCGCGCTGTCCGGTTACCACGTTTCCCGCGCTGCAAGCCCGGCGCACGCGGCACCGGAGTTGCTTCAGCCTGACGAGGCGACGCCGTGTTGCAGTTCGTCGCTTGTGGGGCGCCGCGCGTCGCTACCATTGGTCATGCCCAGGATCCTCGCTGCCGCGCTCTTCGGCCCGCTGCTCGGCTCGCTCGCGATCGGCGCGTGCGGCGGAAAGGTCGCGGTGGACGACGAGCCGTCCGGCGCCGGCGGCGGAGGCAGCAGCGGCCCCGGCAGCCCGAGCTCCGGACCTGGGTCGAACCCGGCAGGGACCGGCGGCATGCCTGGGACCTCGACAGCGACCGGCATCCCCGGCAGCGGCGGCTCCGGCCTCGCGGCGGCGTGCGAGGAAGCATGCTCCGCGATCGCGAACTGCATGGGGGGCGACTGCTTTGGCTCCTGCACGAATGCCAGCTCGGCATGCAACAGCGAGCGCGAGGCATTCCTGGAGTGCATCGGCGAGCTCACCGATCCGTCGACGTGCGACATGCCGGACCGATGCGAGTTTCCACTCCATGAACTGCTCATCTGCGAGTCCTGGTGTCCGCTTCAGTCTTGGGGGGCCAGCGCAAGTGGAGAGGGCAAGTGTACCGGGAAGGCCCATACCGACTGCGGGCTGCCCGTTGCCCTCGAGGTCAGCTGCGAGCCATCCGGTGGGGGCTTGCTGTCCTGCGCGTGCACGTCGAACGGGCAGGTCGTCGGCGCATGCGTCGAGGAGATCGACACGGCGCTCGGGTGCGACCCGTTCCAGGGGTGCTGCGCGACGCTGTTCTTCGTTCCGGGTTGAAGGACGGCGAGGAGCGGTGCCGGCGTATACGCCGAGCGAAGGCCGACAGCGGCCGAGCCGCCATGGAATCTCGACCGCGGTGGTCCGGCGCCGGTGTCCTGCGCGCCGGACCACCGCGATTCGTGTCGTATCCTCCCGGATCCGTGGTCGCCTACCTCGCGCCCCTCCTCGTCTATGCGGTGGTCCTCGCGCTCCACCTCGGCCTGCCGACGCGCTGGACCGTGGGCTACGTGACCGATGGCAATGGCCAGCCCCTGCGCTACCGGCTCAACGGGCTCCTGGTCTGCCTGATCGTCGTCGGGCTCTGGGCGGCCGCCTGCCATCGCGGGCTCTTGCCCTGGGACTACTTTCACGTTCACCGCTGGGAGGCGGCGGGTGGCGCGTGTGCCCTCGGCCTCGCCTTCACCCTCGCCATCGTGCTCGGCGCGAAGCCGGTGGCGCCGAGCCTCCTCGCGGATCTCTACCTCGGGCGCCTGGAGAACCCGCAATGGCGCGGCGGCCGGGTTGACGCGAAGATGTACCTCTACCTGGCCGGCGCGGTGATGCTCGAGCTCAACGTGCTCTCGTCCACCGCGCGGCACGTCCTCCTCCACACCGACGACGTCTCCCCCGGCGTCGTCCTCCACGCGGCGCTGCTGTCGTTCTTCGTGCTCGAGTACCTGCGCTTCGAGCGTGTCCACCTCTACACGTACGACTTCGTCGCCGAGAGGGTCGGGTTCAAGCTCGGCTGGGGCTGCCTCGTCTTCTACCCGTTCTTCTACTGCGTCGGGCTCTGGGCGGTGGCGGAGCTGCCCAACCCGCGCCGGTCGGCGCTGGAGCTCGGGGCGTACGGGTGCCTCTTCTTCCTCGGCTGGGCGCTGTCGCGCGGGGCGAACCTGCAGAAGTTCGTCTTCAAGACCGATCCGACCAGGGCCTTCCTCGGCGTGCTCGCACCCGTGGCCGTCGAAGGAGGAGGCAAGCGCCTGCTCTGCAGCGGGTTCTGGCGGTTGTCGCGACACATCAACTACCTGGGTGAGATCACGATGGCCATCGCGCTCACCCTCGCGCTCGGCCACCCGACGCGCCTGCTCCCCTGGCTGTACCCGCTCTACTACATCGCGCTGCTCGTGCCGCGAGAGCGCGCCGACGATCGGCGGTGCGCGGGGAAGTACGGGGCGCTCTGGGAGGAGTACTGCAAGCGCGTGCCCGCCCGGATCATCCCCGGCATCTATTGACGGTCGCGCAGCCTCGACGAAGGAGCGGTGCCGCGTGCCTCCGCTTCACTCGAGGTCGCGCGTCGACCTGGCCATCGTCCGGACCGCGCTCGCGCGCGGCAGGAGCCGGCCGAGCACGAAGCGCGCGATCTGGTTGACGTGACCGGGCACCACCAGCGGGCCGCGCCCGAGCGCATCGAGCGTCCGCGCCGCGACGACCTCCGGATCGAGCAAGCCGGGGGCTTGCTTGCGCGCCGCACGAAGGTAGCCAGGCGTGCGGATCGCGCCCGCGGCGGAGACCACCACGTCGACCCCCGATGGGCGGAGCTCGGCCCAGAGGCTCTCGCCGAGGACGATGTTGAACGCCTTGCTCGCCGCGTAGGTCGCCAGGGAGGGGCCGCCCTGGAACCCCGCGAGCGAGGACATCAACACCAGCGCGCCGCGCCGGCGCGCGACCATCTGCGGCGCGACGGAGTGGATGAAGGTCAGCGGTCCGCGGCAGTTGACGTCGACGACGCGGAGCGCATCGGCGAGGGGGCGATCGAGGAGCGGGCCGACGAAGGAGTAGGCCGCATTGTAGACGGCGACGCCGACCTCGAGCCCGCGGATCGCCTCGTCGAGGGCGGTACCGAGGCCGGCATCTCCGAGGTCGATGGGCAGCGTGCGCACCTCGACCCCGTGCGCGGCGCGGATCTCGTCGGCCAGGGAGGACATCACCTCGGCGCGTCGCGCCAGCAGGAGGAGATCGCAGCCGCGCCCCGCGAGGAGCCGCGCGAAGGCGGCCCCGAGCCCCTCCGACGCGCCGGCGATCACCGCCCACCTGCCGTATCGCTCGCGCAACCCGCCAGTGGCCATGGCTCGACTCTACGCGATCCGGCCCGGAGCGCCTCGCGCGCGGCCGGCTTCGCGCTCGGGTCGGCAGCTCGCCCCGCCTCGTCGTTTGCGTCGGATGGTCGCGTCGGGAACCCGTTGCTCGCGGGCGCCACGTCTTGCACCGCCGACGCTCGCTCCGCCGGCGGGAGTCCTCCTTCCGCTGGTCCGCACTCGCCATCTGTCTGCTCCTGCCCACGGGGACCCGGTCGCCAGCGCGACGTCTTTCGGCCCACGCGAGGGACGGCTCCGCAGCCTACGACCGCGCCCACGGCCGCTTCGTGCGCTTCCCCGGCGCGAGCTTGGGGCATGGCTAGGAATGGTGAAGGTGTCGGGCAACGAGGCACACATCAGGTGGCGGACGAGCCTCGAGGAGAGCGTCATCGGCTATCGCGTCTACCAGCTCGGTGGCGACGTCTTCGAGATCCTCCTGCGAACCCCGGCTCCGGTGAACACCACCACGTTCCGGAAGTTGTCAACGTGTTTGAGACACCGCGTCGTCGAGATTACTGAAGCGTAGGAGCCGTCGTCGCCCTGAGCGCCGCCGCTGCTACGCCGAGCGCCGCCACGTCGTGCGTCGCCGCCGCTGCGCCGAGCGCCACCGCTGCGCCGGGCGCCGCCACGTCGTTCGTCGCCGCTGCGCCGAGCGCCACCGCTGCGCCGGGCGCCGCAGCGTCGTGCGTCGCCGCAGCGTCGTGCGTCGCAGCGTCGTGCGTCGCCGCCACGAGCGCCATCGCGCTGAGGGCGGCCGTGCTGGCGACCGCTGCGTTGCCCAGCGCAAGCGCCTCGCCGGGGGCTGCACCCCCGGACCCCCGCGGCTCGGCGCCGCCACGCGCCGGTGCTGCGCGGCCGACCGTCGCCGTATCGTCGCCAGCGCCGACTGCGGGAGCGCGTGGCGTCGTCGAGCTCTGGGGCTCGGCCTGCACCTTCGGCTTGTTGATCCACACGGCGGTCGGCAGGCTCGGCGGCGTCGGAAGCCCACGCGGGAAGCGCTCGGGATGGGCGCGGTATGCCGCCTCGAGGACCGCCGCACGCTCTGCTGCCTTCGCGGCGGCGAGGCCGTAGTGCACGTCGTGCGGCGTGAGCAGGCCGAGCCCGACGTGGTGATGGTCGTTGTTGTACCAATCGAAGAACGGGCCGCAGTGGGCGCGCGCATCCTGCTCGCAGCCGAAGCGCTCCGGAAACTCGGGCCGATACTTGAGCGTCTTGAACTGCGCCTCGGAGAACGGGTTGTCGTTGGAGACGTGCGGCCGTGAGTGCGTCTTGGTGACGCCCAGGTCCGCGAGCAGCAAGGCCACGGGCGTCGACTTCATCGACGACCCTCGGTCCGCGTGCAGCGTGAGCTGCTCCGGGGCGATGCCCTGACGCGCGCACGTCTCTGCGATGAGCTTCTTCGCCAGCGCGCCGCTCTCGCGCGGTGCGATCATCCAGCCCACGACGTAGCGGCTGAACACGTCGAGGATCACGTACAGGTAGAAGTAGGTCCACTTCGCCGGGCCGAGCAGCTTGGTGATGTCCCAGCTCCAGAGCTCGTTCGGCTTCGTCGCCAGCAGCTCAGGCGCCGCGTAGTGCGGGTGACGGAGCTGATCGCGGCGCTCGCGGACCTCGGCGTTCACCGCGAGGATGCGGTACATCGTGCGCACCGAGCAGTGGTACTCCCCCTCATCGAGCAGCTGCGCCCAGACCTCCGTGGGCGCAAGGTCCACGAAGCGCGGCTCGTGCAGCCGAGCGAGGACGAGGTCGCGCTCCTCAGTGGACAGCGCTCGCGGCGGCGGAGGCTTCCGCGCCGACGGCGCCCTCGGCTTCAGCAGTCGGTAGTACGTGGCCCTGGGCAGGCCGAGCGCCGCGCATGTGGGCGCAACGCCGAGCTCGGTCTTGGCGCTGATGATCGCGTCCATCACGGCACCTCGTTCGGGTCCGGCAGAGCGATGCCCAGAATCTCGGCAACTTTTTTTTGGAGCGCTACCAGCGCCTCGGCGCGCTCCGCACGCTTCCTCAGCTTCGCCATCTCGCGCTCGAGCTCCGCGACCCGCAGCGCGTTCGGATCAGGAGGATGGGCCTTCGGCCCTCGCTTCTTCGGAGTGAGCCCGGCCAGCTCGCCCCGCTCGCGCTGCGACCGCCACACCATGAGATGCGACGAGTACAGGCCCTCGCGCCGCAGCATCTCGCCGAGCGCACCCTTGCGCCCCGATGCCTGATGGCCGTCGGCCTCGCGGAGGATCCGCAGCTTGTACTCGGCCGTGAACCGTCGACGCGTCGCCTTCGCCGACACCTCCGTCGGCCGGGCGGCTGCCTGGTCTTGCGTTCCGTTCTTCATCGAGAGATCCCAACTCGCCCTCTACACTAAACTTAGGGGGGAGCGGTGTCTCACGCACGTTGGCACAGAGGGTTCGTCCCACCCACGGACGGCGGGACCACACGCTTCTGGATCACCGCCGTCGGCGCGCTCGGACAGGAGGGCCAGCCGTCGACGCCGGCGTGGTTCGGACAGCGCTACGAGGGCTACTTCGAGGGTGAGCGGCAACAGTAGGCAGGGGACATGTTTGTCCCTGCCCTCGATCGTGACCCGATGGCCGCGTAGGTGGCGCGAACGCGAGTATCAGCGGCGAGCGCTCGGTCATCGAGGCGCGGCGCATCCTCAGCCTGCATCGGGTTCTTCGTACCCGTCGTCGCGCTCGGCGATCCAGGCGCCGGCATCGGCGCACACGGTGGCGCCGTCGGCGCTCGCCCACACCGCCAGGCCGAGCTTGGTGCACGCCCAGGAGGCGTGAACGCGCTGTGCGCCCACTTCGAGCTGCAGCGCCTGACCGGGCGCCAGCTCGACGGCCGCCGGCGCCGCGGTGGTGGCGGCGTCCACGTATGAAAGTGGCGTCTGCCGCGCCCAGTCCCCGGAGCAGGGGCCTTCGACACGGGACACCTGCGCGACCCGGACGCTGCGCGAGCGGTCACCGACATTGGTCACGAAGATCGTCTGAGACTGGGAGTGGCGGCGCCCGGCGCGGATGTCGAGCCCGACGCTCGCCGCCGGCTGCGACAGCGCCGTGCAGGCGCTCTTGATCGGGAAAGCGGGCGCGGAGAGGTGCGCGGGCGGTGGCTCCACGCAGCCGCTGCAGAGCACGGCGGAGAACATCACGACGACGAGCAAGCGCACGGCTGGATGGTATCCCGTCTCGAAGGGGCAGGGTCGCGATCTCGGATCCGTGCGGACCCAAAGGAACCGCCATTCCTCGAGACATCTCGCCCACCGGCGAGCCGATGCCAGCAGGAGCCTGCGCCCGTTCTCCACGTGACCTGTCAGAGGCCCTGACCAGGGCGGCATCCTCTCCGGCGTTCACGGTTCGCGGCGGCAGCAGGGCCACGGAGGCGCGAGCGTTTCAGGCCAGGAAGGCGAGGGCCCGATCGACGAACTCGTCGGCGCGGTCCTCGTGCGGAAACACCTTGGCGCCCTCGATGGTCGCGAAGGTCACCGGGCCGCCGAGCTGCGTGGTCATCTTCCTCGCCAGGTCCACCGGGAAGAACGGATCCTCGGTGCCCCAGATCATCAGGACCGGGACGGTGATCTGGGGATGCGCTGTCACCAGCGCGGCCATGGTGCCCGCGTGGAGCGTCCGTAGCGGAGCGAGCTGCGCGCGGGCCGCGGCCTCGTCCTCGATGAGTGGGCGGACGAAGAGGTCGAAGAACGGGCCGTCCACGAAGGAGGCGTCGGTGAAGGCGCCGCCGAAGCACAGCGCCGACCTGCGCAGCGTCCGGTTGCCGAGCATGACCCGCAGCACGGCGGCGCCGAACGGCATCCGCGCCAGCACGGCCATGGCCATGATCAGAGGCGGCGTGTGCCCGGGGATCTCCGTATCGCCGAGCACCATCCGGGTCACCCGTTCGTCGCCGGCCGCGAGCAAGCGCGCCACGAAGCCGCCGCTGTCGTGGGCCAGCAGGGCGTAGCGGTCGAGCCCGATGGCGTCGATGGCCGCGCGCAGGCTGGTGGCGTGGGAGACGAAGTCGGTGGGCGCGCTCGGCAGCGCCACGGACTGGCCGACGCCGGGCAGGTCGAAGAGGTGGCAGGTGAACTGCTGCGACAGCCGGGGCAGGATGTTGCGGAAGGTGGCCGAGTCCAGCGGCCAGCCGTGGACCAGCACCAGGTCTGGCCCCTGGCCGAACTTCCAGTACGCCATCCGGCTGTGCCCGATGTCGACCCTCCGGTGCGGCGTGGCGCGGAAGGCGCGCGCGAAGTCGCCGGGCGACAGGGCGTCGCCGAGCGCGGCGACGCGGGCCGAGGGCGCGGGGGTGGACGGCAGGGGGCGGGCAGCGGAGGCGCTCGAACTGGTCATGGGCGATGATCTGCGCCCGGCACGGGGCCCGCACCATTACCTCCGGGGTAAGGGGCGGTCGGCGCCGGCAGTCCGCGCTGCGACACTGGACACATTTTGTGTCCACTGCTAGTCCATGCGCATGGCTCGCACCATCGGAGCGGCGAAGTTCAAGGAGCAGTGCCTGGCGATCCTCGATTCTCTCGGCGCGGAGGGCATCATCATCACCAAACACAACCGGCCCGTGGCGCGCCTCGTCCCCGTGTCCCAGGCCTCGAGCGAGCTCATCGGGAGCCTCCGCTCCAAGCTCCGCGTGAAGGGCGACATCACCTCGACGGGGGTCGCCTGGGACGCGGATGCTGAACCTTGATACCCACGTTCTGATCTACGCCCTGGCTGGCGAGCTGACCGCGCGCGAGCGGCGCCTGCTGTCCGCGGACAGCTGGAGCATCTCCGCCATCGTCCTCTGGGAGCTGGCGAAGCTCGCTCAGCTCGGCCGCATCGAGCTGGACCTCGGCGATCCCGACGTTGGGCGTGCGCTCGCCGCACTTCACACCTGGCCCCTCGACCTTCGAGTCGGCATCGCGTCCACCCAGCTGGACTTCCGCAGCGACCCAGCGGATGAGCTGATCGCGGCCACCAGTGTCGTCCATCGTGTTCCGCTGCTGACGCGCGACCGTCGTATCCGCCGCTCTCGCGTCGTGCCCTTCGCCTGACGCCGCGTAGCTTGACCCGGGGCCTGGCGGCTCAGGGCTTGAGGCAGAGGCCGTCGCTGCAAGCCTGCCCCGATGGGCACTCCTTCGCGGTCTTGCACGGCGTGTAGCACTTGCCCTCGATGCAGAGATCGTCGCCGCCGCAGCTCTCCGAGGTGAGGCATTGGACGCAGAGGCCCTGGATGCAGAACCGGTCACCGCGTCCATTGCTCTCGCACTGTTCGTCGCTGGAACACGACGCCTTGGGCTGCGCCGGCTTCATCAGCTCGCATGCCGAGGAGCTCGCCACGAGGAGCGCGACCGCCATCGCCAGCCGGGTTGCTACCGAGCCACGAGACGAGCGAACAGGGTGCGCAGGGGATCGTTTCACGTCGCCAGAGTGCTACCGCGAGCCGGGTGGGTGGGAAAAGAAACCTGGTGCCACCGGACAGGCGCTGTTTGGCCGACCGGCGGCACCAGCTCAAGTCCTGTAGCCCGCACCCCGTTGCGCTAGCCTCCCGCCCCATGGGCGACATCGAGAAGATCGCAGGCATGCTCCGCGATCCGAACATCGAAAAGCAGCTGGCCGCGGCCATCGTCCTCGGCGAGCTCAAGGCCAGATCCCCCGAGGTCACCCAGGGCCTGGTCAAGCTCCTCTCCAGCGGCGTTCCCCCGCTCATCCGCCACGCCCTCGAGGCCCTGGCCCGCATCGGCGCCCGCAGATCCCTCGACAGCGTCTTCCCGCTCCTCACCCACCAAGCCGACGAGGTCCGCCGCGCCGCCCAGGCCACGCTGGTCAGCGTCGGAGAGGACGCGGTGCCCCACATCCAGAAGCGCATGCAGTCCGCCTCTCCGGAGGAGCGCCGCGCCCTCGACGCCGCGCTGGCCGAGCTCGGCGGCGACGACGCCTTCGCGCTGCTCGTGGCCGGCCTGGGCAGCAGCGACTCCGACGCCGCCAAGGCGGCGGCCATCGCCGTGCGCCACGAGGTCAAGCGCGCCGACCCGAAGCAGCGCCGCAGCTACCTCGGGCAGACGGAGAAGTTCCTCAAGCTCGCGGACACCCAGCAGCGCCCCGGCGCCCTGGCGGCGGCCATCAAGATCCTCGGCTATCTGGAGGACGAGCGCGCCGCGCCGACGCTGCTGGCCTACGTCACCGACAAGAAGCAGCCGGCGGCGGTGAAGTCGGAGGCCATCATCGCCTTGCGCTTCGCGGCGCAGAAGCTGGACGCATCCATCGGGCTCGGCACGGCGCTGCTCGACGCCGCCGAGGGCGGCGACCGTGTGCTGGCGCAGACGGCGCTGCACACGCTGGGCGGCATCGCCATCCCGGCCAAGCTCATGGCGCGCCTGGCGAAGATCGCCGCACACACCGACAACGATCGCGCCGAGCTGGCCATCGGCGAGCTCGGGCGCCGCCCCGGTGTGGAGCCGGCCGAGGCGCTGGTCGGCATCCTGGCCACCGGCGAGCGACGCCGCGCCGAGCTGGCCGCGGCCTCCATCGGCAACAAGGACGAGGCGCTGGCGCCGCTCGCCCAGGCGCTGCTCGAGGCCAAGGAGCCCGACCGCGCCTGGGTCATCCGCAACGTCCTGCGCCCCAACGCCAAGAAGCTCAAGCCCGCCGCCAGGAAGCAGCTGCTCGACGCCGCCCTGAAGAAGCTCGCCGCCGGCGAGCGCGGCTGGGAGGCGCCGCTGGACATCGCCCGCGACGCCGACGCCAAGGGGACGGCCGAGGCGCTGCGCGACCTCGCCCAGAAGCTGGCGCGCGGCAAGAACGCCGACCGCGCGCGCTCGGTGCTCGGGCTTCTGGCGCGCAGCGAGCACGCTGGCGACGAGGACCACTACCGCCTGGCGTCGCTGGAGCTGGCGCAGAGCCGCCTCGACACCAGCCTGACGGCGCGCGTCAACGACGAGGCGCTCAAGCACCTCGGCAACCTGGCCAAGCGCGGCTTCGACGTGATCGCGGCGCTGCGCAAGGACCGCGCGCTCGAGCTCGACCACCTCTACTACGTCGGCTTCCACTTCGCCGAGCAGCGCTCGCCGCTCGGCGCCGAGCTGCTCGCCGAGGTGGTCAAGAAGGGCGGCCGCAACAAGGTGGCCAAGATGGCCAAGAACAAGCTGGCGCTGGCGGCGCACGGGCTGCCCGCCGACGACGGCTGACGAGCCGCAGGTCGTTCTCGCCTCGCCCTTGCTCGGACGCCGCGCGATCAACGACGCGCCCCGCGGGGCGCTCAGCCCCTCGTGGTGGCACATTCCGGCGCGGCAGACTCGGTGACCCTGGCAATGCGCCTCGAAAGATGCCGTGTTCCGACCTCCGCAACCGTGGAACGGACGATGCAGAACCCGAGGCCATGACACGGGTCCCCGCGGTGCTCCTTTGCCTGGCCACGGCTACCGCGTGCTCCGGTTCGACGACCTCGGATAGCGACCGGGCCTCCGGGGCGGCCTCCGCGGGGACATCCAGCAGCGACGCGGGCAGCGAGGCGGGCACAGCAACCGGTTCGGGCGGCGCCGGCGCATCCACCGCTACGGGCGGCATGGTCGGCGCCGGGGGCTGGACAGGCGGCGGGTACAGCGGTCCTCACGGCACTTGCCGCACCACGCCCGACTGCAACTACTCCAGCCCGAACGTCGAGTGCGTGCTGATGGACGCTCCGTGTCTGACGTTCTCGGACAATTTCTTTCCCCCCTGCGACGCGACGAGCCCATGCGCGGCTGGGTTCTGGTGCTTCACGTGCTCCCCGAGCCGATCCGTCTGCAGCCCAGCGTGCGTGACCGACGACGATTGCCATACCGGCACCGTGTGCGACCCGTCGCATGCCTGCATCACCGCACCGCCCTCTGTGCCAACGTGCGTGAGACACCGCTCCCCCCGAAGTTTAGTGTAGAGG
>JBBJMR010000207.1:0-16127 GCA_037720395.1 Polyangiaceae bacterium
AATCAGGTCGGTCTTGAGCGACCAGTAGTTGCACCCGTACGAGCTCTTCGAGGCATCGGCGGCCTCGCAGGGGTCGTCGATGCACTCGCCGCCCGCGCAACCCTGATCGCCGCTGCACTCCTGGACGATGACGCCGTTGCAGTCGACGATCTTCTTCAGGTCGGCAGAGCAGGTGTTCTGGCAGCCGACGTTGCCGCCGGCGCTGCTGCCGCCGACGAGCGTCGAGCCGGCGCCCTGGCCGCTCCCGCCCTGCCCGCTGTTGGCCCCGGTGCCGCCGGTCGGGTCGCCGAAGGTCTCGCCGTCGGCGGTGGCGCTGCAGGCGGCGGCGGTGGCTGCTGCCAGGAGAGACGCGCAGAGAAGGAGCAACCACCGGGTGGGGAGGGGGTGGTGGCCGAAGCCGGCACGCGGCAAAGATTTCATGGTTTCCCTCGGAGCCAGGCAGAAGTGGGTCGCGCCGCCGGCGGCGGGGGCGACGAAGCTGGCCGGCAATTATGGCCTGCATCCGCTCGGGGGGAAGGGGCAACCGCGGTCGCCTGCGGTCCCTCGGAGGTAGAGGAACCCGCGGACCGTCAGCCCCACGAACCCGACGAGCCAGCCATTGTCGCCCGGAGTGGCCGCGTAGGATCACTTCGGCGGGGCGGGGCTCTCCTTCTGCTTGCTGGTCACGCGCTCGAGGTTCTTCTTGAACACGTCGAGGTTGGGCTGGCCACTCTCCTCGGCCACCTTCGAGGCCTTGGCGTAGTTGGTGACCGCCAGGTCGAGCTGCCCCTTGTTCTCGTACGCATCGGCCAGGCTGTCGTAGACGTTGGCCGAGGCGGGATAGCGCTCCGCGTTGCGCTGGAACACGGCAATCGCGTCGTCGAGCTTGCTGCCCTGCATCAGCTGGTAGCCGAGCTGGTTGAGGAGCTCCTCCGGGGGCCGGACGTCGAAGCCGAACCGCTTGGAGAGGGCCGCGTAGTGCGCGTCGACGGCCTCGATGCCCTTGGCAACGGCCTGGGTCTCCGGGTCACGCGGCATCATCCATCCGTCGAACACCTTCCGAAAGCCCGCGTAGTGGCTGCGCAGCACCACCGACCCGTGGTCCTCGTCGGGCATGTGCGCTGCGCCGAACCGAAAGCCCTTGGGCGCCTTCTGGGCGGCGATCTTTTGCAGCTGCTCGAAGGCAGCGAACGCCTCGCCCGGCTCGTCGCCGAGGGTCACGAACAGGGTGCGGTCGAGCTCGGGTCGACTGGTGAGCAGCTGCTCGGCGCGCTTCAGCACCCAGCCATTGTCCCACTGCAGGGAAGGGGCGACCGCAATGACGCCCTGGAAGAGGTCCGGCTTCTGCGTCAACGCGTGCACGGCGAAGAGGCCCCCGAACGAATGGCCGGCGAAGACGCGGTAGGGCTGGGTGCGGTACGACTTCTCGACGTGCGGCACCAGCTCCTTCTCGATGAACTCGAGGAACTTGTCTGCGCCTCCGCTCGTTGGCATCTCCATCACCCTGCCGCCATCCTTCATGGAGGATTTCGTGGGCGTGAGATCACGGGTGCGGTCGGTATTGGTGATGCCCATGACGATCATCTCCGGCATCCGCCCGTGGCCGGCGAGGTACTCGATGGTGGCGGCCGTGTGTGCGATCTGGCGATCGCCGTCGGTGAGATACAGGACCGGGTGGCGGTCGGTGCCGCGCTCATAGCCCGGCGGCGTGCGAACCAGGATCGTGCGCTGCTCCCCCAGGACAGTCGACTGGAGCGTGACCTGGGCGGGCCCAGCGGCTGGCTCGGCCTTGGCCGCCGGCGCGCTCGCCGGCGCCGTGGTGGACGCGGCGCTGGGCACGGCGCTCTGCGCGGGGCCGCCGTCCGGCAGACCGTGAGGTGCGGGCTCCGCACACCCGACCATGGCCATGATGGCCAGTATCGCGGCGGCACCGGCCGCGGTTCCGCTCATGCTGCGGGATGTCCAGTGACAGCGCGTGTTCTTCGGATCCATGGGTGCCTCCGGGGCCAGGCCGTAGGTAGACGTACCTGGGACCCGATGGGAAGGTTTTCCTCCGCAGGCGGGCGGTGAAGATGGCGACATCAGACTACGACCGCGGCGAGAAGCTTGCACACACAAGCGCATTGCCTCGTTGCAGGAAGTCGTCCTCGTCGCCTGAGGTTGGAGGCCCCCGGCAAAACGGGCGAGCCGTGATACCGGTGGAGGGACGGGCGGCGGGCAAGCTCGGTGGGAAATCGCGAGGCCTGGTCAACCGGGTGCTCGTCTGCGACCCTCCCGACGACGATGCCGGACCTCGAGGAGAGGCAACGTGTACTGGAGGAGCCACCGGATGCTCCGGTGACCGAGGCCACAGCTGCGTCGCTCACGTCCGCCCTCGAGAGCTCGGACGAGGGAGGTGGCGCCGAGCTGGACGCCCTCATCCGAGAGGTGGCGGCGCTGCCGAAGGCGCCGCGCTTCGACGTGGCGCGTCCAGTTCTATCGTCCCGGAAGGCTCGCCGCACGAGCGCAGAGCTGGACGAGCTCCAGCCGGGCACGCTCATCGGAGATCGCTACCGCATCGTTGAGCTCATTGGCCGCGGAGGGATGGGGTCGGTCTACTCGGCCGATGACGGAGGTGAGCGGGTCGCGGTGAAGCTCATCGAGTGCCCCTCTTCCGAGAGGAGGGCGCGCGTGCGGCGAGAAGTCGCAGCCCTGCGTAGGCTCGCCGCCCCAGGACTCGTGCGATTGCGCGACGAAGGCGAGCAGCAGGAGTACGCCTACCTGGTCATGGATCTCGTCCACGGTGAGCCCTTCGCGGGCGCTGAAAGGCCGATGGCGTGGGAGGCCCTGGCGGGACCGGCCCTCGAGCTCTTGACGATCCTGGGTCGCGTGCACGCGCAGGGGATCGTGCACCGCGACCTCAAGCCCGGCAACGTGCTCGTGGCCGATGACGGATCGGTCACCCTGCTCGATTTCGGCCTCGCCGCCGACGAATCGGCGCGCCTGGACCGTCTGACGAACGAGGACCAGCTCCTCGGTACCCCTGGTTTCATGGCTCCGGAGCAGATCCTCGGGGGCGCGCTAACCCCTGCCACCGATCTCTTCGCCGTCGGGCTCATGCTGTTCGACGCCCTGACCGGTGAGCGCCCGCACGGACGGGGGATCCCGGGGCGGCAGCTCTACGCGCGGCTGAATCACGACGCACCACGATTGACACTACCCGGCCTGCCCGACGTCGTGCGCGACGGCGTCGCGGCGCTGCTCGCGCGCGACCCTCGACAGCGCCCGCAGAATGCAGCTGCCGCCGCGGCATGGCTGTCTGGCCAGCCATCCCCCGCAGCGGCGCTCCCGCGCCTGGGCGACGCCGAGCTGCCGGCTCGGGTGGCTGCCCTCCTGGATGCCGGACAGTCCGTGGACGTACTCGGCGAGGTTGGCTCGGGCCGAACCCGACTGCTCCAGGACGTCTCCAGGGAGCTGGGTGCCAGGCGCACCATCCTGCGCGCGTCACGCGGCGATCTGCCCTTCTCCGCCCTGATCCCACTGTTGGATGCGCAGGTACTGAGCGCGGAATTCCCTGCAGCGACGGTCGCAGACCGAGTGGAAGCGGCGCTCCTGCAACGACTCGCCCAGGGAGGAGTGCTGGTTGTCGACGACGCGGACGAGCTCGACCTCGCCTCACGCCATGTCATCGCCCGCTTGGCGAGCAGCTCAACGGTCTTGCGCGCCATGGCAGGTCCCGCCCAGGGGAGCCCCGCCGCTGCGATCCGGCTCGACCCATTGTCGCGGGAGGCTCTTGGCGACCTGTTCGTCGGGCCCGGACGGCTGTTCCATCTTCCTTCGGATGCCGCGCGGCTTCTCCACGCGCGAACGCGCGGTATCCCGGGGCGGATCGCGCACGAGCTGGGGGAGTGCCTGGCCAACGGCCTTTGCCAGCTCGACGGAGCGCGCGTCCGGATCGAGCGAAACGAGGTGGAGCGACTCGATGCCGGCCTGGTGCGCTTCGACCGCCCGCTGCCGCGTGCCTCGGCGCCATTGAAGGCCAACCTCGAAGTGCTCCTGGGCTGGATCGTGGTGGCAGGCGCAGAGGTCAGCATGCTCGAGCTCGCTGCTGCGACGGAGATGCCCCTTTGGCGCGTGCAGGCAGAGATCGACGAGCTCGCCGAGGCTGGATTCGTCAAGTTGCACGCCGACGCGAAGGTCGAACCGCTGCGCGTCTCGCCGAACTATCTGGACACCCTGGACCGGGCGCGACGCCACAAGCGCCTGGCGGCGGTGGCGCGCGCACACAGTCCGGCCATGGTCACCCATACGTTTGCAGCCGGCTACGAAACGGACGGCGAGTTGTGCGACACGACCCACGCGATGCTGGCGCACGCGTCGCTCCTGGCCCGGCGCGGCCGCCTGGCGGCGGCGATCGCCATCCTCTCGGAGCACCTGCGGTGCATCGATCGAACGCGTCCCCCGGCGCCGGCGCTGGTGGAACAGATCCTCACGCTATGGGCGCGTATCGCGCTCTCCGACCTGAGCGCTGCCGCGATGGATCGCGTGCTCTACGAGCTCTGCCGTGCCGGAAGCACAACGGGCGAGCTGCATGACCTCGAGGCGCTGGTGCGTGCGGCGTTGTCGCTGGACCAGTGGGGCGAACGGATCGCTGCGCTCACGGAGTCCGTGCCACGGTTCGAGGATGCGGCCCTGGAGCGGTTGCGCCAGGCCATCCGGGTTGCCGGGGCACGGCGCACGTCGCTTGCCCGGGAGGAGGCGTTGCTGGAGGAGCTGCGTGCGTGGGCCGAAGCATCCGCCAAGCGCGAGGACCACGCAGCCTTCCAGGGGTGGCTGGGCCGGTTGCGCTATCGCCAGGAACGGTTCCAGGAGGCTGCAGAGTTGCACGTTCGAGCCGCGCGCGGGTCGACCTGGGCCACCGACCGCGGTCTTGCGCAGCTGAACGCGGCGTCGGCGCTCCTGGAGCAGGGCGAGCACGGCGCCGCGGCCAAGTGGGCCCAGCGTGCACGCAGGCTCGCTCGCCGTTCGCGGCACCCGTTCCTGGAGGCGAGAGCGGAATGGATCCTCCGCAGCTGTGGGTATCGCTCGGGCACGGTGTGCGAGCCCGACCGCGAGCTCGTGGACGCGGTCGAAGTTCTGGGCGTCCGCACGCTGACCACGATGGTCGCCTTGACGGAAGCAGCCATCGCCTGGCGGCACGGGCGGCATGACGCAGCGCGACAGCTTGCGGACATCGCGCACTCCGCGGGGCGCGTCAGCGGCGGGCCGCTGGGCAGCGTGCTTGCCGCCGCGCTCGCGGTCGCATGCGGCGAAGCGCCCGACGAGCCGGAGATCACACGACGACTCGACGCCGCGGTGGCGTGTACAGTCCCGATGGTCAGCGCACAGGCGCTGGCGTTGCTCCGGCGTGCGGGTGTTTCCGTGCCAGCAGTGGAATGCGACAAGGCGCTGCGCCGCCTCCGCGACCTTGCGGACACCCGCGTGCGGGACGTCCTGTCGCCGCATGAATGCGCGACCGAGCTAGGTGCGTGAGGGTTGCCATTGCGAGTGGCTCAGTCCTCGCCACGGCCCATCAGACCTTCGCGGCGAGCAAGGTCGGCGAGCTTCCGCTTCATCTGCTGGAACCGCTTCCGGAGGCGCGCTGATTCGCGGCGCATCACCTCCGGTGAGAGGTCTTCGGATGATCCGCCCCTCATCACGCGCACCAGGTCGTCCCAGGAGAGCTGGCGGTCGACGCGAAGTGACAGGATTGCCTGCTCCTCGTCACTGAGCGCTTCGCGGAGCTGCGCTATCCGGTCCTTCACGGCGGTGCGCTGGAAGGCCGCCGTCTCCTGGCGCAGCTCCTCGACGACGTTCGACAGCAGCGAGCCGCTCGGAAGCAAGACGTGCAGGCGTGCACGCCGCTTGGCCTGCTTGCGGTAGTTGAGCGACGCGTTTCTCGCGATCACGTACGCCCAGGTACGGAACGATGAATTCCCGGCAAAGGTGGGCAGCCCGGCCCAGATCTTCTCGGACACGATGGCGAAGACCTCGCCGGCGTCCGTCTCGTCATGGTGAAACGCGAGCAGGAAGCCGAGCAGCTCCTGGCCGTACGTGCGTAAGCCGAGCTCGGCGGCGCGGCCGTAGTCCTTCTTCGCGCAGTGGGCCCGCATCTCGCCCTCGACCGTGGCCGGCTCGGGCGTTCTGTCGTCTCGGCCATCGTGCACGGCGTCACCTGGGGTCGGCGGGACCATCGAGTCGTTCCGCACGCTGGAGAGACAGCGCAAGCACCCCGTGTGACCTGGATCCGGGCACGCGCCTGCGGTAAGCGACACCCGCTCGACCAAATGACTAGTGGTCGGGTGCAACGGACGCGCAGGTCCCTCCCAGGCAATTCGTGCGCGTGGTGGTTCACATCGAGCGCGCCGTGGGTCTACCCTCACGACCGCCGCAGCACCTTCATGAGCCTGGCAGGCCGACCATCGGATGCCGACGTGGCCCCAGCGACGCAGTTCTCCACGTCGCGAGCTCGCGACCAACCAGATACCCACAGGAGAATCATGGACGACCGCAATGACACGCCCGAGACGCCGCCGCCGGTGACCATGTTCGAGTTTGATCCGCACGTTCTCCTTGCTGGAGATGCAGCCAAGGGAGGCGGCCGACTATCCGCGCCGCTCCGACCTTCGCCTCGGCAACACCTCTGTCGACGCCGAGCTCTATCTGGCCATGCACCATCCGAGCTTCGCCTCGGAGCGCTTCGCCAAGGGAGGCGAGCGGTTCTGCTACCTGAAGATCGACGGCGCTGACGGTGGCGCGAATTGCCGCTGGTCGGATCGTGCCGAAGGAGAGGCCGAGATCGAGGCCCACCTGCGTGCACGCGGCGCAGGCACGGTGACTGGCGGGGGGACGGGGCTCCGGTACTCGTACATCGATCTGCTTCTCACCGATCCAGACGCCAGCTTGCCGGCGCTGCGCGCGCTGCTGCGGGACGCCCGGTTACCGAAGCGATCGTGGCTTCTCTTCTTCGATCCCGATTGCAGCGAGGAGTGGCTCGGTGTGCACCCGGCGAGCCCGCCGCCCCCTGCGGACGACAGCGAGTAAGTCCAGTACTGCGCGTCCTGGCGTGGCTCCGAGCCGCGAGCGCCTCTTGGGCACCACCGTGCTCGATCCGTCACCGCGCGGTTGGCAACTCGGGCACTTGTCGGCGCAGCGACGCGGTCGACCGACAACGGCGTCATCAACGAGGACCGACGCGACACCGGGCACGACATCCCGACACCAAGCTCTGAACGCCGCCTCGCGCTCTCAGCAGCCCGGAGCCCCTCCCACTGCTGGCACCGCGAAGTCGTGGTCGCCCCCTGGACGGCCGTGAGACCATGGGCTCGCATGGCCCGCTCCTTCCACGCGCACCTCCGGGCCTTCGCCGCGTGCGCGGCGTCGAGCCTCGGCGCGATGGCCTGCGGCCACGACTGGGACTCCTTCGATCCCAGGGGGAAGGGGGCGTCGGCGCAGGCCTCGTCGAGCACGGCGGCGAGCGTCGGATCCGGGGGCGGCCAGGCGGCGGGTGGCGCCGGCGGGTCCGCAGGGCCGAGCGCGGGGGGCTCGGGTGGCGCAGGGGCCTCACCCCCCAGCTACCGGGACGTCATCCTCGCCGATGCGCCGGTCGGGTACTGGCGCCTCGGCGACGCGTCTTTCTCCGAGGCCTTCGACGAGGTCGCTCTTGCCCACCATGGGACGTACGTCGGTGCGGTCTCCCTCGGAGAACCGGGCGCGATCGCCGGTGATGCCGGCGCCGCCATCCGCCTCGACGGCGCCACAGGTCAGGTCGTGATCGGCGACTATCTCGACTTTCCGGGCATGGCTGCCTTCTCGGTCGAGGCCTGGATACGACCCGACGACGTCCAGCCGGCGCCTTGCTGTTCGATGATCGTGTCCAAGCAGGTCGCGCCGCTGGACGACGGCTGGCAGATCGGCTTCGCGCAGGATGGGCAGGCCGCGTTCGTGGCGCGGGAGGTCGACCCGCTGTACGAGCTCGTCGGTGCGCCGATACCCACCGGCAAGTATGTACACGTCGTGGGGACCTTCGCCTCCCCCACGCTGCGCCTGTACATCGACGGGACGGAGGCGCAGGCCATCCGCAGCACCGTCCTGCTCTCCGACCATTCTGCGCCACTGAAGATCGGGGCCCGCGACGCGGGCGAGGCATACGCCGGCCTCATCGACGAGGTTGCGGTCTACGACCACGCGCTCTCTGCCGAGCGCGTCCTGGCCCACTTCATCGCCGCCGGGACACCGTGAAACCGGTGGCGCAGCGCAACCGACACGGGGGACGCACGGGCTCGAACGGCTACGGCCAGGGAGGCACGGGCTTGCTGTCGCCCGGCTTCAGGCCGCCGAGATGGCTCAGCACGTCCTGGTAGTCCTTGTGGCTCCGCGGGTAGCGTAGCTGCGCGTCGCCCACGGCGCCCTGGCTCTCGGCGCGGAGTTGCAGGACGATCGTGCCGTCCGGGTCCATGGTCGCCACACCGATGCTGTCGCCTGCGTCCGCCATGGGGCCTGATTGCGCTGAAGTTGGCGTGGGCGCAACGGTGTCCGCGGTATGCGGAGGTGCTGCCGTGCTCGATGCCAGCGCACCCCGCTGGGGGCCGCCGTCCGACTGACAGCCGGGGCACGCGGCGAGCGAGAGCATCAGCGTCAGAGCGGTGGCCAGCCCGGATCGCAGTCGGGCGGCGCGCTCAAGGCTTTCGGAGCTGGCCCGCATGAGTCTCCCAATACTGCCACAGGTTCGGGTTCTTCTTGCCCCACGCCGTGTCCCCGCGGAAGTAGTGCGCTGCGCTCTCGGCGTAGGCCTCCTCGAGGCCGGCTACGCCGGGCTGCTTCAGGTAGGCGTCGAGGTTCGCGGCATCCGCGTCGCGCGCCTCGACGAAGGCCGGAGCCTTCGACCAGCCGGCAGCGCGGTCGACGGCGTGGAAGGTCTCGTGGACCGTCAGGGAGTAGGCGCCGTGGCCGTCGCCGGTGGCGGGGACCTTGCCGTCGCGCGTGGCGATGACGACCTCCTTGTTGTTGTTGACGGTCCCCGGCACCGAGTCCCAGCCGGAGCCGGGCGGCCATCCGCGCGGTCTGACGCCCTTGAGGTGCTTCAGGTAGTCGGTGACCGATCCCTTGGCGGCGACGACGGTGATGCCGTTCGCCTTCATGTAGTCGAGCACCGGTCGGGGCAGCTTGGCCAGGTCCTCGGCGACGGCGTCGACGTCGGTCTGGCTGGCCGAGCCCCCGGCCTTGACGAAGCTCTTGGCGTATTGCAGCTGCGTGGGCGCCTTGGCTGCCGCGGTGCCGCCGCCCGCGGTCACCCCGCTGACGACGGCCGCGGCGGCTCCTGCGACGGTCCAGGACGGGCTCGGCGGCGGCGGCGGCGAGTCTTCACCTGCGCCGGGCGCGGCGGCGTTCGCGCTGCCGTCGCCGCACGACAGCGATGCCACGCAGCGGGCATGGGCCTCCGCCTTGGCCTTGACGCTCTCGCCGAAGGTGCGAAGGCCTGCCACCGCCACGAGCGCGACGAGCCCGACGAGCAGCAGGTACTCGACCAGCTGCGCGCCGCGCGTATCACCGCGCAGCAGGGCCAGGTCGAGGGGGCGACGGTGGGGGCTCGTCGGCATGGGAGGAGCCTGGGCGGGCTTCGGCTCCAGCTCCTTACATACGGGACCACGCCCGGCCGGCAACGGGATGGCCGGCTCGGCCAGCGCGTGGCCGGGAGAGTCAACCGCGCGGCATCCGCGCTAGGATCGCCCGGCATGGCGCCGCCCCCGGGGAGCATGATCGCGCCGCTCGCCGCCGCCCTCGTTCATGAGTTCTCGCAGCGCGGGGGCGACGCGCACGAGCTTCTGCGCGTGCTCGGCGTCACCGACTTCGGCGAGCTGATGGATGCCGAGCGACGCGTGCCGGGCTCGGCGGTGTTCGCCGCGTGGGAGGTGGCGATGCGCGCGACGAGGGACGACGAGCTGCCGATCGCCGTCGGGCGGCACGCCTCGGTCCAGCGCTTCGGGGTGCTCGGGTATGCGTGCTACACGAGCCCGACGGTCGGCGATGCGTTTCGCTCGCTCCTCCGTTACCAGGATCTGATCAACACCACCGGGCGCTTCTGCATGACCGAGCAGGGCTCGAGCGTGAAGGTGGCCTGGGCGCGCGCGGACAGCTCCCTCGGGCTGCGCGTCGCCAACGAGCAGGTGCTCGCGTCGTTCATCACGTTCAGCGTCGAGGTGTTCGGCTCGTGCGAGGCGATCAAGGCGGTCCACGTGGCGCACGCGGCGCCGCGCAAGCACGCCATGCACGACGCGCATTTCCCGGTGGCGCCGCGCTGGGGAGCCGCTGAGAACGCCGTCGAGATCGATGCGGAGGTGATGGCCGGCAAGCCTCGCGGCGGTGATCCCCTGGTCGCCAGCTACTTCGGTCGCATGGCCGAGGACGCCCTCGCACGCATCGCGCCGACCGACAGCTGGTCGGCGCGGGTCGGCGAGGCCATCTCGCGCCGCCTCGCCTCGGGGTTACCGACACTCGCTGCCGTCGCCAGGGAGCTCGGGACCAGCGAACGGACCGCGCGGCGACGGCTGGCCGACGAGAAGACGAGCTTCGCGGCGCTGACCCAGCGCGTGCAGCGCGAGCGGGCCGCGCAGCTGCTGTCGACGCGTCAATCCATCCGCGACATCGCCTTCGCCATCGGTTTCGCGGACGTGACCGCGTTCTGCCGCGCCTATCGACGCTGGACCGGCAAGGCGCCGTCGGAGGACAAGGGCACCGCGGCAGCCAAGACCTGAACCGCCCGGCCGCCGAACGGCAGGCGAATGCTGGTGCTCCACAGCCGCGGCAGCTCAAGGTTCCCGGCTGGCCTACGTGGCGCAGGTGCAGATGTACGCGAAGCTGCTCACCGACGCCGGCCTCCCCAGCGAGGCCAGGACGGTCCGCTGCGCCCTCCTGTTCACCGCGGATGGCGAGATGCGCTGGGCCGAACCCGGCGCTGCGCCGTCCCTGTAGAGCCGAGCGCCTGGCCAGGGGCGATCAGTGCAGGCGCTCCGCATCGGGGTGTGCCACCGGCAGCCGCCAGTCCAGCGTGCGGTCATCGGCGAGCGTCTGCAGGCCCAGCTCGGTGATCCGGAACGCGTCGTGGGGTGACAGCAGCGTCCCCAGCTCGATGAGCCCCAGGAAGCCGAGGTCGTCGAACGCAAGGAGGAGCGCGGGCTGGGTGGCCTCCAGCTCCGCTCGAAGCTTCGCGTCATTCCTGGGAACGAAGGCCCTCGAATTGCGCTGGGCGTGAACGTCGCGAAGATACTGGAGCACCCGGCGTTCGAGCTGGTTCGACCTGTATTGCTCGTACATCGTCGAATGGACCGACGCCGGTCCTCTCTGCACGCTGTCCATGAGATTCCGGGTCGGCTCCGAAACGGTGACGGCTGCAGCCGGCATCGGCATCGGCGTCGGCATCGCCATCCAGGCGGCGCGCGCGCGGGCCTCGACGCCCGCCGGCGCGGCGGCCAGCGCCTCGCCAGCCGTGAACAGCGCGGCTCCGAGCAGGATGAGGTCCTTCATCAGGAAGCCGCCCATCGGATTCTCGGGTGAAAAGGCGCCCGGCGTGGTCACCAGGAAGGACAGCGTGACCAGGAAGGTGCCCGCGGCGAGCAGGCTGCCCATGGCCGAGGCCCGCGATGGCCGAGCGCCTGGCCGAGAAGGAGCCGGTCAAGTTCAAGCGCATCCACCTGACCGTCGATGGTCACCAGTACGGCACGCCCTACTACGCCGGCCCGAACCAGCGCGCCTACGGCGAGGCCAGCCCGGCGGCGGCCTTCGCCACCCTCTTCGCGGGTGTGAGCGCCGACGAGTCCCACCCCGCCTTCCTCCACGCGCAGGCGAAGCGGGTCAGCATCATGAAGGGCGTGATGAATGGCTACAACCGGTACAAGGGCGTCGTCAGCCAGTCGGACCTGCATCAGATCGATGCCCACCTCGACTACCTGAGCGAGCTCGAGAAGGAGCTCCAGGCTGCGCCGGTGCTCTGTCAGCCGCCCACCGGGATCGACGACCCGGCCAACATGCCGGGCGACGTGGTCGGCTCGCTCCACGTGAAGCTGATCCTGGCCGCCTTGCGCTGCGGCCTGACGAACGTCGCCAACCTGGAGATCGCCGACATCCTCGTGCCGTGGGCGCCGTCCGGCCTGCTCATGAACTCCGGCTTCGACATCGGCCACTCGCTGCATCACTACGCCAGCGACATCGGTGAGACCGGCTCCGCTCATGCCCAGCTCGACAACTTCGTGCAGGAGATGCTGGAGAACCGCCGCTGGCGGATGAGCCTATTCAAGGAGCTCGCCGAAGGGCTCGACGACCCCGCCTTCATGGAGGGCGACAAGACCATGCTCGACAACAGCCTGATGCTGATGACCAGCGAGTTCTCGAGCGGCGCCATGCACAGCTCCGCGGGCATCCCGATGCTCCTCGGCGGCAGCGCCGGCGGCTACTTCAAGACCGGCCGCCACCTCGACTACAACACCCACGCGGCGACGGAGACGACCTCCTTCGAGTACGAGAGCAACGAGTCGACCCACAACGTCTTCACGTCGGTGCTGCAGGCCTTCGGTGGCGACGACGAGACGTTCGGCAGCGGCGCGGAGCATGCGAAGCACCTCGGGCCGTTGCCCGACCTGACCTGACGTCGGGCGCGTCTCGAAGGGTTCAGCGCCTGCGACGAGCTGCGCCACCCTTGGCGGGATGCTTCTCGTATCGGCCCCAGTCGGGTGCGTTGCCGGCCGCGCCGACGGCGACGACGTACACGACCGAGCTCAGGATGTGGTCGAGGCCGAGGATCTGCTCCACCTGCCGATCGGCCACCAGCGCCGTCGGTGCCGTCGCCAGCCCATGGTGCGCGGCGGCGACCATGATGTTCTGGCCGATGTGCCCCGCTTCGATGAGCACTGCGCGATAGACCAGCGGGTGCCGGTACTTCCACATCGAGCGCTTGAAGTTGGCTACGAGGACGACGACCGCCGCTGCGGTGTCGTACCACTCCTGCTCACCGAAGAGCTCGCTGGCCGGCGGCAGCGGCGGTTCGGCGACGAGCCCGAGCGAGTGCTCGAAGGCCGAGTAGTGGTAGAAGCCGGGCGCCAGACCCGTCACCCGATTCGTGTAGACGTACGCCTCGTATGGATTCCGCGCGCCCCCCGACGGCGTCATCTTGACCGGCAGCTTCCCGTAGCCCGGCACCGGGTCGATGTAGATGCCGGTGATCCCGAGACCTGCGTACAGGCAGTCGCCGAGCGTCTGCAGGGGAAGCCGTCGCTTGGTGAACGAGCGGCGTGTGCGCCGGCGCGCGAGCGCACGGAAGGTCCCCGTCTGCGTGCTCGGGCGACGCATCGGCACGACGAGCGGGCATCCCTCGTTGGTCTGGTAGAGCGGGATCGGGTCACGCGTGGCGATGCGCTCGTTGAGCATCTCCTCATCGCGCTCGGGCGACGCGACACCCTGGTCCTTGGTCGACAGATGGAAGAGGCCGGCACGCAGGTCCCACTCCCACTCGAGGGCGAAGCGTTCGTCCTCCTCGGCGAGCTGCGTCCCCTCGACGACGAGACAGTGCGCGCGCACCAGCCGCTGGATCGCGGCCTCCTTCACATCGAGGCGAGCAGCGAGACGACCCGGGGTCGTCCATCGCTCCGTCGCCAGCAGGATGCGCCGATCCGACTCCGACAGGGAGTTGGAGACGTCGTTCGCAAGGTAGTTGAAGGCAACCAGCTGGCTGCCTTCAACCACGCAAACGAGGGCATGCGCTCGCCTCACGCGCACGAGCGAGCCCACTCGATCAGCGAACGGTCAGGTTGTGGTTCGCGCCGAGCTTGGCCGGGGCCCCACCGCCGCGGACCCGCGTCTTGAGCTTGAGGGGCTTCCTCGTCAGCTGCTGGAGGGCCTTCTTCGTCAGGTTGTGGTTCGTGGCGAGCTTGGCCGGGGCCTCACCGCGAACACGCGCCTTCAGCTTCTGGCCCCTCTTGGTGCTGGACGCCTTCTTCTTGATCTTCTGCATGTGATTCACCTTTCCACTGCACAGTTACGCGACGCATCGGACGGGGTCGTCCGACAACCGGATCGCCTCCTCATCGGCGGCTCTCCGTGTTGCTTCAGGATTCTCTCCGGGCCTCCAGCGACGCGAGGTTCCGCGCCGTGAGCAGCCGGAGCGGATGGGACACGCCCAGCACGCGGCGCTGCATGGCGAGCGCGAGCGCGTAGTGCCGCCTGGCGAGCCCGAAGCGGCCGAGCGCGTCCTCCGACGCGGCGAGGTTGTGGAGCGCGAGGGCGATCTCGACATGCTGGGGGCCGAAGCGCCGCCGGTACGCACGCAGCGCGCGTCGATACACCGCGATCGCTTCCTGGTGGCGACCCAGCCCGTCGAGCAACGCCGCGTGCGCGACCTCGTGCTCGAGTCGTTCCGGATCGCGACGCGGGAGCAAGTCGACGGCGCGCCGCGCGAGCCGCTCGCCGTTCGCGAAGTCGCCGCGCGCATGCGCCAGCCCGCCGAGGTTGTGCCACAGCACGGCCATCTCGCGGGACCGTGGACCGTGGATGGCCCGGACGAGGGGCATGGCCGCGTCGTAGTGCTGCTGCGCGGCAGCGAACCAGACGCTGAACTTGCTGATGACACCGAGCTCGTTGTGAACCTGAGCAAGGAACATGCCGCCGAGGTGCCGGCCGAGCAGCAGCGCGGTCCGGCCGTCGCGCGTCGCCTCGGTGTATCGACCGAGCTCGCGCCGCGCCCGGGCGCGGAGGAGCGACAGGCGCGCCCGCAACGGTGCCACCCCGGCGCCGCGGTGACCGGCGAGGAGCGCCGCTGCGCGCCCGAGCTCGCCGTCCGCGAAGGCGGCACGACCGCGCTCGAGCTGGATGGCCGCGTGCTCGATCCGCGCGTTTGCGGCATCGCCCGCTCCGTCCGGGCCCTGTCGCGCGAAGCCGGCGATGGCGCGACGGATGGCGGCGAGCGCGCCCTGCAGGTCACCCGCGTCGCGTGCGTCGCGGGCTTGCTCGAAGTGTTCCTCTGCTCGCATTCAGGCTTCTTCTCGGAGGATGCCGGCCTCGACGAACCACTCCAGCGCATCGCTCACCTCTTCTTCGGTCAACGCATGCTCGAGAGATCGAGCCAGCGCGCCGACCGTGAAGCGGGCCGCAGCCGCGATCCGCTCGCAGAGCGGGACGAGCTGCGCGTCCAGGAGTGCAGTCTCCCGCCGACCGCCGCGCGTGATCTCGAGCGCGTGTCTACTCCCGCGACGCTGGACGGCGAGCGACACGCCGCGCGCCTTGCGGAAGCGACGCGCGGACTCGAGGCGGGGCGGCGCGAGCGAGACCGCTCGGGCTTGCTTGGCGAGCGACGCGAGCAGCTCGCGCTCCGGTGGAACGCCGGTCGCGAACGCGCGCCACCGTTCGTCGGCGACCAGGAGCTGCCGCAGCTTGGCGAGCGCGACATCGGCCCAGGTTTGCGGGAAAACCTCGAAGCAGAACGCGAGCGAGTCGTCGAGCGCGCGCGTGGTGTGCCAGACGGAGCGGGGAACGAACACGACATCTCCCGGTCCGACCTCCACGGAGCGCGCCTTCGCGGGCATGCCCTTCTGCCCGCCGCGGAAGTGCGTCGCCAGCTCGGGCGAGACCTCGTGCCCGACGGCCCAACCCACGGTCGGATCCTTCACGAACGCGTTGGGGGCGAGCCGCCAGCGCTTGCGCCCCCGGAGCTGGATGTTGAAGCTCTGCAGCGGGTCGAAATGAGCCGAGGCTCCGGCACCGGCACGGGACGCGAGCACGCTGCAGAAGATCCGATCGGGTGGCAGCCCGAGGCCGTTCGCGAGCACCTGCGTGATCCGACGCAGCGGGGGAACCCACTCCTCGACGTGGTTCAGGTAGAGAGTCCCCCCGCGCTTGTACGCATCGAGCGCCCTGCGCGCATCGAGCGGGCGTGGGCTGACCTTCTTGCCGCCGACCGCCTTCGCGTCGGGCACCCACAGCGACACCGGACTCCCGAACACGCGAAGGAGCCTCTCGATCGACCGGATCTCCTCGATCGCGAACAGCTCGCCGAACCGCGAGAGCGGTCCACGCGAGACATGCGGCACGAGTGATCATCCCCCGGTTTTGTGGACACCCCAGATGGCGCGATACTGCGCACGGAG
>JBBJMR010000483.1:0-4518 GCA_037720395.1 Polyangiaceae bacterium
ATCAACATCGGGCCGGTGGTGGTGCGCCTGGGCATCGTCGAGGCCGCCAAGAAGCAGCGCGACACCTCGCAGCGCGGCGTGCTCGACGCCGATGTCAGCGGCGCCGTCCCGGCGGTGCTCTCGCGCCGCCCACCCATCGCGCCGGGCGGCGAGGACCCGTACGTGCGCCAGCTGGTGCCGTACATCGAGACCTACCGCGCTGCCTGGAGCGGGGTGTACCGCGTGGTCTACGAGACGGTGAGCCGCCTCCCGGCCGAGCTGCGTGGCAGTTACCTCGGTCGTCTCGGCCTCGAGCACCCTGCCGTGGGCACCGAGAGCGACTTCAGAAGCTCTGCACCTACTACGGCATCGACGTCAGCAGCTTCGGCGACCCGTCCCTGCAGGCGGCGCTGGCCGCCCGAACGAGCCTCTACAGACGCTGGCCCCGGGCTAGAAGCCGCTGGCCGACATCCCCATGGTCCTCGGCTTCGCGCGCCGGCTGCGCGACGCCATGAGTCTTCCTGAAGTGCTTCGTGAGCCTCCGCGACGGCTACCAGGAGTTCGAGGCCGAGGTGCTGGCGCGCGATCGAAACCTGCGCGACCGCGTGGCCACGGCGCGCGACGCTGGTGAGCTGGGCAACGTCCTGCTCAGCACAGCGGCGAAAAGGAAGCGTCGCGCCAGCTGCGAAGATCTTCATGGGACGTGATGAGCCACCAGGTGGCCCTGCTGAACGGCGTCATGGAGGGCGTGCGCAGCCTGCTCACCCAGCTCTCTCCGAAGACGCTCGAGGACGAGCTCGACAAGAAGGGCAAGAAGACGGGCCTGTTCTCCAACAAGTACGAAGCGCTGTGGAAGGCCTACGAGGTCCGGCACGGCGACTACTCGGGCGAGGACAAGGAGACGTTCTTGATAATTTTTGGCCCACAATTCTCGCGCGCGTACGCTGCCTCGGCAGGCGAGGACTACTCGTCTTCGGGCGGACCACCGAACAAGGCGGGACGCTTCACCTTGGCTGGCAGTCAGAACAAGCGATAGCGCCCGCGTCCGCGAGCGCATCGCATCGGGGCCCGGTCCTACCGGGCTCACCATGTCGGTCCATCGAGCCGACGCAAGCGAGGCGCCTCGGATGGGGATCAAAAGCACGATCGCTGCTCTGCTCTGCTCGGGCACGCTGATGACAGCGACCGTGCTCTGCCCGCGCGAGGCGGCTGCCCAGGTGAGGCCGAGCGTGACCCACGACGAGACGTGGGAGACGGTCTCGCACATCACCCTGGGCGTCGGCACGCTCACGCCGTTCCTGATGCCGCGCATCTACTACAGCGATCCGGAGAGCACCGTCGGCTGGAAGGGCCGCTGGCACGTCTCCGTGCTGGCCCCGGCGATGACGCTGACCGCGCTCACCGTGCTGGTCGAGGTGCCGATCAAGGACGCCCTCGAGTCCACCCGCCCTGGCTGCAGCTTCGACGAGACGGCCATCTCCTTCGGCGGCTGCCAGACCTTCGGCGGCCCGTCGACCCACGCCTTCGCCTCCTGGTCGGCCACCGGCGCCGGCACCGGCATCTTCCTGGTCGACACCCTGAAGTGGTCCGACGGGCGCTTCCACGCCGGTGGCTTCATCGGCAACGTGATGATCCCGCTCACCGCCTCGGTGTTCACCTCGGTGGCGCGCGGCGTCTCCACCAGCGGCAACGAATCGCTGGAGAGCGGCGGCCAGATCGTGGCCGGCGCCCTGCCCGGCTTCTTCAGCGGCCTGATCATCGGCGCCGGCTACGCCCTGCTGCAGCGTCCCAGCTGCGGCTACGGCGACTCCCTCGTCTGCTGGTAGCGCTTCGGTCGCGCCGCGGCGCTCAGCCGGCGCCCTGAGCACGCTTGGCCCGCGCCGCGGCTTCGGCCTCCGCGACCGCCGCCTCGAGCTCGGCCTCCGCCAGCTCGCCCTCCGCCGCGTGTCCCAGGGCGACCCGCAGCGGAGCGCGCGCACACGCGGCCGCGGCCACGCGCACGCGCTGCTGCAGCGCCGGCTCCTTTCGTGACGACAGCGCCAGCGCCGCGCCCAGGCGCTGCTCCGGCGCGGCCAGGCTGTCCTCGACGATGGCCACCAGCTCCTCCGCCTCGAACCCCACCCGGCGGTAGTCGCTGCGCTCCGCCGACAGGCGCGCCAGGTCCCCGCGCCAGGCATCGACGGTGCGGCCGTTGCGCACCAGCGCCGCCTTCTTGGCGGCGGCGGTCAGGTCGTCGATGCGTGCCACCGCCTCCCGGCGCGCCTCGACGATGCGCGCTGCCAGGGCGCGCGCCCGCTCCGGGGCATCGGCGACGTAGGTCGTGGTCGGCAGCTCGATGCGCTCCTTCTCGGTCACCACCACCACCTTGCCCGGGTGCTCCGCATCGGCCCAGCCGCGCTCCAGCTCCACGTCGAGCACGTCGGCGTGGGGCACGAACCGCTTCCGGCCCCAGTACTCGATGCTGGAACCGTCGGCGCCGACCACGGCGGTGCCGCTGGCGGTGAAGCGCAGCAGGCCGAACCAGGCGGCGAGGATGGGGACGAGGATCGCCGCGCCGACGACGGCGGCGCCGGTGTGTCCGGCGGTGATCGCGACCAGGAGCACGCTGGCCGGCAGCAGCGACACCAGCGCCAGCAGGAAGGGCCCGAGCAGGTGGAAGACCACGCCCTGGCCGGCCTGGGACGCCTCGCTGCCGAGCGGCACGCGCAGCACATGCTGATGGGGTCCGACGCCGGCCGCCTCGAGGATGCGCGAGGCATCGGCGGCATCGACGCGCATGGCCAGGCGGCCGCCGCCGCGCATGCACAGCACCACGGTGGTCTCGCCCTCCCCCGCCCCGGGCTCGACCCAGCCTTCGCGCACCTCGGCGGCGGCGATGCGCTGCGAGGCCTGCCCGGCATCGAGCAGCAGCGCACCGTCCTCGAGGCGCAGGGTGGCCTTGTGCGCGAGGCGAAGCTCGCGCCGGGCCTCGACGTACCCGCGCTCGGCGCGGAGCACGGCGCCAGACGCCCGCCGCCCAGGCAAACGGGAAGAGCAACGTCGGCAGCAGCGCCAGCAGGCGAACCAGCGCAGGGCGCGCGCCGCGCCGGCGTTTCGCCAGGCGTGCCCGTGCACGGCGAACGGCCCCCGTCGTCGCTCACCCGCGCCGCCCCTTGCGCCAGGCGCCCGCTGCGCGGCGCCCCAGCCAACCCCACCCGGACATCGTCGGGAGCGTAGACGAAGTGCCCGCCGCGTTCGTCGTCCCCGGCCCGGGCAAGCGCCCGCCTTCGGCGCGGGCTCGATGCCCGACGTTTCGGCATGGACGGGCTCGGACGGCGAGCGGCTGATGTTCATCTACGGCGAGAACGACCCCTACAGCGCCGCGGCCTTCGACCCGACCGGCGCAGCGGACGCGCACCGCTTCTTCGAGCCAGGCGGCAATCACGCCGCGTCCATCCTCGGTCTCCTCGACGCCGATCGCCAGGAGGCTCTCGGCATCCTCTCCGCGTGGACGGGCGTGGCACCGCAGGCGCTGCAACCACGTGCCTCCGGCAAGCCCGACCCGGCGCGCGTGGCCTGGCTGCGCGGCGGGATGGCGCACTGAGCCGGAGCGTTCATTGCAAGCGCTCACGTTCGTGGGCCGAAGTAGCCGTGCGAGCCCATGGTTGCCCACCCGGGCGCGACGAGGCAGGCGGCCTCAGCTCCGGTCGGGCCGGCGATCGACAATGACTGCTTCAGCCGGCGCATTTCTCTTGACTGATTTCTGGGACACGCCGGCGCCAGCGCGCCGCGTCGCCGAGAACGCGCGCGTCAGGCCTGCTGACGGTCGCGTTGCGGGCCTTTCGCGGGGAGCGACATAGAAAACCTCGTTCAATGGCTCGACGAGCGCGCAGATGGCCCGCGCAGGGATGCAATCCGTCGCGTGTTATGAGCAACGCGCAATCGATCATTCACGCGCGTACCCGCCGTGTCGTCCCTCGCCGCTCCTGCTGCTTCGCGAGCGGACCGCCGATGACGAGCCGAAGGGCGCGCGTCCCTCGGCAAGCGTGTCGCCGCCTGTGCTCGAGCCCGAGGCGGCGTCCGACTGGACGCGTGTGCACGAGCGCCTCGTATCCCTCGGCGAAGCGCGCGCCGCCCACGAGCGCGACGTGTGCCGGTGGCTGCTCGCGGCCCAGCGGCTTGGCGTCCATGCGCGCGCCGGCTACGCCAGCCTCGCCGAGCTGACCGAGCGCGTGCTCGGCCTGAACGGACGCCAGACCGAGGAGCGCCTGCGGGTCGGCCGCGCCCTCGCCGGTCTGCGCCTGCTCGACGGCGCCCTGGCAGCCGGCGCGCTCCCGTGGTCGGCGATCCGCGAGCTCACGCGCGTGGCGGCGCGAGAGACCGAGCAGGCCTGGCTCGACTGGGCGACGGGGCGTCGGGTTCGACAGATCGAGGCAGCCGTCGCGGCGCGGAAGCCTGGCGACGGCCCGCGTGACCGCTCGGACCCTTCGCGCATCACGCACCGCCTGGTCTTCGAGGTGCGCGGCGAGACCATGGCCCTGTTCCGGGACATGCAGAGCG
>JBBJMR010000027.1:0-46083 GCA_037720395.1 Polyangiaceae bacterium
AGCTCGGTCTCGTTGCCCTGGCTGAAGAGCGTCGACATCTTCAGCCACTCCCAGAAGAAGCGCTGCCAGGCGGGCGCGGTGCGATCCATCAACCGGCGCGCCTGCGCCTCGCGCACCGCGGGGTCGCGCAGCTTGCCGGCCTTGGCGTCGGCGAGCAGCTCGGCGTCGGGGGCGGCGTCGGTGAGCGAGAAGGCCATCAGGGTGGCGATCTCGTAGCTGTCGAGCTCGACCACGCCCTTGCCGTCGGCACCGACCTCCGAGCGATAGAGGAACTGCGGCGAGAGGAGCACCGTGCGCACCAGCGCGGAGAATGCCCACTCGGGCCCGTAGGTCGGCTCGGTGTCGTCGTAAACGCCGCGCAGCTCGGTCATCTCCTCGCTGGTGAGCGGCCGGCGATAGGCCGCCTCCGGGAACCAGGCCAGGAAGGCGTCGATGCACTCCGGCGTGCCGAAGGCGTCGCAGCGCGCTGCGGCGGCGCCTTGCTCCGAGGCCCACACGCCGGTCGAGCGCGCTGCCTCGTTGAAGAGGGACGCGTTGCCGAGGTCGATGCGCGCGGTGAGGGAGATGTTGGTGATGCCGAACTCGCTCGAGCCGTCGGGCACGTTCACCGCGGGGGCGCCGGGGAAGAAGCGCTGCAGCTCGCCGTTGTACTGCGACGCGGTGAGGCGCCAGACGCGCGCCTCGAGGCGCGGATCACCCGGGTCGGTGCCGGTGACGCCGGGTCCGCCGGGTCCGTCGCCGCCCGGCGCCTGGTCGCCGATCGATCCGACGCACCCGGCCAGGGCGAGCGCCAGGAGGATCGTGGATGAGTTGCGCATGGAAACGAGGCTAGCCGCGCGGCGATGCGGCCGCGATGTGGGCAGGGCGCGTGGCGTCGGATTGGGATCCGCGGGTCCGGTCACCGCGGAGTGTTCCAGCGGAACGGTCCCGGATGCGCACATCTCGGTACAGAAGGCTGGCCCTGGTGATCCGCGTTACCCAGCGCTCGTCTCGTACAGGGGTCGTACGATGTCGGGTTGTGGGTGGCACGCGCGGGCGCAAGTGGCTGCTGGTCGCGCTCGCGCTCGCGCTCGCAACGTACGCGTTGCGCGCGGTGCCCCAGGTTCTCTGGGCGCCGCTGAGCTCCGACCCGCCCGTGCTCTCGTACGGCACGATGTTGGCGCTTGCTTGGTCCGGCGCCCTCTGGGCCTTCCTGTACCCATGGTTGCTTGGCGCGACATTGTTCGCGCTACCGGCGATTGCCGCCGTTCGCGCGCTCTTGCGCATGCGGTTCTATCGGGACGGCGTCGACTTGACCGCTCGGCTTCGCCAGCTTGCGATGCACCGGCGCCGTGCTGGCCTGCTGGGTGCAGCGGCATCCGCGCTGGCGGTCTACCTCCTCGTCATGCAGTCGGTCGACTGGCGCCCATTCGCCGAAGTGGGTGGGGCGCCGTCGCCACTTCCTTTCTGGATCGGCGCCGGGGTGCTCTTCACGTCCGCGGGACTTCTGCTTCTCCGCGCGTGTTGGTCGTTGCTCACAGCGAACCTGCTGTATGCCAGCCCGCGGGAAACGACGACCGCAGACTCCGACGGCTTGGTGTTCGGCGCTGTTGCCGTGACACGGGAGTCGCGGCTAGGGATTGTCGCGCTGGTGGCGATGGCGTGCATCGGGGGATTCGTTGCGGCAACGAGCGAGCTCGGGAACATCCAGTTCCGATCCACGGAGATGATCGCGGCCGTCGTTCTCTACGTTGCGGCAGCTGCAGCGACGATCGCTCAGTTCCAACGCTCCTCGCGCATCACGCTCGGCCTGGACGGCATCCTCATCCACGGCACCTCCCGCCGCCGCTTCTTCGGCTACCACGACCTCGACACCGCCGAGTCGACGCGCTGGGGCGAGATCCTCCTCCGGCGTGGCGACACGGTGGTCCTGCGCCTCCAGCCGCATGGCGAAGACGCCGCTCGGCGCGAGCCGCTCGCCGCGCGCATCCAGGCGGCCATCGATCACTCGCGTGCGCTGGCCACCAGCAAGGCGCGCCGTCTCGCCGAGACGGCCAGCGGAGCCACGCTTCGCGGCGTGGCGCGCGGCGGCGACGGCTATCGCGCCACCGGCGTCGGCCGCGACGAGCTCTGGCAGCTCATCGAGGCCCCGGTGGCCTCCAGCGAGCACCGCCGCGCCGCGGCCGAGGCGCTGGCCGCAAGCATGACCGGGAACGAGCGCCGCCGCCTGCGCGTGGCTGCGGAGCACTGCGCCGACCCGGCCGCGCGAGACGTGTTGCTGCGCATCGCCTCGAGCGATGGCGACGGCGACGCCGACGCGGCTGCCGAGGCCGCCGCGATTGCCGAGGAGGCGGCGCACCGGAGGGTGCCATTGCCGGCGCTCGCATCGACGCGTGATCCGGAGGCCCCCGATCAGCGATAGACGCCCTTGGGCGGGCCCTGCACCAGGCGCGTGTGATACTCGTCGCCGATCGGAATGTCCTCCGGCCTGTACGCGAACCACTGGGCGTAGCCACAGGCGCGGCACACGTAGAGCATGAGCTGCCCGAATCGCTGCGCCGGGTCTGGCTGCTCCCCGGCGTACCAGGTGTTGCGCCAGCGGTGCGCGACGGTGTGCGCGCCCCAGAAGTTGGTATTGTCGCCCGTGTACTCGATCGGTGTGGAGACGATCACCTCGCGCCCGTCGCAGAGCTCGCAGATGCCTTCCCGTAGATCCCGCATGCCTCGACTTTAGCGCCGGCGCGAGCCGGCGCCGGCAGGAAGGGCTGCACGAGCTGCGCCAGGTAGCCGCGCGGGTAGGGCTGGGCCAGCCCGAGCGCGTAGCGCTCCTCGCCTTCGGGGCGGTGATACGTCCCGAAGAGGGCGTCGATCCACGGGGCGAGGTTGGCGAAGTTGTGGTCGGTGCGGCCGCGGGCGTGGTGCCAGTGGTGCAGCTCCGGCGCGCCGAGCAGCATGCGCAGCGGGCCGAGCGGGATGCGCACGTTGGAGTGGATGAGGATCCCCCAGAACCCGCGCAGCACGATGAGCGCCGCCACCGCCGGCATGTGCAGCCCGATGACGAACGCTGGCAGGTTCTGGCAGAGCTGCGTCAGGAATCCATCGACGGGATGCTCGCGGTGCGCCGCCAGCCAGTCGAGGTGCTCGGCGCTGTGGTGCACGGCGTGGAAGCGCCACAGGAAATCGAAGCGGTGACAGGCACGGTGGAACGCGTAGACGAGCAGATCGCCGAGCTCCAAGGCAGCCACCACCTTCACCAGCAACGGTTTGGCGGCGCTGGCGGCGAGGAGGCCCCGGGCAGGTGCGCCGCCAGGTGCCGGTGCGCGAAGCCGAGCGCGCCCGTGGCCAGGGCCGACCAGAGCAGGTACTGCCCGAAGAAGAAGCAGGCGTCGACGCCGAGCTCGGGACGGAGGTGCCGCTGCCCGGGGCGCGCCGGCCAGTAGCGCTCCAGCGCGCCGAATACGAGGGCCAGCCCGGCGAAGCTCGCCAGCGCGGTGAGCAGCGCTTCGCTCGTCATTTCTGCTGGGGCGCCGCGTTCTGGTTCGCGGGCGGCGCGTGGCTCTTGCGGGGGGACATCGGTCCCGCCTTGCTGGCCGGGAAGAAGGTCTCCTCCTTGGCCGCGGGGACCTCGGGCGCCGCGCTCGGGTCACCGGTGGCCGCGTCGGCGGGCGTCTCCGGGGCGGCAACCGGCGACGACGAGCTGCAGCCGCTGGTCACGGCGCTGTGGATCATCAGCCCGGCGAGGACGGCGAGGGCGAACGTCGCGGAGAGAGCGCGCTTGATCCGTTGGGGCATGACGTCCTTGGAACCGTCGCTCGGCGGCTTCTTGGGCCCGCCGGCCAGGGTCGAATGGGCATCGTGGACGCGTCACGGACTGTGACGGGCGAAGACCACCGGCGCAGCGATGCTGCTTGGACAGACGAGTCGGGCTGGCGGCGGTACCCAGCGCCTCGATGGGCCACGGGGCTGGCCGGCAGTCGGGCTCAATCGGCGCAGGCGTTCACGCAAAGCTCGCCGCATGCGGCGCAGGTGCAGGTCAGCAGCGGATCGCTGAGCGCCGCGTCGTGCGGATACATGGCATCGCACTCGTCGTAGCAGCCCGGCGAGTCGTCGGACGCGAAGCAGTGCATCGGTGCGGCGGGATGGTGCCGGACGCGGCGCACCCTTTCCCGGGGCGTCGTCCGGATCGCGTGCTGGTACAGTGGTGCTCCTCGCCCGATGCGCATCGTCGCCGTCGCCGACACCCACCTCTACACGGGCCGCTACGTGGTCCCCGAGGGCGACGTGTTCATCCATGCCGGTGATCTCTGTCGCCAGGGCTCGCTCGACGAGGTCGCGTACGCCGCCGCCTGGATCCGTTCCTTGCCGCACCCGGTGAAGGTGGTCATCGCCGGCAACCACGACTGGGCGTTCGCGCGACAGCCCGAGGCGGCGCGAGCGGCGCTCGGCGAGGGCATCGTCTTCCTGGAGGACTCGGGCACCGAGGTCGGCGGTGTCCACATCTGGGGTAGCCCCTGGCAGCCAGCGTTCGGCGACTGGGCGTTCAACCTCCCGCGTGGCCCGGAGATCGCCGCCCGGTGGGCCGCCATCCCGGACGGCACCGAGGTGCTCGTCACCCATGGTCCGCCCGCCGGCTTCGGCGACCGCGTGCACGGGCGCCACGAAGGTTGCGCCGACCTGCTGGCGCGCGTGTGCGCGCTCCGGCCGCGCCTGCACCTGTACGGGCACATCCACGAGGACGGCGGCGTGTGGGACGCGCACGGGACCTGCTTCGCCAACGTCACCTCCTGGGAGTGCTCCCGCCCCGCCACGGTCATCGACATCGATGCCTCCGGCGTGCGCCCGGTGGATGTGCCACCTCGGGAGGGCTGACCGCGGCGCCATGCCACGTGTCGCCACACCGGGTGCTACGGGGGTGCAACGTTGCACCCACGTTGCCGGGGCGACGCGCGTTGGGCCTGGCGCCAGGATCCGGGTCGGAACGCCTGGCAGCTCGGCCGTGTTCAGCGGTCACCCGATCGTGGGCCGCGGCATGCGCATTGCGAGACAGCCCTGGGCGGCGCTGCGTCACCCTGCGATGTTGCCCTGCCCCGATGACCGGCCGCGAACGAAGTCCCTCCTCGACGGATGCCGCACACCCCTCGATCGGGAGCAGCGACGCGTCCGAGCACGGGGCCAGCGACGCGAGCGGTGCCTCTGCCTCCAGCGAGATCGGCGCTGCCTCGGCCAGCGAGGCCCCCAGTGGCAGCGTGCCGTCCCGGAGCGGGGAGCGCGCCACCCGCGCCGAGGTCACGGGTAGCGACGGCGACGCGCCCACGGAGACCAGCATGCACGCTGGGCTGGGGTCGATCTCCCTCGAAGCGCTGCGCGCAGCGAACCACAACGAGCTTGCCGCCTTGCCGGTGCGCAGCCGGGCGCGCTACCAGCTCCTCGGCGAGCACGCTCGCGGCGGCCTGGGGAAGATCCTCAAGGCGCGCGACAAGGACCTGGGCCGCGACCTGGCCATCAAGGAGATGCGCGAGCCGGACAGCGCCTCGGCGGCGCGCTTCGTGCGCGAGGCGCTGATCACCGCCCGCCTCGAGCACCCGTCGATCGTGCCCGTGCACGAGGCCGGGCGCTGGGAGAACGGCGAGCCGTTCTATGCGATGAAGCTCGTCTCCGGGCGCACGCTCAAGGAGGTCGTGCAGCAGGCCAAGGGGCTGACCGCGCGTCTGGCGCTGCTCCCCAGCGTCATCGCCGTGGTCGATGCCATCGCCTACGCCCACGATCAGGGTGTCATCCACCGCGACCTCAAGGCCGCCAACGTCATCGTCGGGGCATTCGGCGAGACGGTGGTCATCGACTGGGGCCTGGCCAAGGACCTGCACCGCCCCGACGACCTGCTCGCCGAAGCGCAGAGCCCCTACCGGGTCAACGCGGAGTACACCATCGCCGGCGCCGTGGTCGGCACGCCGGCGTTCATGCCGCCCGAGCAGGCGCGCGGCGACGATGTCGACGAGCGCGCCGATGTCTACGCCCTCGGCGCGCTCCTCTACTACACGCTCTCCGGCAAAGCGCCGCACGACGGCGCCTCCAGCGCCGACATCCTGGCCCGCGCGCGCAGCTCGCCCCCGCGACCGCTGGCCGAGGTGGCGCCGGGCGTGCCACGGGACCTGGCGGCCATCGTGGCCAAGGCCATGGCCAGCGCGCGCGACGACCGCTACCAGACCGCGCAGGCGCTGGCCGGCGACCTGAAGCGCTTCCAGACCGGGCAGCTGGTGAGCGCGCACCAGTACTCGCTGGCGCAGCGCGCGCTGCGCTGGGTGCGCAAGCACCGCGGGGTGACGGTGCTGAGCGCGCTCTTCGTGGTGGTCGCTGCCATGGGCGCAGCGCTCTACGTGCTCAGCGAACAGCGGCTGCGACGCGAGGCCGAGGGCCAGCGCGATCGCGCCGATCAGCAGACCCTGGCGCTGCTCGAGCAGCAGGGCCGCAGCGAGCTCGCTGCTGGCAGGCCCTTCCGCGCCGCGGTGTACCTGACCGAGGCCCTGGCGCGGAAGCCGCAGAGCTTGCGCTGCGCGGGCAGGTGACCCAGGCCGTGGGTCCATGGGCGGCTGGCAGTTCGACCTGGTCGGCCACACCCGCGACGTCACCTCGGCGAGCTACAGCCCCGACGGTCGCTACATCCTGACCACCAGCTGACGAGACGGCGCGCATCTGGGAGTCCGAGACGGGGCGGCTGGTGCGCACCTTGCCGCTGGCCCAGCAGCCGGAGCACGCGGCGTGGAGCCCCGACGGCAAGCTGGTGGCAGCCGAGGCAGGCGACCAGAAGCTGCGCATCTTCGAGGCGGACACCGGCAAGCTGCTCCGCACCATCGAAGGCCGGCGCCTGTACCGGTGTGGTTCACCGCCGACAGCAAGCGCATCCTCGTCGGCGACTCGTTGGGCAGCCTCCACGTCTACGACCTGGAGCGCAGCGACTGGGTGTTCGATGCCAAGGCGCACACCGACCGCCTCCAGTCCGGCGTGGTCAGCGCCGATGGCAAGACGCTGTACATCGGCAGCTTCGATCGGACCGTGTCGGTCTGGGACGTGGCCACGCTGACCCTCCGCTTCCGCATCGCCGACCACGACACACGGATAGGCAGCATGGCCCTGAGCCACGACGGCCGGTGGCTGCTGACCGCAGAGGAGCAACGCTTCGTCCACGTGCGCCGCGCTGACACCGGGGAGCGCCAGCTGACCCTGGTGCTGCCCGAGGAGGCACGTGCCACCACCGCCTCCTTCTCGCCGGACGATCGCACCATCATCACCCGCTCGCACGACGGGGTGGTGCGGACCTACCACGCGGGCAGCGGCGCCCTGCTGGCGTCCGTCGACACCTTGCCGGTGGGAAAGATCTTCTCCAGCGCCGTCCGGCCCGACGGGCGGCAGCTGGTCACCGTCGGCATCTCCGGCAGCGCGCGCGTGTGGCGCATGGGCGACCCGGCCGGCTATCGCATCCTGGACATCGAGACGTCCGCCGACGTCATGCCCTCCGTCTTCTCCGGGGACGGCGCGCGCATCGTCACCGGCGACCTCGAGGGCGCCGTCCGCATCTTCGACAGTGCCAGCGGCACACGGCTCTCGTCGTTCATGGTGCCGGGCAACGTCAACTCCATGGCCACCAACGTCGACGGCTCGCTCGTTCTGTCCGCCGGCGATCTCCCGACCAGCCTGCCGCCCGGCCTGTGGGACGCTTCGGTCGGCACGCGCCTCGCCGACCTCACCGGTCACGTTCCGGGCAAGATGGTGTACGACGTGGCCGTCAGCGCCGACGGCTCCACCTTCGCGAGCGCCGGGTACGACGGTCAGCTCCGGTTGTTCGACGTGGACGACATGAAGCTGCAGCAGAGCCTGCAGATCGAGGAGAAGCTGCGCCTCACCGCGGTGGCGTTCCGCAACGACGGCCGCGAGCTGGCGGTGACCAACGCGTCCGGCGTGGTGCATTTCGTCGACCGGCTACAGAACCGGCTCACCCGCAGCATCCAGGCCCACCCGACCTGGATCCAGGACGTCGTCTACAGCCCCGATGGCCGGCGGCTGCTCACCTGCGGCCGGCAGGACCAGATGGCGAAGGTCTGGGACGTCGCCACCGGGAAGCTGGAGCTCGGCATGACGTCTCAGGCGCAGATCATGCGAGGCGGCTGGAGCCCCGACGGCCGCTTCCTGGCCACCGCCGGCAGCGAGCACACCGCGGTGATCTGGGACGCCGCCACCGGTGAAGCCGTGCGGAAGATCCACGGCGCCGAGTACACCGCCGAGTTCTCGCCCGACGGAAGAGAGCTGCTCACCACCGGTCCACGCGGCTACGCCGTGCTCTGGGACACGTCGCTCGACGAGCGCTCGCCGCGCGAGCTGTCCGCCTTCGTGGCCGAGCGCTCGCCCTGGCAGCTGACCGGCGGTCGTCTCCAGCTGCGCACCGACCCCACCGCGCCTCCCAGGTGACCCGGGCAGCGCTCCGCGCCGTCCATGACCCGAGATTCCCGATGACCGACCGCACCCGAAGCCCTTCCTCCCGCGATCCCGTTGGCTCGCCCGCCGATGGCGCCGGCGTCAGCGACGACGCGAGCCAGAGCGTCCCCTCGCGCAGTGGTGAGCGGTCCACGCAGGTCGGGCCGGTCGGAAGCGACGGAGACGACGCCACGGAGACCAGCCTGCAAGCCGGGCTCGGATCGCTCTCCGCGGATTCGGTGGAGGCCGCGAACCAGAACGAGCTCCGCGCGCTGCCGGTGCGCAGCCGGGCGCGCTATCAGCTCCTCGGCGAGCACGCGCGCGGCGGCCTGGGGAAGATCTCCAAGGCGCGCGACAGGGACCTGGGCCGCGACCTGGCCATCAAGGAGATGCGCACCCCGGACACCGCCTCGGCGGCGCGCTTCGTGCGCGAAGCGCTGATTACCGCCCGCCTCGAGCACCCGGCCATCGTCCCCGTGCACGAGGCCGGGCGCTGGGAGAACGGCGAGCCGTTCTATGCGATGAAGCTCGTCTCCGGGCGCACGCTGAAGGCCGTGGTCCAGCAGGCAGAAGGCCTGACGGCGCGCCTGGCGCTGCTGCCCAGCGTCATCGCCGTGGCCGACGCCATCGCCTATGCCCATGATCAGGGCGTCATCCACCGCGACCTCAAGGCCTCGAACGTCATCGTCGGCGCCTTCGGCGAGACGGTGGTCATCGACTGGGGCCTGGCCAAGGATCTGAACCACCCCGACCACATCCTCGGCGAAGGGCAGAGCCCCCGCCCGATCGACGCCGAGCAGACCATGGCCGGCACCGTGGTCGGGACCCCGGCGTACATGCCGCCCGAGCAGGCGCGCGGCGACGACGTCGACGCCCGCGCCGATGTCTACGCGCTCGGCGCGCTCCTCTACTACACGCTGTCGGGACAGGCGCCGCATGGCGGTAGCGCCAAGGCCGACATCCTGGCGCACGCACGCAACGCGCCGCCGCGGCCGATCCTCGAGGTGGCGCCCGGCGTGCCGCCGGACCTGGCGGCCATCGTGACCAAGGCCATGGCGCGTGAGCGCGAGGACCGCTACCAGACCGCGCAGGCGCTGGCCGGGGACCTGAAGCGCTTCCAGACCGGGCAGCTGGTCAGCGCCCACCAGTACTCGCTGGCGCAGCGCGCCCTGCGCTGGGTGCGCAAGCACCGCGGCGTGACGGCGCTGAGCGCGCTCTTCGTGGTGGTGGCGGCGGTCGGCGTGACCTCCTTCGTGCTGCGCGAGCAACGGCTCAGGCACGAGGCCGAGGGTCAACGCGACCGCGCCGACCAGCAGACGCTGGCGCTGCTCGAGCAGCAGGGCCGCAGCGAGCTCGCCGCCGGGAGGCCGTTCCGCGCCTCGGTGTACCTGACGGAAGCCCTGAAGCGCAGTCCGGCGAGCCTGGCGCTGCGAGGCCTGGTGACCCAGGCGGTGCGCCCCATGGCCACGCTGCAGCGGGTGCTCACCGGTCACGAGCACGACGTGCCGAGCGTGGCGTACAGCAAGCAAGGCGATCGATTGCTCAGCGCCAGCACCGACAAGACGGCGCGGATCTGGTCGGCGGACACCGGTGAGCAGCTGGTGGTGCTGCGCGGCTTCGACAAGCACATCGAGCACGCCTCGTTCAGCGCCGACGGGAGCTTGGTGGTCAGCGCGTCCGGCGGCAAGGCGCACGTCCACGACTCGCGCACCGGTGCGCTCCTGCGCACGTTCGATGCCAAGGACGTCTCGTACCGCGTGTGGTTCACCCCGGACGACAAGCACCTGGTGCTCGGCGGATGGTCGGGGTTCCTCAGGGTGATCGACGCCGTGAGTGGTGCGGTCGTCTTCCAGGGACAGCCGCACACCGACCGGATCACCGCCGCAGCCTTCGATCCCGTGCACGACAGGTTCTACCTGGCGGATTACGATCGCGTGACCTCGGCGTGGGACCTGAAAACGTTCCGCCAGCTGTATCGGATCACCGACCACGCAAACGAGCTCAGCGACGTCGCGGTCAGTCACGATGGGCAGTTTCTGGTGACCATGGTCACGGCGTCGCACGACGGCGTCATTCGAACCTGGCTGCTCAGCAGCGGGGCGCAGCTCAGCGCGGTGGACATGCCCCAGGAGGGCAAGGCCATGGCCAGCGCGGTGCGTGGCGACGGCAAGCAGATGGCGGTGAGCGCGGTGGGCGGCAAGATCTACGTCTGGGACCTGAGCCGGCCCGATTACGAGGTGATCGAACGCGACACGATGACGCGCGAGACCTTCTACCCGAGCCTGTACACCCCGGATCGCACGCGCTTCGTCGTCGCCGGCCACGAGGGTCTGGTCGAGCTGCGCGACGCGCGCACACGCCAGGTCGTCGGTGGCTTCCGCGCGCCCGAGGCCGTGTTCTCCACGGCGACGAACGCGGACGGTAGCCGCATCCTTGCCTCCACGCAGATGGACGGCAGGTACCAACCCTTCCTGTGGGACGCCATCGGCGGGACGCTCATCGGCCTGCTCCCCGGGCACGCGAAGAGCGCCTACAACGTGGCCTCGACCTGGGACGGGACGCGCTTCGCGACCTCGTCGTACGACGGCATCGTGCGCCTCTTCGATGCCGAGGACGGCTCGCCCCAGGGGATGATCCGGGTGGACGAGACGGTGCGGCTGTCGGCGGTGACCTTCAGTCCCGACGGCAGCGTCATCGCGGCGGCCAACGAGAACGGCAAGCTCACGTTCGCCGCTCTCGGCGCTTCGCACCTGCATGTCGGAGTCGGATTCGATAGCGTGCGATCGTCGGGAGAGAAGCTGCCCGCGGCGAACCGCGTGCCGAAGGGCAGACGGATGGTGTGGAGACTACCTCTACGACGCCGTCACCCTGGCGCGGAAGTCGATCATCGACGCTCACCGCACCTGGATCCAGGACGTGGAGTTCAGCCGTGACGGCGAGCGCATCATCACGTCCGGGCGCCAGGACCACACCGCCAAGGTCTGGAACGCCCACACCGGCGCGCTCGAGCTCACCCTCACCGGTCACACCGACAACCTCATGCATGGCTCGTTCAGCTTCGACGGGGAGCTCATCGCCACCTCGGCCATGGACCACACCGCCCGCATCTGGGATGCCAGAACGGGTGAGCTGATCCGAACCCTGGACGGCGCCAGCTACGGCGCGGAGTTCGCTGTCGACCGCCGCGAGCTCTTCAGTGTCGGCTACTACGGCTACATCGTGCTCTGGGACATGTCGCTGGACCAGCGTAGCCCCACGGAGCTCTCCGATTTCGTCGCCGGGAGCTCGCCATGGAAGCTCGTCGACGGCCGCTTGGTGATGGGCAAGGAACCGACCGCGCCCGTCCACTAGGGGCCGAGACGCGGGCAGGCGGAAAAATGGGCCCGCCGGCCCAGCGACCGATGAGTCCCGGCCTGGGCGCCAGTCCAAGGGACAAATCGGCCGAAGCTCCCCCCCCCCGCGCGAGGAAACACCCCATGAGCATCCAGTCCGTCACGCCCTACCTCATCCTCTTTGGCCGCGCGCCGCAGGCCATCGCGCTCTACGAGAAGGCGCTCGGCGCCAAGGTGGAGCAACTCCAGCGCTTCGGTGATGTGGACGGGAGCTGCCCCGAGGCCCGGCGCGACCTCGTGATGCACGCCGAGCTGAAGATCGGCGACGCGAAGCTGATGCTCTCCGACGGGGACGGCCCCGCGGCGCTGCTACCGAGTGGGCTGGTGAGCATCGCCTTGATGCTCGACGACCCCGAGGAGACGCACCGCATCTACGATGCGCTGGCGGCGTCCGGCGAGGCGGACCACAAGCTGTTCGCGGCACCGTGGGGCGCGCTCTTCGGGGTGGCCATCGACGCCTTCGGCGTGCGCTGGATGCTCAACTGCCCGCTGAAGAAGTGACGCCAAGGCCCCGCGCGGTCACCCGGTGGCCGGCGGGGAGGCTCCCCCACTACGCCTTGCACGCCGGAGGAGCGCCCCGAGGGCCAGCGCGATCACGGCGTAGGCGTGGGGCGCCGGGCCCTGCGGCGCCGTGCGGCAGGAGCACGAGGCGGCCGCGTCGCCGGTGCCGTCCGGATCGCCCGGTTCCGTGACGACGCCGGTGATGCGCAAGTCGTCGCGCGCCGCCGTGCCCGACCCGCCGGCGAACGGCACGACGGCCACCCGCGCGATGGGGCCGGCGAGCGCCGGCGCGTCGTCGGGACCGACGAAGACCTCGTGCATCTCGCCGTCGGCAGGCAGATCGATGGCCACGCGCGCCGGCACGGCGGCGTCGTCGAAGGGCTGCACGTCGGCGTCGTCGAAGACGTAGACCGCAGCCTCGCCTTGTCCGCCGGCGCGGCGGGCCCGCAGCCACAGCCGGGTCCCCGCGCTGCCCTCCGCCTCGGTGGCCGGCGTCATCAGGAAAGCCTCCTCCGCCTCCGGGATCTCGAGCAAGCCGTCGCTGGGTGCGTCGAGCGCGTCGAGCCCGCTCATGCCCTCCAGCCGATCGCTGTCCAGCTCCCAGCGCACGTGCGAGTAGACATCGGCGGTGAGCGCGAGCTGCAGCGTGCCTCCCCCGAACGTCTGCGTGCCGTCGTTGTCGGGCGCAGCGCCCCAGTCCTCCGCCGTGTAGTGGCCCTCCACCTCGCGCACGAACGCGCGCGCGGTCAGTGGCTCCGCCTCGTCCACCGAGTAGGCTCCGGTGCGCGCCTCCACCCGCACGATGGCCACTTCCCCGGGCAGGAGGTCGGCGAGGGTCACCTCGGCGGCGCCGCTCTCGAAGGTGCCCTCGCCGGCCGGCGCCGGCTCCGCTTCGGGCAGGGCGCGCTCCACGGTGAAGGCGGACGGCTCGAGCGCGTCGCCTCCGTGCAGGCTCACCGTCACCGACGTCGCCGCGCCGCCGCCGCGGTTCTCGACCTCGACCACCCACTCGACCGTCTCGTCCTCGAAGAGATCGATCACCCCCTGCGAGCTGCCGTCGGCGAGGGTGTCCGACGCGCCGGTGACCTCCGAGGCCAGCCACACGTCGGGCACATCCTCGGCGCCGCCACCGCAGCGCGGCACCGCCGGGAAGCCCTCGGCGGGCGCCTGCACCAGGCGCGCTTCCGTCTGCGGGCCGTAGGAGCCATCGACATCGATGAGGTCCTCGGGGTGGTTGTGATTCCACAGCACCTGGAAGGCGAGCACGTCCTCGCCGCGGTGGTCGACGGCGCCTGGACCGGCGTAGTCGAAGTGCCAGGGATCGGCGCTGCCCTGCCAGACGAAGCCCTGCGCCTCCAGCGCCGGCCGCCATGCGTCGTACTGCTGGATGTCGATGGCCAGCCCGGACTCGTGGTTCGATTGCCCGGGCGCAGCAGCCAGCGAGATGCCGCAGCTGTTCCCGGCCCAGCTGGCGAGGACGTACTGCTCGGCCACGGTGCGCAGCATGGAATTCACCTGCATGCTCGTGCCCGGATTCGCGTTCACGGCGGCGGCGAAGGCGTCGAGCGCCGGCTGCTCCAGGAATGCGTAGACGCCGCCGCCGATGCTGACGTTGCCGAACGCCGGCAGCGCCACGTAAGCACCCGGGGACTGGCAGTTGGCCTGGGCGATGATCTGCAGGTCGAGCGGCGCCAGCTCCGACGTGTCGCAGTCCCCCGCCGCCACCTCGCCCACGCTCACCGCGGCGCTGGCCTCGGCGACGCGCGGCAACGCGGCCATCTCGTCGCTACAGCCCGAGGCCAGCGTGGCGCAGGCCACGGTGCAAGCGAGGGCCCTTCGCATGCGACCAAGCTACCTTCAGTCGCGCTTGTAGTCTTCCGGCTTGAGGGCGTAGCGCTTCATCCAGCGCTGGACCTGCACGCGCGCCTTGCCCAGGTCGCGCGCCACCGCCGAAAGATTGCCGCCGTGCTGTTCGAGCAGGCGCACCAGGTCGCTGCGGCGCTTCTCGTCGGCCTCGGTGAGCGGCGCGGTGGAGGGGCGAGCCGAGGAGGCGCGCTTGGTGCCGGCGCTGATCTCCTTGGGCAGGTGCGCGACGTCGATTGCGCCCTCGCCGCTCAGGACCAGGGCGGCCTCCAGGCACTTCTCCAGCTCGCGCACGTTCTTCGGCCAGCTGTGGAGGTGCAGCGCGCGCGCCGCCAGGCGCGTGAAGACCACGCGCGGCGCTCGCTCCGGCGCCATGCGCTGCAGGAGCGTCTGCACCAGCACGCCCAGGTCCTCGGGGCGGTCGCGCAGCGGTGGCACCCGCAGCTCGAAGCCATTGAGGCGAGCCAGCAGGTCGTCGCGGAAGGCGCCCATCGCCGCCAGCTCGGCCAGGTCGCGGTGGGTGGCGGAGATGACGCGCACGTCCACCGGAATGCGGCGCGTATCGCCCACCGGCACCACCTCGCGCTCCTGCAGCACGCGCAGCAGCGCCGCCTGGGAGACGAGCGGCAGGTCGCCGATCTCGTCGAGGAGCAATGTGCCGCCGTCGGCGCTGCGCAGGATGCCCAGCCGATCGGCGACGGCCCCGGAGAAGGCGCCCTTCTTGGAGCCGAAGAGCTCGCTCTCCACCAGCGCCGTCGGCAGGGCGCCGCAGTTGATGCCGTGGAACGGACCCGAACGCTCCGAGATGCGATGGATGGCGCGCGCCAGCACCTCCTTGCCGGTGCCGGTCTCGCCGAAGAGCATCACCGAGATGTTGGAGCGCGCCACCTGGTCGAGGCGCGCCAGGTCGCGGGCGAAGGAGGCGTGCAGGGTGGGGATGCCCAGGGCCGCGTTGGCCCCGACCGCCTCGGCCGGGGGAGGCGGGCTGTCGTCGCCGCCGCGGAACACGAAGAAGGTGCTGCCGAGCTCGAGGAGATCGCCGTCTTCGAGGGTGGCGCTGTCGATGAGGCGGCCGTTGACGAAGGTGCCGTTCTTGGAACCAGCGTCGCTGACCGTCCAGCGATCGCCGGAGCGCAGGAAGCGCGCGTGGGACGAGGACATCTTGCTGTCCACCAGGCGCAGGGTGATCTTGCTCCGGCCCTCGCTGGTGACGCGCTCGGTGGTCCCCTGGGCGCCCCGGCCCACCACCAGCGCGTCGGCGTCCAGCGCATAGCGCGTCACCGCGTCGAGCGGCCGCTGGGCGCTGAACGAGAGACAAAGCGTTGCGTGGCCGGATGTCGAGCGCGGCGTGACGCCGCTGGACTGCGTGCTTCCGAGCGTATCCACCGGGCCGCAGCCTAGGGGAGCCGCCGCCACGGATCCACGCTTGACCGCTCGCCCGGCCTGGGGCTTCTTGCCGCGACATGCGTGCTCGTTCGCTGACGGTGGTCTCGGGGCTACTCCTCTTCCTGACGTCCTGCGGGGCGCCGCCTCCGCCCGCCATCCCTCCGTTCACCCCGCCACCCCCGCCCCCGCCGGCAGGCCCGCAGAGCGGTCCGACCGCTCCGGGCGCACCGGCAGCCACCCCGGCCGCCCTGTCGCCCGCCGACGCCGAGATGGCCGCCAAGGTGGAGATCAAGCCGGAGAAGGTGGCCGGCAACGTGTGGGTGCTCTACGGCGCCGGCGGCAACATCGGGGTGTCGATCGGCGAGGACGGGATCCTGGTCGTCGACGACCAGTTCGCGCCCCTGGCGCCGAAGATCATGGCCGCGCTGCGCGGGATCACCGACAAGCCCATCCGCGTCGTGCTCAACACGCACTGGCACGGCGACCACACCGGCGGCAACGCCTTCTTCGGCCGCAACGCGGCCATCGTCGCTCACGACAACGTGCGCAAGCGCCTGGTCGAGGGGCGCCCGGCGGTGAAGCAAGGCAACGAGACGCTCGACGCCGTGCCTCCGGCGCCGCGCGACGCGCTGCCCATCGTGACCTTCGCCGACAAGGTGTCGGTGCACCTCAACGGCGAGGAGATCCGCGCCATCCACCAGCCGGCGGCTCACACCGACGGCGATTCGGTCATCTTCTTCACCAGGAGCAACGTGGTCCACATGGGCGACGACTTCGTCACCTACGGCTTCCCCTTCGTGGACACGGCCAGCGGCGGCACGGTCAAGGGGATCATCGCCGCCATGGACAAGGTGATCACCGAGATCAAGCCGGACACCAAGGTCATCCCGGGCCACGGGAAGGTCTCCACGGTCGAGGACGTGCGCAAGCTGTCGGCCACGCTCAAGGACTGCATGGCCATCGTCGGCGCCGAGGTGAGGAAGAAGAAGTCGCTCGACCAGATCAAGGCCGCCAAACCGCTCGCCAAGTACGACGATCTCGGCAAGGGATTCATCAAGGCCGACGACATGGTGGAGGCCATCTACAACGAGCTCACCGGCGCCAAGCCGAAGGCCGCTGCTCCCGCCGCGGCCAAGCCGCTGCAGGCGGTGCGCCGCCAAGCCCGGTGAGGGTGCCAAGCCGGCGACGCCGGCCAAGCCGGGCGAGGCGCCAAGCCGGCGACACCCGCCAAGCCGGCGACCCCGGCGACGCCCGCGCCCGCGAAGCCGGCCACGCCGGCGGCCCGCCGAAAAATGACCGCGCGCGCCCGGTTCGCCCAGCGGGCGCGCCTGCGCCTCGTGACAGCGAGCAGCAGGGCGCTGAGCACCGCGAAGCCCAGCGGCCCGCCAGCGCCCGCGCGGGACGCGGCAGCCACAACCGCCGTCGTCCCCTCCGTCGGCCGCAGCAGACGCGCCGCTTCCGGCGGTGGCGCCCGCGCCCGGGCCGGCGCCGCTCGCCTCACCGCCGGCGCCAACCGCCCCCGGACCGGTGCCCGGCCCGTCGCCGCCCCCGCCGCCCGCCGCCTCCCCCGGTGAGTCGTCCGGATGCTCGTAGGCGCCGACCGCCGGCGGTGACGCGCGCAGCAGGCCGTCGAGATCGATGTCGAAGCCGTCCGCGGTGTGATCCACGCCCGCGCCGCGCGCCGGCGAGCCGTCGGTCAGGTGGTAGTCGTCCGCCGCGGCGTCCACGAACCCGGCGGCGGCCGTGTCGGCGACGAACAGGTTCCCGTCCTCCGACCACTCCACGTCGCCGCCGGCGGCGATGGCGCCCTCGCTGCCGAGGACGAGGTTGTTCCACGACACGCCGGTCACCAGGTCGCCGAAGACGCGCGCCGCATTGCCGCCCCAGCCGCCGAGGGTGTTGTGCACCAGGCGATAGCTCACCGGGTCCGGCAGCTCGCCGGCGTTGGCGTAGATGGTGTCCTCGCCGAAGCGCATGATGACGTTGTCGGCCACGGTGGTGTCGTAAGCGCCCAGCACGAAGACGCCCATGGCCTGGCCGTCGCTGAGCACGTTGCGCCGCACGTCGCAGCGCGAGAACGAGCCGATCTGCAGCCCCTGCTGCTGGTACTGCACGCCTTCCAGGCCAACGCGCCGGATCACGCTGTCGCGGACCACGCAGCCCTGCCGCGCCATGCCCACCTGCGCGCCGTCCCAGCCGGTGTCCTCGACCAGCACGTGATCGATCTCGATGCCCTCGAGGAAGTGCGGCTGGTGCACCACCTGCTGCTCGTCGCAGGTGATCGTGTGCCCGTTGGCCTGGGTGCTGCCGACGTAGAAGCCCTCGCCGCCGGTGTCGTGCACCCAGAGGTGGTGCAGGCGCACGTTCTTCTGGATGAACACGTCCTGGTCGGCGCTGCCGTCGCAGAGCGGATCGGTCTTGGCCATGACGCCGGCGAACCCCGTCTCGTGGACCTCGACGCGATCGACCTCGTAGTCGGTGCTCTTGTCCAGGAACCACAGCGCGATGCCCGGGTACGGCTCCTTGTCGGGCGCGCTGACGCGGAAGCCGAACAGGGTGCTGGGGTCGCCGCTGCCGGTGAGGCGGAAGTGGTGGCTCGAGCCCTGGAAGTCGATGGCGTAGGCGCGGTCGGTGTTCTGGACCTCCACCACGCCGCCGCAGTTGATGACCGTGACCGGGTTGCCCTCCTCGCCGCGGATCTCGCGGAAGCGGATGAAGGAGTAGTCACCGGCCATGACGCACACCGTGTCGCCGGGCTGGATGCCGAGCTCGGTGCCGTTCACGGCCTCGGTGCCGGGCTGGATCTGGTGGTCGCAGTCGCACTGCGCGCGGGCCTCGGCGGCGAACGTGGTCAGCGCGGCGCCGGCCAGGAGCGCGGCCGGGGCGAGGCGAGGGCGCAACGCGGCAGGCATAGCGCCAGCATAGGGGCACGCGGCGAGCCGGCCGCGACCGGGCGCCCCGCGAATTTGTCCCACAAGGTGGGAGGCAGGCACGATCGCCGGCGCATGGCACCACCACAACCGTTCGCCGCGACCGCGGCGGCCGTCCTCGCCTCCCTGACCGCGACCGCGCTGGCGCTCGCCGACGAGGCCGACCCACCACCTCCCGGCGCCGAGTCGGCCGCGGCGACCTGGACGCTGGTGCGCGGCAAGCACTGGCAGCTGGCATCCGGCGTCGTGCCGGTGAACGTCGAGGCGGGCGACGAGGGCTGCGGCCAGGGCATGGTCCGCGCCCGGGGTGCCATGAAGCTCGACCTGCCCGCGCCCACGGCGAAGATGCCCTGGGCCGTGCGCACGGTGGAGGAGCTGCAGAAGACGACCTGCACGCAGTGGATCAGCCGCGACTACCCGGAGCGCTGCGGCGCCTTCGAGCGTGAACGCTGGCTGCCCATCGCCGCCACTTTGCCCACGCGCGAGATGGACTTCTGCATCGACCGTTTCGAGTACCCGAACCGCCGCGGGGAACACCCGCTGGTCATGGTCTCCTGGCCCGAGGCACAGGCGCTGTGCGCGGAGCAGGGCAAGCGGCTCTGCGACGAGAACGAGTGGACGTTCGCCTGCGAGGGCGAGGAGGCCACGCCGTATCCCTACGGCTACGGTCGCGAAGGAGAGCAGTGCGGCGTGGATCGCCCCTGGCGGGCCTACAGCGCGCAGGCGCTGGTGCACCGCGACGCGCCGGCCGCGGGCGTCGAGCTGGCCAGGTTGTGGCAGGCGGCGCCGTCAGGGTCACGGCCGCAGTGCGCGAGCTCCTTCGGCGTGCACGACATGACCGGCAACGTCGACGAGTGGACGCGCGGGCTGCGCCGCGGAGAGCGCCCGACGATCCTCAAGGGGGGGTATTGGGGACCGGTGCGGACCCGCTGCCGGCCGTCGACGCGATCGCACGACGAGAAGCACGTCTTCTACCAGCAGGGGTTCCGCTGTTGCGGCGAGTCGAGCGGCGGGGGCGGCGTGCTGGCCAGCGCGCCGCCACTCTAGCCCGCGCGACGCCCTACTTCTTCGGCGCAGGCGCAGGCGCAGGCGCAGGCGCGGCCGGCTTCTTCTCCGCCGGTGCTGCGGGCTTGGCGGCGCCGGCGGGCTTCTTGTCCGCCGGGTTGGCAGCCGCCGCCCCTCCAGATGGGCGAGCGCCCTTGGCGTACTCGCCGCTGACCCCGAGCTGCTGCAGCACCTCGACCGGGTTGGTGTAGCGCTCGATGCTGGCCACCTTGCCGTCCTTGAGCTGCACCACCTCGACCGCGTGCATGCTCACCGTCGCCGGCGGCTTGGCCGGCTTCTGGGCCTTGCCGGCGTACGGCCCGGCGTGCGTCCCGTTGATCATGCCGTGCGAGACGACGTAGTTGCCGGCGGCGAAGGAGCGCATGTCGCGCTTCACCTCGGTGAAGGACTTGGTGGCCGTGCCGAAGGCAGCCTTGAGCTTGTCGCCGGTGACCGAGGCGTCCGTGGCGCGGTCGATGAGGGTGGCGTCGGGCGTGAGCATCGCGCTCCAGGCGGCAAAGTCGCCCTTGTCCCAGGCGGCGGTGAGCGCGTCGTAGGTGGCCACGTTCTTGGGGTCGCCGCCGGCCTGGACCACCTCGGGCGCCCCGGGCACGGGCGGCACCGGCGGCGCCGTGCCCTTGAGGAAGCCGATCTGGGTCATGAAGGCGCCGCCGTTGGACATCGACATCAGGCGCTTGATGCGACCGTTCTCGATCCAGCCGATGTGCACGTGCTCGGTGCCCACCGGCTTGTTGGTGGCCTTGAAGCCCTCGAAGTCGCCGACGTGGCTGCCGGTGAGTGTGCCTTGCGCCACCCACAGGTTGTCGCTGACGAAGAGACGGCGCACGGCGACGTTGATGGCGAACACGTCGCGCAGCTCCTTCCAGCCGGCGACGATCTCCGCGCGGCCGGTGGCCGGCTTGACCAGCGAGCCGGCGCTCGCCCACTGCGCGTCGTCGGCGAACGGCTGAGACGCCTGCTCCAGCTGGCCGCCGTTGAAGGCCTGCACGTAGGCCAGGATGGCCTGCGTCGGGTCGACCTTGGGGGGCGGGGCCGGGGGCGGTGCCGGCGCGACCGGCGGCGGGGGCGGCGGCGCCTCGGGCGGGGGCGGGGGCGGGGGCGGGGGCATCACCTCGTCGCTCGCCCCGCAGGAGATGCACAGCGCGCCGAACAAGCCCAACAGACCCCAGGCCCGCACCCTCGTGTTCATGCGCGGTCGCGTAGCCCGACGCCTCGACGGCTGCAACCGTCGCGCCCGCTCCTCTGCCACCTGTCGAGGCTCCGCCAGGAGACCTCGGACCTGTCGAGGCTCAGCGGCGCGCCAGCAGCTGGCGCACGACGACGCTCAGCTCCTCGACGCCGAACGGCTTGTCGAGGCGCGGATTGCCGACGCCTTGCAGGAAGCGGCGGGTGCTGGTGGTGAAGGCGCCGCCGGTCATGAAGACGAAGCGCTTCTCGAGGCCTGGGCGGTGCCCGCGCACCGCCTCGTAGACATCGGCGCCGGAGGTGCCGGGCATCATCAGGTCGCAGACCACCGCGTCGAAGTCGCGGTCGATGAGGATGTCGATGGCGGCGTCGCCGGACGCGGTGCTCTCCACCTCGAACTCCGCGGAGAGCTGCTCGGCGATGGCGTAGAGAAGCCGCTCTTCGTCGTCGATGAGCAGCAGCCGCGGCCGCCGCCCCGACGGTGGTGAGAGCGGGCGCGGCTCACGTTCCGGCGGCGCGGTGACGGGCGGCGCCGCCGGCAGGGTGACGCGGCACAGGGGCCGCCGGCTCGCTCTGGATCTCGATGGTGCCGCCCAGACCGGTGACGATGCTCCGGCAGATGGAGAGCCCGAGGCCGGTGCCCACGTCGGCCGGCTTGGTGGTGAAGAAGGGCTCGAAGACGCGGTCGAGCAGCTCCTGCGGGATGCCCACCCCGCTGTCGGCGATGTCCACCACCGCCGCGCCGTCGGAGGCGGTGCGCGTGGCGACGCGGATCTCGGTGGCCTCCGGGCTGGAGTCCATGGGCAGCGCCTGCAGCGCGTTGACCAGCAGGTTGAGGAAGAGCTGGCCGAGGCGCGCCTCGTCGGCGTTGACCAGCGGCACCGGCTGGTAGTCGCGCGTCAACCGGGCGCGATGGCGGAGCTCGTTCTGGGTGAGCTTGACCGTGCTGTCCAGCACCTCGCGCAGATCGAGGAGCTTGGGCCGGCCGTCGCCGCCGCGAGCGAAGACGCGGAAGTCGTGCACGATGCGCTGCACGCGGCCGGCGCCCTCGCGGGTGTCGGCGAGGAGGCGGGTGATCTCCTGGCCCAGCGCCTCGCGCTCGCGGGCCGCCAGCTCTCCGCCGGAGATGTCGCTGTGCTTGAGCAGCGAGCGCACGCGGTTGGCGAGCAGATCGAGGTTGAGCAGGATGTACGCCAGCGGGTTGTTGATCTCGTGGGTGATGCCGGCGGCGAGCATGCCCATGGAGGCCAGCAGGTCGGCCTGCAGCAGGCGCGTCTCCAGCTCCTTGCGCTCGCTGACGTCGCGGGCGATGACCAGCACCGCGGGCTCGCCGTCGAAGTCCATCGGCGCCGAGGCCACCTCGAGCACGCCGTACTTCCCGTCGCCGCGCAGGGTGCGGAAGCTCTGCAGCGGCCCGGGCACCTGGTTCTCGAAGGTGCTCTGGGCGCGCTCGATGGCCGCCTCGCGCTCGTCCGGGTGCACCATGTCCGCCAGGGCCCGGCCGACCAGCTGGTCGAGCCGCGTGGCACCGACGTACGCCAGGGCGCTGGGGTTGGCGAAGACGATGACCCCGGCGCGCTGGACGACGATCATGTCCGGCAGGCGCTCGATGACGCCGCGCAGGCGGGCCTCGGAGCGGCGCAGGGCCTCCTCGGCGCGGCGCCGGTCCTCGATGTACCGGATGGCGGTGACCCGCGCCGGCTGGCCCTGGTACTCGCACTCGCGAGCGCAGATCTCCACGGCGATGGTGCTGCCGTCGCGGCGCAGGCCGCGCGCCTCGTAGCGATCGTGATCGCCGCTCATCATCCTGGCCATGACCAGTGGGCGCGACTCCTCGGCCACGAAGTCCATCACGCTGCGGCCCCGGATCTCCTCCATGCTCCAGCCGCTCATCTGGCAGAAGGCTCGATTGGCGAAGACCACGCGGCCGGCGTGGGCGATGACCAGAGCGTCGAAGGCGGCCTCGACCAGGGCGCGCAGCGCCGACTCGTCCAGCTGGGCAGGCGCCATTCGCGCTTCGGCCGGGGCGCTCATGCGGCGTCCGGGCGGCGGGCGCTCGGCGCCAGCGCCTTGTCCACCGACTCACCGCCGACGCGCCGGAGCTTGTCGAAGAAGGCCGGCCTGTCCCCGCTGCACACGAAGCGGCCCAGGACGCGCCCGTTCGGGTCCTGGCCCTCGATCTCGTACGTGAAGAGGTCGCGCAGCGTGACCTGGTCCTTGTCGTAGCCGACCACCTCGCTGATGTGCGTCACCCGCCGCGTGCCGTCGGAGAACATGCCGTGCTGCACCACCAGCTGCAGCGCGCCCGCGATCTGGCGCTGGATGGCCCAGATGGGCAGCGGTAGCCCGCGATTGAGGATCATCATCTCCAGGCGGGCGATGGCGTGCGCCGGCGAGCTGGCGTGGAGCACGGCCAGCGACCCATCGTGGCCGCTGCTCATGGCGTTGAGCATCTCGAAGGCCTCGTCGCCGCGGATCTCGCCGAGGATGATCCGCGTCGGGCGCATGCGCAGGCTGTTCTTGAGGAGGTCGCCGAGGACGATGGCCCCGGTGCCCTCCATGTTCGGCGGGCGGCACTCGAGGCGCACCACGTGCGGCTGCTGCAGGTCGAGCTCCGCGGTGTCCTCGATGACCACGATGCGCTCCCCCTCGGGGATGTACGCGCTGAGCATGCCCAGGGTGGTCGTCTTGCCGGTGCCGGTTCCCCCGGAGAAGACCATGTTCAGCCGCGCGCGCACGGCGGTGAACAGGAAGAAGGCCATGCGGTCGCTGAGCGCGCCGCGGTCCACCAGGTCGTTGAGCGTGCGGAGCGACCGGGTGGCCTTGCGGATGGTGATCAGGGGCCCGTCCAGCGCCACCGGCGGCACCACGATGTTCACGCGTGAGCCGTCCGCCATGCGGAAGTCGACGAAGGGGCTCTTGGCGTTGACGGCGCGCCCGGTGAGCCCGACCAGGTTCTCCACCAGCACCTCGATCTGCTGCCGGCTCACGAAGACCGGCGGCAGCTCGTGCATCAGGCCTCCGCGCTCCACGAAGAGGTGCCCGAGGCCGTTGATCATGATCTCGCTGATCTCGGGATCGTCGAGCAGGTGCCGGATGGCCTGGACGGCGGGCGGATCGAGGGGCACGCCCGAAGGCTAACATCGCCTCGCCCGGCGTCATGCGGCGGCGCGCCCCCGGCGTGCGCTACCTGGCCACGCGGTAGACGACCCCGGCGGGGCCGGTGGTGAAGTAGACGGCGGCGTCGTCCACGGCCACGTCGAGGACCGGCCACGGCCCCTCGGCCAGGAGCTCCGGCTCGGTGCTGCCGGCCTTGTCGATGCGGCTCACCGAGCCCGACCAGCAGGCCGGGCCCTCGTCGCAGCCACCGCGCGTCGTCCAGTAGACGTGGGTGGCGTCGAGGGCGAGCCCGGCCGGCCGGGCGCCCCCCTCGGCGAGCTTCTGCGCCACCTCGCCGCCCTGCCGGCTGACGCGCATCACGGTCGCGTCGGCGGCGTCCACCCAGTACACGTGGGTCGAGTCCACGGCGAGCGCGCCGGGCTTTCCGCCGCGCGCCAGCGTCGTCACCGAGGAGGGCGTGTCCTTGCGGTAGACCCAGCCGTCGCGATCGGTGAGGAAGAAGCCGTCGTCCGTGCCGCCGGCCGCGATGGACGCGGGCGAGCTGCCGGTCTGGAAGTCGCTCTCCGCCTCGCTGCTGCCCACCGCGGCGCGGCGCCAGACGCCGAACGCCGCCCAGTACACGAAGCCATCGGCGACGGTGATGCCGCTCGGCTCGGCGGAGTCGGACGGGGCCTGGTCGATGGCGATGAGCTGCGTCGGCCCCCCGGTCCGGGCCACGCGCTGCACGCGGGCTTCGGTCGGGCTGAGCCAGAAGATGCTCTCGGCGTCCGCGGCCAGCTCCCAGGCGGTGGTGTCGCCCTTGGGGACGAGGATGGTCACCCCACCCCGGCTCTTGTCGATGCGCACCAGCTGGCCATCGACCGCACCCTCGCCGCTGCCGAGGTCGCCGACGTAGAGGTCGGGCCCATCGGCGAGGATGCCGGACCAGGTGCCTTCCACCCCCGAGGAAGCATCGAGGAGGGCCACCGGCTGGCACTTGCCGTCGAGGCAAGCGCCGCCCAGGCAGTCGCGCGCGCAGCCCGCGCAGCCCCGGGCGCCACAGCCGCCCGCGCCGCCGGACGCGGCCGAGACCGAGACCGAGGGCGGCGCGCCGCCGCTGCCCGGTGCAGCACCACCCCCGGCGCCCCCGAACCGCTGCCGACGAAGCTCGGATCGGTGGAACAGCCGCTCGTCGCCGTGAGGACAGCGAGAACTGCCGGCAGCGCCGAGCGCGCCGGCCGGCGGGGGAACGGTGCAGCGTGCCCCACGCGGGGCAGCTTACGCCGTCTCTGCCTTCGGCTGAGCCTGCGAGGCCTTGTGCAGGGCGGCCGCGAGGCGGCCCTTGGTGCGCGCGGCGCGCTTGGCGGGGATGGTGCCCTTGGTGGCCGCGCGATCGAGCGCGATCGAGGCGGCCTTCACCACGTCGGTGGCGCCGGCCCCGGTGGCGGCGCGCGCCTTCTTCAGGGCGGAGCGCAGGGCGGACTTGGCGGCGCGGTTCTTGGCCGTGCGGGTGATGCGCTGCCGGTTGCGCTTCTCGGCGGATGCGTGGTTGGCCATGACGTTCTTTCCTGCGCCTTACTTCTTCTCGGGCGCCGCCGTGGCGGCGGTGGCCGTGGGCAGAGCGTCGGCCGCCTTGGCGTCGTAGCCGGCCTGGTGGATGGGGAAGGCCGGGGTGCCGTGCGCACGCGTGGCGCGCTTGCGCGCGGTGCCGGCGCGACGCGCCTTGCGTGCACGGATGCGCTCGGTTTGCTGGGTGGCGGAAACCATGGGGACGCGCAGTCTACTCAGGGGGGCGCGGTGGTCAATCGCTTCTTTTCGGGGAAGATCCGTTCAGGTACCGAATGGGCTCGTGGCAGCCGGTCCGCCCGGCTCTTGTCACACCCTGAAGATCGCGGCGCCCCATGTGTACCCCGCCCCGAACACGCTGCTCACCACCAGGTCGCCCTTCTTCACGGTGCCCTTCTGGCGGTGATAGTCGATGGTCAGCGGCACGGTGGCGGCGGTGGTGTTGCCGAACTTCTGGATCGAGTTCAGCACCTTGTCCGGCGGGATCTCGGCGTAGTGCACGACCGCCTCGTTGATGCGCAGGTTGGCCTGGTGAGGGACGAACCAGTCGACGTCCTTCCAGGTCAGGCCGGTCTTCTGCAGCGCCTCGCGGGTGGAGAGATTCATGGCGCGCACGGCGTTGAGGAAGACCTTCTTGCCCACCATCTGCGGGTAGAGGACCGTCGGCTCCTGGCGCGTGCTGGCGTCGTACCAGACGTACGGCAGGTGGGCGATCTCGAAGACCTTGAGATACAGGTCCCAGGCGCCGGAGCCGTCGGCCCCGACCTTGGTGTAGAGGATGCCGTCGCGCTCGCCGGCGCTGTCGTCTGCGCCGATGACCACCGCGCCGGCGCCGTCGCCGAAGAGCACCGTCACGTCACGGCCGCGCGTGGAGAAGTCGAGCGAGTGGCTGTGCACCTCGGCGCCGACGAGGAGCACTTTCTTGTAGAGGCCCGTGCGGATGAAGGCGTCGGCCATCTGCATGCCGTAGACGAAGCCCGAGCACTGCTGGCGGATGTCGTAGCAAGCGCAACCGCTCTCGCCGTCGATGCCCAGCTTGGTCTGCAGGAACACGGCCGAGCCGGGGAAGTGGATGTCCGGCGACAGCGTGGCGAAGATGATGCAGTCGACGTCCTTGGCCTCGATGCCGGCGTCGTCGAGGGCCCGCTTCGCCGCCGGCAGCCCGACGTCGCTGGCGCCCCACTTGCCGTCGTTGGGCACGTAGCGGCGCTCCTCGATGCCGGTGCGCGTGCGGATCCACTCGTCGCTGGTCTCCATGCGCGGCGCGTCCTGGCGGACGTGCTGGTCGTCGAGGAACCGCAGCTCGTCGTTGGTGACGATGCGCTCCGGGACGTAGGAACCGAGGCCGATGATCTTGGCGCGGAGCATGAACCGCCGTAGCGCGGTGGCGCCGACGGCACCAGCGGCTCCCGGCGTCAAAAGTGTCAGCGAACGGTCACGGCCGCGCCCAGCCGCCCATCACGGTCAGCGGGCGGATGACGTCCGGCGCACTACCAGCGCCAGCGCTCTACCGCGGGCGACGTGGACCTCCCCATGCGCGGGCGCGCGGCGCGGCCAGCGGGATCGGGTCTGGCGACCGCGCGACCCGCCCAGCGTCTCCGGCGGGGTACAGGGGCGGCACGCGCGCCTGTCAAGGACGGATCGTGACGCCTACGGTGAACGACGGCTTGGAGAAGGCGCCCACGTTGGCGCTCTGCAGCGCCGACTTGACGCAGCCCGTCGCGCCGTTGGCCGCGGCCCAGCCGGTGACGCTGACGCTCTTCACGGAGCCGTTCGACCCGAAGGTGATCTGGGCGCGCGACACGTCGTCGGCGCCACCGACGCAGCCCTTGGCCGCGCCCATCACCGAGCCGACGGCGGCGGAGACGGAGCCCTGGGGCGGCTGCTCGGGCACCGTCGAGTTCTTGCTACCGCCCGAGGCGGGCTGCCCCGTACCGCCCTGGTGGATGGGCTTGCCGTCGGCGCCGCCGGCCTTGGCCATCTCGCTGGCCAGGTCGCCGGGTGAGCCGGGCGCGGGCGGGACGGCCGGCGTGGCCTTCGCCTCGCCGGTGGCGGCCGGCGCGGGCGGAGCGGCCTGGCCGGGCTCGCCCGACTTCGGCAGCGGGCCGCCGACCGGCAGCGGGCCGGGCACGGCGGCCGGCCTGGGGACGTCGTTGAGGGCGATGCCCTGATCGGCCCCCGCGGTCCGGCCGGAGGCGGCGTCGGGTTCTGGGCCGCCTGCGGCTGGGCCTCGCCCGCGGAGGGCGGCGCCTCGTTGGTCTCGGTGGCCACCGGCGTGGAGGTCGGGGCCGTGGTGAAGCGACCGCGCTGGGTGAAGGCCACGGCGGCGGCGATGCCGACGACGGCGATGGCGATGCCCCAGCCGGCGCCGGAGCCGCTCTTCTTCTGCGCCGGGGCGGCCGTCGCGGCCACGGCAGCTGCCTTCTTCGGGCTGGCGGCGCTCTTGGCGGCGGCGCTCTTCGCACCGGCGGCGCCGGCGCCGTTGGCGCGCGAGGACGGCGCCGGGGGCTCGTCGTCGACGAGATCGTGCTTCGCGGGCTGGGCGCGGGCGGCCGCCTCTTCCTCTTCCTTGGTGGCGGCGGAGCGGATGGCGTGCAGGTCGAGCACGCCCGAGTCGTCCTTGCCGGCCTCGATGGGTCTGGAAGAGCTCGAGGCTCCGGCAGGAGACCTCGCGCCTGTGGACGGCCGGGAGGCCACGGCCGGGCGCGACGGCAGCGGCGTGGAGAGCGACGGCCGGCCAGAGGGCAGCGGGGTGGACGCCGCGCCGCGCCCGGCGAGGGGCGAGGTGCCGCCGAGGGACGACGGGGGCGCGCTGGGCATCGAGCTGCGCCCCGAGCCGGGGGAGGACATGGGCGGCCGCGATACCCGCTCCGCCATCTCTTTCAGCGAGCCGCGCTTGCTTCGAGGGCCAGGGGCCAGGGAGGGGGCCTCCGACTTGGCCTCCGACTTCACCTCCGACCTGAGTAGCGGGCTACGGTCCTGGTTTTCGTCCGACATCTTGGTCTCTCCTGATACGGCAAGCATGCTGGGGACCACGCCCGAGGGGCGGGGGTCACCCGCGCTGGAAGGACTCAGCTCGCCCGTCTCGGGTTCGAGCGACGGGGCGGCGAGCAGGCTGTCGAGGGTGTGGGCGTCTTCCAGCCTGGCCCCCTTATGGGCGGTGGCGGCCTCCACGATCGCATCGGCTCGCTCATCCCACCCCATGTCGGGGCGGGCGGGAGCCGGCCAGTCGCGCAGGATGGCCTCGACGTCGATCTGCCGCTTCATTCCGAATCTCCGAAGCCGCGCTCGTCGAGGTACGCGCGCAGCTTGCGGCGCGCCTCGTGGACGCGCCAGGCCACGGTGCCCTCCGGGCAGCCGAGGATCCGGGAGGCCTCCTCGTGGGCTACGCCGTCGATGCACACCAGGATGAGCGTGGTGCGAAGGGTGTCCGAGAGGGCATCGATGCCCTCGCACAGCGCCGCGGCCATCTCCCGCTGCTCGCTGGCACCCGCTGGATCGCGCCCCGAGCTGGGGCGCGTCTCGGCGAGCAGCGCCTCGATGCGCGGGTCGTCCGCGGGGGTGGAGGCGCGCGTCGTCTTGCGCGCGCGCAGGGTGTTGAGGGAGAGATTCACGGCAATACGGTAGAGCCAGGTGAAGGGCTCGCTGCGACCATCGAACCGGGAGAGCGCCTGGTAGGCGCGCACGAACGTCTCCTGTGTCACGTCCTCGGCCTCGGCGCCGCTGCGGACCAGGTGGAAGGCGAGGCGGAAGATGCGGCGCTGGTAGCGCCGAACCAACGTGCCGAAGGCCTGGGCATCGCCCTGACGGGCTTGCTCCACGAGGTCGCGGTCGGTTGGTTTTGCCATCCTGGCCGGCAGGGGGGTTCCCATGGGCGTGTGGAGCAAGGCACCTCCGCTGCTGCTTCCTTGCTCGCGATCGCCGGGCTGGTGCCGGCGACACTGATTGCGAGGGGGAGCCCGGCAGAGCTCACTGCGCCGGGTGTGGGAACGCGAGCAACCGTCCTGGCGGATGATTCCGTCGAGACGGGGGGCGGGCCTACGAGGCCCCGGGTCGCGCGACGATAGCCGAACACGCATCGTGAGACAAACCAACCCGCCGGAATCTTGGCTCCTCCCACACACTCCCACGCATGCGGAATCGCAGGCCCACTCGGCGTCTCTCCAGGCTCGGCGCGTCATTGACGCAGCCGCGCAGCGCGCCATGGCCATGGCACGCCCAGGCGCGTTTGACGTCCAGGCGGGGCTGGGAGACGGGTCTGGCTGGTCATGACCAGCGACTTCCGGGGCCACGTCCGCGCCCTCCTCTACGTGGTGCAATTCGCGCGCGACCCGGCCCAGGCGGTGGGCCACGCGCTCGACCAGGTGGTCCGGAAGCGGGCCCTCGGCGCCGGGCCGGAGGAGTACCTGGCGTCGGTGCGCGCGGCGCTGGCCAGCGAGGAGGAGCTGGCGGACCTCATCCCGCAACCCCACCCGGAGGACGTGGTGCGGCGCTTCCTCGGCCTGGTCGAGCAGCGCCTGGCCGCCGAGGCGCGCAGCAACTAGCGCGCTGTGGCGTTCACGGCGCGGTGCAGGCCACGGTGGTGATCGGCGGCGTCTCGCCCTCGGGCAACCCGCCCCAGCCGCTGCCATCGGGCAACCAGCCCACGGCCTCGCCACCGCCGGCGCTCGGCACCACGCACGGCACGCCGGCGAGCGCGTCGGCCACCGACTGATCCGGCGTGGCTGCGAAGTAGTACGTATGCGTGTACGTGCGGAGCAGGACGCCCAGACCCTGCGGGTGAACGTCACCGGAGGTGAAGGTGTTGTTGCCCATGAGCGGCGAGACGGTGCCCTTGTCGATCAGCGTCGCCTCGACGTCGGGCGTGAGCGGCATGGGCATCTCGAAGACGCCCGAGGCGCCGCGGCCCACCTTGGTGACCAGGGTGATCACGCCGGTGACGGGATGGACGAGCAGCGTCTCCGAGTTCGGATACCCGCTCGGGTAAGCGAAGGGCAGCGCGTCCGCCGTGACCTGACCACCGCCTCCCACGGCCGCCGGCTCGGGCACGCGGTAGATCGCGTACGGCTTGCTGGCGGCCATGGCGTTGTTGCCGATGTCGCCGAAGAACAGGCAGCTGCCAGCGGGGCAGGGCCCGCGCGCCATGTCCTCCCAGTCGTTGGCCTTGGAGCCGATGACCGCCCAGCTGCCGAGGTCGGCGCCGGTCTGGGCCTCGACGGCGAAGAAGCGCGGCGTGTCGCCGGAGTCGTTGTGCGTCCAGAAGACGCCGGGGTGCTGCGCGCTGAAGGAGATGCCGCTGGCCTCGTTGATGTCCTCGCTCACCACATCGGCGAGCTTGGCCCCGTCCGCGCACGCCGCGCAGTAGTCGATGGTCGGCGCTGCGCCGCCGCCGCCCGCGCTGGCGCTGCCGCCGGTCGCGCCGCTGCCACCGGCCGCGCCGGTGCTGCTGCCCATGCCGCCCGGCCCGGCGCCTCCCGGCCCGGCCGCCCCCGAGCCGCTGCTGCCGGTCGCCGAGGCGCTGCTCGATGCAGCGCTGGTGTCATCGGCGTCGTCGTCGCTGCAGGCGCCGGCTGCCAGCGCGATCCCCAGGCCTGTCGCGGTCACCGACGCGCGAAGCGATGACATGCGACGAAGCAGATCAGAAACCCGCCTCCAGCGCCAGGGCGGGGATGGTGATCGGGCCGAGCACCACGGGCTCGCAGTTGCCGGCCTCGTCGCACTCGATGTCCACCACCTCCTTGCTCAGCGTGGCGTTCTGCAGATCGAGGCTGAGGTTCACCCAGCCGTTCTTGCCCACCGCCCAGCGCTTGGAGAGTCGCGCGTCGAAGCGATAGAACGGCCGCGTCCGACCGGCGTCGGGGTCCGGCAGGTGGCCCGGCCGGAACTCGTCGTTGGGAAAGCCGGTGTAGAACACGTGGCGCAAGCCGGCGCGCCAGCCGTTGCCGAGATCGTAGAGCAGCGCCAGGTGCAGCACGTGGGTGCGATCGAACGCCGAGGGCACCTCGATCTCCACCGGCACGCCTTCCGGCAGGCGGGTCGCGCGCGACAGCGTGTAGGCCCCCATGAAGAGCAGGTTGCGGCGCAACGCCATGCGCGCCGAGAGCTCCAGGCCGTAGGCGTCCCCCGTCCACCGCTGCTGGAAGCGGAGCTGGTCCAGGGAGGTGCCACGCAAGGTGCCGATGGGATCGGTCATGCCGAAGGTGACGTGGCGGAAGAGCGTGCCGCCGAGCTGCATGGCGCGATCGCTCCACTCGGCCCCGAGGCTGCCCTGCACGCTGCGCTGCAATCCGCCCTGGAAGCCGCCCATCTGCAATGCCGGGATGGGGGCGAAGCCCGGCCGCTGCGAGGCGATGCCCATCGCAGGCAGCAAGGCCAGCCGCGGCGTCACCTGGAACCTGCCGAGGAGGCGTGGATCGATGGCCACCGCCGTCTCCCCGAGCGAGACGTAGTGGTCGAGGCGCAAGCCGGGGGTCAGCGTGGCACCGGGACCGAGCAGCACCAGCCCCTCGACGAACCCTCCGATCACCAGGTCGGCGCGGCTCGGGAAGAGCGCCGCGAAGACGTCGGCCAGCTCCGCGTTGGCGAACTCGATGCTGCCCTCCTGGCACGTCGCCGGAGGGCACGGCTCGCGACTCGGTTCGATCTCGTAGAAGTCGACGGTGGCGTCGGTGCCGGCGCGCACGCGCAGCACGCCGGGGATGACACTGCGCTCGATGCTCGTGCGCGCCGCGATGCGGAGGTCCTGCGCCAGCTCGGCGCCGGCGCCCCGTGAGCTGTCGTAGCCCACGGTGATCGCCGCCTCCGCCGCGCGGGCGCCGCTCCTGCGGTAGCGCACGTCGAGCCGGTGGAAGTTGGTGTCCAGCAGGACGCGGCGGCCCCCGTCCTCCTCGATCTCCGCCAGGTAGTCGAAGGCGCCGAACGTCAGCACGCGCACCGCGGACTCGGGCCCGGTGGTCGCCACCACCCGCGCCTGGTAGTCGCCGTACCCGAGGCCGACGCTGGGCACGAGGTAGGTGAGCAGCGGCGCGCCGAAGGCCCAGCGGCCCGCGGCCAGCCCGCTCAGGTCGTCGCCGAGCGGAGACTCGACCACCGCGCTGGCCTCGATGCCGCGCCAGGCAACCTCGCCCTTCGGGCGATCGGCGGGCGGGTTGGCTTCGGCCTCGATGGCCGCGCCGGCGATGCGGCCGATGCTCGCCGGCATGGGCCCGAAGTGCAGGTCCATGCGCCGCACCATCGGCGGCGGGATGACGCCGGGGCCGGCGCCGACGTGGAAGAGGAGCGGCACCTGCACGCCGTCGTAGAAGAAGCCGATGTTCCCGGGGGGAGCGCCGCGGATGAAGAAGTAGGGCACGCCGCTCATCATCGGCACCACGCCCGGCTTGGCCTCGATGGCGCGAAAGGGATCGCCGAACGAGCCCGGTGTGTCGCGGATCTCCGCGCGGTCGACGGTGGTGGTGCCGGCCGGTGTCTCGCGCTCGCCGTGCACGGTGACGTCGAGCGGCCGTGCAGCCGCCGGCGCGGCGGCCGGAGGGACGCCGTACGGGTCGTGGCCGGCGGCCCCGCGGCGCTCGCCGGCGGCTTCCATTCTGGGGCCGGCGGATCCGTGCCCTCCGGGACCGGCGCCGGCGGGGCCTGCGGCTGGGCGTGCGCGGGCCTGGCGACCAGCGCGAGGCATGCGCATCCGGCGGCGACCAGGGCGGCGCCGAGCGACCTCGCGAGGGTGGGGCGCGTGCCTGCTATGGTTTCCTCCGATGCGCCGCGCCCACTCCACCCTGCTCGCCGTCGTGGCCGCCGTCGCCGGCGGCGCCGGCACCTCGCATTTCGCGCACGCCTCGACGCAAGCGTCGAGCCCATATGCGCCCTTCGACCAGCTGGCCAGGGTGCTGGTGCTCGTCGAGAACCAATACGTGGAACCGGCGCAGCGCACCAAGGTCATCGAGGGGGCCATCAAGGGCATGGTGGCCGAGCTCGACCCGCACTCCGCTTACATGAACCCCGCGGAGTTCGCGCTATTCCAGAGCGAGACGGAGGGGAAGTTCGGCGGCGTCGGGGTGGAGGTCGACTTCCGCAACGAGTACGTGACCGTCATCGCGCCCATCGAGGGCTCGCCGGCGGCGCGCGCCGGCATGAAGAGCGGCGATCAGATCCTGAGCGTCAACGGCAAGCCCATGCGCGGCGAGCGCATCGACAAGCTGGTCACCCTCATGCGCGGCCCGGCTGGCTCGAAGGTGCGCGTGGTGGTGCGCCGCGCCGGGGTGCCCGACCCGCTGACCTTCGATCTGGTGCGCGAGGAGATCCACGTGACCAGCGTGGTCGGCAAGCGCCTCGATGGCGACGTCGCCTACCTGCGCCTCAAGCAGTTCCAGGAGGGCACCCACGAGGAGCTGCTGCGCGCCGCCGCCAAGCTGCGCAGCGAGTCGAAGAACCCGCTCGCCGGCGTCATCCTCGACATGCGCAGCAACCCCGGGGGCCTGGTGGACGAGGCCGAGGCGGTGGCCGACGAGTTCATGGGCGAGGGGAGCATTTATTCGACGCGCCACCGGGGGAAGGTCATCGACGAGGCGCGCGCGCGGCCGGGCGGCGCCTTCGCCACCGTGCCCATCGTGGTCCTGGTCAACGAGTACTCGGCCAGCTCGGCCGAGCTGGTCGCCGGCGCGCTTCAGGATTCGCGGCGGGCCAGCGTCGTGGGCGCGCCCACCTTCGGCAAGGGCTCGGTGCAGACCATCTACGACCTGCCCGGCGGCGCCGGGATGCGGCTGACGACGATGCGCTACTACACGCCGAGCGGTCGCTCCATCCAGGCGCAGGGCATTCGCCCGGACATCGCCATCGAGTCGAAGCAGGTCGCCCCGGGCGACGTGGTGCGCGAGAGCGACCTCGAGGGGCACCTGCCCGCAGAGGGCGCGGCCACGCCGGTGCCGGGCAAGGTCGTGGTCCAGCCCGGCGCGGCGCCCGAGGGCGAGCTGGGGCGCGACGTGCCCAGCAACCCCTCGCGCGGCAAGGACTTCCCGCTGTCCGTCGGCTACCAGATGTTGATCAAGACCATCGGCGACAAGCGCGCCGCGGCCCCGTAGGCGTCGAGCGACGCGCGGGTGGTATCCTGCGGCATGTCCCGGCCGCGGCATCCCATGCGCGTGTCGTTGCTCGCCGCGGTGGCCAGCGTGGGTGCGTGCTCGCTCTGGGCCGACTTCGGCGGGCTGGACGACGCGCGGCCCGATGCCGGCACGGCAGGCGGCGCCGGCGGGCGCGGTGGCGACGCCGGGGGCCGCGAGGCGCCGCCGCGCAGGGCATCGGCCCGATCTACGTCACCTTCGATGGCGCGGTGCCGTACACGCGCGTGTCCCCGTGACGTCGCAGGTGTTAGTCACCTGCCGGCTGTGCGCGGTGGCGCGCCGCCCGGACCTCGGGCTGCAGTTGCCGCGCGCGGCCTGCTGGGCCTGACCGAACGACGCTCAGATCACCGCCAGCCGGCGCATGCTCTCCACCGCGGCGCGCGTCGCCTCGGCGGGGCCGCGGAACTGCATCCCGAAGGCGCGCTCGGCCTTGGCCACCGAGCACAGGCGCGGCTCGCCCAGGTCGAGCAGCACCGCGCGAAGGCGCGCGTCGAGGTGGCCGCGGCGCGCACCGCCCAGTCCGGCAGCTCCCAGCGCGGCGCGCGGCGAGCAGATCGGCAGACCTCGGCGAGCAGCCTCCGAGCTCGAGCAGGGCGATGGTCCCGCCGCTGACCAGGAAACGCTCGCCGGCGGCGGCCGGTTCGGAGAGGGCGCGCACGTGCACCTCGGCCACGTCGCGCACGTCGCAGACGTTGAGGCGCGCGCGCGGCACCATCGGATAGCTGCCGCGCGCCATGAGGCGCAGCACCTCCAGCGACGCGGAGAGGTCGGCGTCGAGCACCGGACCGAGGACCAGGGCCGGGTTCACGGCGACCAGCTCCAGGCCCTTGCCCTCGCGGCGCACGAAGTCCCAGGCGGCGCGCTCGGCGATGGCCTTGGACGCCATGTACGCGGTCAGCCCCGACCGCTCCGGGTCGGTCCAGTCGCGCTCGTCGTAGATGTGCCCCGGCTCGTCGCGGAGCGGCAGGGTGACGGCGAGCACCGACGAGGTGAGCACCACCCGACGCACACCCGCGTCGCGCGCAGCCCGGAGCACGCGCAGGGTGCCCTCGCGCGCCGGCCGGACCACGTCCTCGGGACGCTTCGGCTCCGCGACCGGGAAGGGCGAGGCCACGTGGAGCACGCCGCCACACCCGGCGACGGCCTCGGCCCATCCGGCGTCGTCGTCCAGAGCGCCCACCGCGAACGAGAGGCGCGCCGGCTCGCCGCCGGCATCGTGCACCGCCGCGCGGACGGCCTCGGCGCGCGCCAGATCGCGGACGGTGCCGCGCACCGCGTATCCGGCGCGCAGCAGGGCCGCGATGCAGTGCTTGGCCACGAACCCGGTGGCGCCGGTGACCAGCACCGTATCTGTCGAGGGCGCCCTCACGACTGGGTGGCGAACGCCGAGCTGGACGGCAGCCGATCCGCAGCGCGAGCCAGCGCCCCGGGCAGCGGCTCGCGCGCCGGCTTGCCGGCCTCGCGCAGGGCGAGGTGCAGATCGCGGTACGCCTCCGCGATGCCGCACTCCACGTAGGCGATGCCCTGCGCGCGGCAGGCAGGCTTCACCAGCTTCGAGGCCGCGCGCAGGTTGTAGCGCGACATGCGCGGATAGAGGTGGTGCTCGATGTGCGCGGCCAGCGGGCCGTAGAACCAGTCGGAGAGGAGGCCGGGCGTGACGTTGCGCGTGTGCTCGGCGAGGCGGCGGAAGCGGTGCTGGCCACGGCCGTCGACGGGCATGCCCAGGTGGTTCACGGTGAAGGCCAGGGTGAAGTAGGTGCTGAACACCGTCTGCTGCACGAAAACGAAGAGCAGGCCCATCCGCGGCGACAGGGTGCCGAAGACCAGCGCCAGGTAACAGACGACGTGCGCCGAGAGGATGAAAGCCTCGCGGCGGCGGTGTGGGTAGCCCCGGGCGCGCGCCAGGAAGGCCACGTCCAGCCCGCGGATGGTCCACATGGCCACCAGCGACAGCACCGGCAGCAGCAGCAGGTGCTGGAAGCGCGCGAAGAGGCGGTTCAGGCCGCGCGCCTTGCGGGCCTGCTCCGCGGTCATCGCCAGCGGCGCCTGGATGTCGGGGTCGAGGACCAGGTCGTTGGTGTGCTTGTGGTGCGCCTCGTGATCGCGGCGGAAGCGGCCGATGCTGCCGAAGACGAAGAAGCCCACGAAGTGGGCGGCGTGGTCGTTCCAGCGCCGCGAGTGAAAGGCGTGGAAGTGCGACAGATCGTGGAGGTGGTAGCCCATGCGCGCGTAGAGCAGGCCGATGACCGGCGCCAGCCAGAAGCTGCCGGTCAGCGCGAACGCGGTCCACGCGGCGACCATCAGGGCGGCGTAGCCGAGGATGGAGGCCACGTAGCGGCGTGTCCGCGGCTCGAGCAGCCCCGCCTCGCGCAGCTCGAGCGTCAGCCTGGCGAAGGCGGTCGCGTCGGAGCGCGCCATGGGAACGGAGAGGACGGGAGCGGCCGTGGAGGCCAGCGACTCGGTGAGGTTCGAGGGCTCGTCGGTGCGCATGGGGAGCCCACCCTAGCGATGGGCGTCAGGCCGCGCACGCCTGGAATCGCTTACGTTTACCAGCGTTTACGCGAGCAGCGCCGGCCGTACGCGCGGCCTCAGAGCGGCCCGTGCGCTGCCGCGGCGAAGCTTCGATCGAGGCGGAACGGGTGCTCGGCGCGCCCCACGATGCCCTGCACCAGCAGGCGCGCGCCGGCGGCGCTGGCCATGATCCCGTGGCCGCTGTAGCCCCCGTTGACGTGCAGCCCGCCGATGGAGGTGGGACCGATGAGGGGCTTGCGGTCCGGCGTGAGCGCGTACTGGCCGCTCTGCATGACGAAGCTCGAGCCTCCGCGCGCCCACACCGCGCGCCAGAACGGCGACGTCCGCGCCACCGCCAGCGGTCCGTCGGGCGCGAGCAGCGTGAAGGCGAACGCCGACGGCGAGGGGACGTCTTCGAGCGGCGCCGCGTCGGGGGTGTCGGCGTGCGGGCAGAGCACCAGCGCGCCGTCGCCGTGCGGGCGCCAGTGCGCGCCGCTGTCCTCGTCGATGGTCATCGGCGCGTCGCGTGGTACCGCCGGTTCCTCGGCGAGCACCACCTTGTGTCGGGTCATGAGCTCGATGGGCAGCGGCACGCAGGCGGCGGCCGCCAGGCGCGCCGTGAAGGGCCCGGCGGCGAGGACCACCGCGCCGCACGACACCTCGCCGCGGCTGGTGCGCACGGCCGTGACGCGCCCGCCCTCGACGCGCAGCCCGACCACCTCGGTGGAGACGCAGAACGTCGCGCGCGACGCCGCGGCGAAGCCGAGCGCCAGCTTGCGCGGATCCAGCCAGCCGTCGCCGAGGCGCAGCCGGGCCGAGGTGACCTCGGGCGCCAGGAACGGGAAGCGGCGCCGCGCCTCGCTCCCGGAGAGGTGCTCCACGTCGTCGAGGCCGTGCGCGCGCTGGTGCTCGACCAGGCGCCGGTGGCGCTCGGCCCCGTCGGCGCGGGTGGTCACCCACAGGTAGCCGCCGCGCACCAGGCCGATGTCGGCGCCCGCCACGCCGGTGTGCGCGCCGAAGCTGGCGAAGACGTCGAGCGACTCGCGCATCAGCGCGATCTCGTCGGGATCCTCGAACTGCGCCCGGAAGCCGCCGGCGGAGGCGGCCGTGGTCAGCGAGGCCAGCGCCGGGCGCCGCTCGACGACCAGCGCCGACAGGCCCGCGCGCGCGGCGTGGAAGGCGGTGGCGGCGCCGATGATCCCGCCGCCGACGATGACGCAGTCGACGTGCGGCGGCACCTCGCTTGCGAAGCGCGGCAGCGGAGGCGGCGCGGTCACGGCGCCGATTGTTTCAGGCCTCGCGCCCGGCGGCGATGCCCGAGGCGGCGGCCTCGAGCAAGGTGCGCGGGCGGTCGGCCACCACGTCGCCGGCGACGTGGATGCCGGGCGCGACCGCCACGCCGTTCTTGCGGAGGACGCCGATGGCCTCGAGGACGCCGCTCTCGTCGTGGTCCGGCCAGCCGGTGACGTCGTGGTCGGGCCCGTGCAGCGAGCTGATGACTCCGGCTGGCTCGCGCGCACCCCGAGGCCGAGCGGCGCGCCGGAGCGGAGCTGGAAGGGCGTCGCGGCGCTGGGCGGGAAGTCGCTCCCCGCGGTGAGCTCCGGCGGCGCGTAGCCGATGCCGCCGCCCGCTACCCCGCCCACGGCGACGATCACCGCGTCGGCGGCGAGGCCGAGCCGGCCTCGAGCTCGACCCGCATGCGCTCGCCATGGCGCACCACGGCGGCGGCGCGGGCGCGCACCACCTCCACGCCCAGGCGCTGGAGCATGTGCCCGCGCGCTGCCGCGAAGCGCAGGCCGGCCGGGCCGCCGACGCCGAGCAAGGCCTCGCCCACGGGCAGGCCGGCGCGCTCGGCCACCTCGGCGGCGCGCGGCGCGGCGGCGCCGAGCCAGGGGCCGACGAGCACCGCCACCCGGTCGACGCCGGCGCGCGCAGCCGCCTCGCGCAGCCGCTCCGCCAGCCACGCCACGCGCGCCGGGTCATCGTGGCGCGCCGCCAGGTCGGCATCTCCGATGCGGCGCTCGTCGTCGTGGCGCAGCACGGCGGTGTCGCTGGCCGCGAAGCGCAGCGAGAGCGCCTGGGCCAGCGGGTCCTCGTTGAGCGCGGCCGCCAGGGCGTCGGCGTCCCACGCGGCGCGCGGGGCGCGCGGGAGCAGCACGCGCGCGCCCGGGATGGCGCCGAGGTCGAGCAGCGCGGCATCGTGCGCACGGGCCAGGCGCACGCGCCCGGCCAGGGTCACCAGGCGAGGGGCGCGCCCCTCGGGCATGACCCACAGGCCGAGGTCGCGCACGAACGCCTCGACGTCCGCGGGCAGCGGATCGGGCGGCGGCTCGAGGTGGGCGCGTGCCAGCGCGCTCTCGCCGGAGGGCACGCCGGCGGTGCGGCGCCAGCGGCGCTCCCAGGGCTCGTCGTCGACGGCGCCGCCGCCGAGGACGCTGGCCCCCGCGCCGCGATCGACGAGCGTCACCGCCTTGCCGGCGCGGCGCGCCGCCCAGGCCGCCGCCAGCCCGGCGACACCGCCGCCGATCACCAGGACGGAGCGCGCGCCACGCGGCCTGGTCTCGACGATGGACGTCACCGGACGAGCCCCGCCCCGACGCCGAGCTCGGCGCGGACGGCGGCGATGGCCAACCCCTCCTGGCGCGCCTGCTCCGGACCGAGCGCCACCGCGCGCGTGCGCGCCTGCTTGAGCAGGAAGGACAGGCTCTGCCGGGCGCCCTCGACCGGGGGCAGCCCCAGCTCCTGGGCCACGATCTGCCCGCAGCGCGCGGCGCAGCGCATGCCGCCGCAGGCGCCCAGGCCGAGGCGGGTGCGGCGCGAGACGTCGGCCACGGTGCGCGCCAGCTCGTGCTCGAGCACGTAGCGCACCTCGGCCTCGAGCACCGGCTCGCACGGGCACACGGTCACCGCCTCGCGCGGGTTCCTGCCGATGCGCTCCTCGATTCGCAGCGCCCGCGATCCGTGGCGATAGACGAGGCGCCGCCCGGCCACGGCGTCGATCTCCAGGCGGAGCGCGAGCTGGAGCGCGTCGACCGGCTTGTCGCCGCCGGGCAGCGCCGAGCGGTGGGAGTACCCGGGCGTGCCGAGCTGGAAGCGGTGCGCGAGAACGTCGACCATCTCCTCGGCGAAGAGGCGGTAGCTGGCCAGCTTGCCGCCGACCATGGAGTACATGCCCGGCGCTCCGTGGGCGGCGTGATCGATGACGCGGTGGTCGCGGCTCAGCGCGTCCTCGGTGGGCCCGTACTTGTAGAGGGTGGGCCGCACCCCGGCGTAGGTGCCGATGGCGCGCGCCTCGCGGATCTGCGGGAAGATGCGGGCCACGCCCTGCACCAGATAACGGACCTCCTCGCTGGTGGCGCGCACCTCGTCGAGGTCGCCGTAGAAGTCGTCGTCGGTGGTGCCGATGACGGTCATGTTCTGCCAGGGCTCGACGAAGATCTGGCGGCCGTCGATGGTGGCGCAGATGACGGCGTAGTTGGTGAGGCGCCGGTCGTAGACGACGTGGATGCCCTTGCCGGGGCGAACGCGCGCGCGCCGCGGGCATGCCGCTGAGCGAGGCGGTGATCGGCGCCCAGGCGCCGGTGGCGTTGACCACGGCGCGCGTGGTCAGCTTGCCGGTCTTGCCGTTTTCGCGATCGCGGTAGTGGACGGCGACCGGCTCGCCGCTCTCCGGGTGGCGCTCGATGCGCTCCACGGTGGTGCCGACGAACGCCTTGGCGCCGCGTTCCATGGCGTCGACCACGTTGGCCACGCACAGGCGCGTCCCGTCGATGCCCCACTCGTCGAAGCTGAAGCCGCCGGTCAGGTCGCCGACCATCCCCGGCTCCAGCTCGCGCATCTCCTCCGGCGTCAGGCGCGCGTGCTTCTTGCCGCGCTTCAGCGGCTGGTAGGCGTCGTAGGCCTCGAAGAAGGCGTCGGTGAGCTCGTAGATGATGCGCGTGCGCTTGCCGCCGCCGCGCCGCTCCACCGGGTAGAGGAAGGGGATGCGGAAGAGCAGGTGCGGGGCGATGGCCTGGATGTGGCCGGAGTCCTCGCACGAGGTGCGGGTCACCGCCGGGTCGTAGGTCAGGTAGCGGATGCCGCCGTGGATCATCCCCGACGAGTTGCCGCTGGCGCCGAAGGCCAGGTCGTTGCGCTCGAAGAGCGCCACGCGCAGGCCGCGCATGCTGGCGTCGCGGGCCACGCCGGAGCCGTTCACGCCGCCGCCGATGACCACCACGTCGACGTCGGTCCTGTCGCCGCCGGTGGCCAGCGCGCGCGGCCCGGCCGTCAGCGTGGTCTGCCCGGATTCGGCCACGCGCGCGCTATAGCCGATCGCCGGGGTCCCCGCCAACGCGGCGTGTCATTCAGCCGCGCACGCGGATGGCCCAGGTCAGCTTGGCCAGGCTCTTCAGCACGTTCGGCACCCGGCTGACCAGGTTGATCGACGGGCGGCGCTTCTCCTTCACGCGCACCGGCACCTCGCGCACGCGCAACCCGGCGCGGTAGGCGCGGATGACGAACTCGCTGGCGAAGACGTCCTTCTCCACCACGCAGGCGCGCGCCACGGGCAACAGGGGCGCGCGCAGGAAGGCCTTGAGGCCGTGCGTGTCCGTGCCGCGGAAGCCGAGCGTCGCCCGGAGCAGCGCGTTGTAGAGCTGGCTGGCGGCGTGGCGCGCCCAAGGCCGATCGTCCTCGGCGCCGGCCAGCAGCTTGGAGCCGATCACCATGTCCACGCCGCCCTGGCGGAGCAGGGCCACGGCGCGCTGGTGGAACTCGGTGTCGCAGAGGTCGATCTCCTCGCAGATCACGATGCGACCGCGCGCGCGCTCGATGCCCTGGCGCATGGCGGCGCCGTAGTTCGGGCTGCTGCTGGAGAAGCAGCGCACCTCCGGGAACTTCCCTCCGAGCTCGCCGGCGATCTTCACCGTGGCGTCCCTGGAGCCGTTCTCGGCGAGGACGATCTCGTAGGTGAAGCCGAGCGGCTCGAGGCGGGTGCGAAGCTCGAGGACCGCTTCCTCGAGGATGGACTCCTCGTTGTAGACGGGGATGACGAAGGAGATCTCCGGCTCGTTCAGGCCCTCCGACGCGCCTGCCCTCACCGCGAGGTCGACGGCGACGTCGCCACCTGCTTCGCCGCCGCTGCTCCGAACCGCAGCGCGTCCTCCATCGACGAGTAGTTCCATCCTCCGTACCTTCCCGCGCTCACCAGCCCCTGCTCCTCGAGGAAGGCGGTGATCGTCTCCAGCGACCGGAAATAGTGGTCGTCGAAGACGACGTAGGCGTAATCGATCCGGCGCGCGCGGGCGAATTCGATCGCACCGGGGCCCTGGAGCAGGCCCATCTCCACCAGGCCCGCCGCCACCTGCGGCAGCAGCGCGGCCAGGTCGGGCTCGGCGCGGTCGGCGAGCTCCACGTAGAGGCTGGACTTGCCCGGTGGCGCGAGCGCCGCGGAGAAGTTGGAGTAGCAGCCGACGCGGTAGAACGGGTACCGGTCCTCGGGCACGTACACCCAGTGCAGGTCGCTCTGTGCCGGGTGTGCGAGCGCGACGTCGAGGTACCAAAGGTGGGTACAGCGCAGTCGCGCCGCGGCCTCCCGCACCTCCGCCGGCGCGCCGTCGAGCAAGCCGACCAGCACCGGCAGCGGGACGCTGGAGAGGAGGCGCTCGTAGCGCACCGTCTCGCCCTCGAAGGTCAGCTCGCGCCGCCGCCAGTGGATCCGCCGCGGAGCGCGCCCGAGCTCGATGCGCGGGCGGCCCTCCTCGCCGTCGCCGAGCGCGCGCGCCAGCCCCGCGCTGAGCACGCCGATGCCCAGGCGCGGGTAGACGAAGCGCGTGTTGTAGCCGAGCTCGCGATCGTTGAGGCCGACGGCGCCGGCCACCACGTCCTCGAGGCTGGGTCGCGGCACGAAGCGCTCGCACCAGTCGGCAGAGATCTCGCGCGGCGGCACGCCCCACAGGCGCGCGTTGTACGGGATCATGAAGTGCCGGCTGATGCCCGGCCCGAAGTGCGAGAGGCAGTACTCCTCGAAGTTCCTCGCCGGCTTCTTCTCCTTGTCGGGCGCGAAGTGGGCCTCCAGGAAGCCGAGCAGGCACTCCTTGGCCACCTGGGCGGGCAACCCGAAGGTGTTCGCCTGGAACGGGTAGCGCGTGTAGACGCCGTTCGACCAGATGCGCGAGCGGCGCTCGATCTCCAGCCAGTCGTCGCCGATCCACGACAGCGCCAGCGCGCGCGTCTCGGCGTCGCGCAGGTGGAGCAGGTGTCCGGTGCGATCGAAGCGGAAGCCGGCCTCCTCGGTGGTGATGGCGTGCCCGCCGGGGCGATCGAGGCGCTCGAAGAGCCGGTAGCCGACGCCGGCGCGACCGAGCGCGTGCGCCGCGGCCATGCCGGTGAGGCCGGCGCCGAGGATGGCTACGGGCGTGGTCGAGGTGAACATGCGATCGGGTCTGCCCGCGGTGATCGACCGGTGCTCCGGTCGCTCGGCATTCGCTTCGCGCCGCGGCGGCGCGAGCTGGGCCGCCTGCTCTTAGCAGGGCACGCCGCAAGCCCATCCATCTAGCGCGCCTTAGTGGTATAGAAATAGCCCTCAACGGACGGTGTTTCGAGCCCGTCCGGCAGGGCGCCCGAGGTGTCGATGGCCATCCCCGCCGAAAATCCGTAAGAGTTACCGGGAAGACGCTGTACCTCACCGAGGACGCGGACAAGCTCAAGGCCCAGCTGGCGGGGCAGCCGGACCAGGTCGACGCGGTCTCCGCGGCAGGGGCACCGAGGCGCTGGTCAACAACATCTCGACCGACGAGATCACGCCCGGCTGGGTTTACTACTACGACGAGACGCTGGCTCGGTACTGCCTCGTCGGCCTGCGCGGCGGCGTCATCGAGCGCGACGCCATCAAGAACGGCGGCTTCGGGGTCATCGTCAGCGGTCGCTCCAAGGGATGCGGCAGCTCGCGCGAGACGGCGCCGTACTCCGAGCGCGAGGCGGGGATCCAGATCGTCGTCGCCAGGAGCATCGAGAAGATCTACGGGCAGAACAGCCAGAACATCGGCCTGCTGACGACCACCGACTTCGGCATCCTCGGTCGCATCGAGCGCGGCGAGGAGATCGCCATCGCCGAGTTCACCAAGGGCCTCGATCGCATCAGCGCCGACGTCGTCGAGTACGGCGGCCTGTTCACGTACAACAAGGCGCGCCTGGCCGGCGAGGTCTCGCCGCCGGTCCTCTCGACCCCGCCGCGTCCCATGACGCTCTGCGAGAAGATCATCGCCTCGCGCGCCATCGTCGACGCCAGGACGGGCAAGGTCGGCATCCCCGCGGTCAAGCCCGGCGACGCGCTCTTCGTCCGCACCGACGTGCGGTTTTCGCACGAGTACGTGACGCCCATGGCCGACTCGCTCTTCCGCGCCGGCGCCGGCGCCGACGCCAAGGTCAAGGACCCGGACAGCGTGTTCGCCTTCCGCGATCACCTCACCTTCCTCGACCGGGTGATGCCCGAGGCACACGTGAAAATGGGGCTGCGCGAGCAGGCTGCCTCGCTGAAGACGGTGCAGGAGACGTTCACCAAGCGCCACGGCATCCGCCTCTACGGCGAGGTCGAGCGCGACGGCAAGACGGTCGGCTCCGAGGCCATCTGCCACAACAAGGTCATCGAGGAGCTGGCGCTGCCGGGCCAGGTCGTGGCTGGCACCGACTCGCACACCTGCATGGCCGGCGTCCTCGGCTGCTTCGCCTTCGGCGTCGGCTCCACGGACATGGCCAACGCCTGGCTGACCCAGGACGTGCGCGTGGCCGTGCCGCAGACGGCGCGCTTCAACCTGCACGGCAAGCTGGGCTTCGGGGTGACGGCCAAGGACGTCATGCTCTACCTGCTCTCGCAGCCCTTCTGGAAGACGGGCGAGGGCATCGGCAAGGTGCTGGAGTTCGCCGGCGCCGACGTGGCGGCGATGGGCATCGACGAGCGCGCCACCCTGACGAACATGGCCGTTGAGGCCGGTGGCTTCACCGGGATCATCGAGGCCGACGAGGTGGTCGTCGAGTACCTGGTCGCGCAGCGCGGCCTCGACGCGGAGGCGGTGCGCAAGCTTGCGGTGAAGGCCGACGCGGACGCCGAGTACATGGCGAAGTTCGACGTCGACCTCTCCACGCTCGAGCCGATGGTTGCCACCCCCGGCGACCCACGCAACGGCGTGCCGCTGCGCGAGCTCGGCGCCATCAGCGGCGGCGATGTGCGCATCGACATCGCCTACGGCGGCTCGTGCACCGGTGGCAAGAAGGCGGACATGGACATGTACGCCTCGGTGCTGCAGCGCGCGGTCGACCAGGGCAAGCGCGTCGCCGACGGCGTGCACCTCTACATCCAGTTCGGCTCACAGGACATCCGCCGCTACGCCGAGGAGAAGGGGTACCTCGACGTCTTCGGCAAGGCCGGCGCCGAGCTCGTCGATCCCTCGTGCGGCGCCTGCATCAAGGCCGGGCCGGGCGTCTCCTCGACCAAGGACGAGGTGACCGTCTCCGCCATCAACCGTAACTTCCCCGGCCGCAGCGGGCCGGGCAAGGTGTACCTGGCCAGCCCGCTGGTCGTCGCCGCCAGCGCCATCGCCGGCAAGATCGTCTCGCCCGACGCCATCGTCTGACGCGGGCCGGGACGACCTCGCCCCGCCCGACGGACCACGAACTGCTGGTGTCGCGAAACCGAGGGCCCGGCTGACCGTACCCGGCGGCATGCGCACCCTCGTCTTCGCCGTGTCCACGCTCTGTCTGTACCTCGTCGCCTGCTCCGACGCCTCGGGCGACGGCGGTGGGGGCCGGGATGACGGCGGCGTGGGCGCCACTGGGGCGGCAACCGGCGGCAGTCCGGCGACGGGCGCGGGAGGCGCCGCGACGACCGGCGGTGGAGCGTCCGGGGCCACCGGTGGGGTCGGGGGTGGCGTGGGCTCGGGCCTGGGCGCGGCGCTGTGCCCCGCGCCGGTGGATGTGGGGCACGACGTCGGCCAGCAGCTACCGAGCTTCGAGGTCCGCGACTGCGACGGCAACGCCTTCTCGCTCGAC
>JBBJMR010000208.1:0-15938 GCA_037720395.1 Polyangiaceae bacterium
GTCTACGGAGACCTGCAGGGCGTGCAGGCGGCGATGGTGGTCAACGTGGCGCGCCAATCGCTCGAGGGTGTGCAGGTCGGCGGCGCGGTGAACATCGGGCGCGTCGACGGCCTGCAGCTCGGGGCCATCAACGTCTCGCAGGAGCTGCACGGGGTGCAGATCGGCATCCTCAACGTGGCGCGGCGCATCGATGGCCTGCAGATCGGCGTCATCAACGTCACCGACCAGCTCGACGGGGAGTCGCTCGGCATCATCCCCTTGCCGCGGCGAGGCGGCATCCACCTCGCCGCCTGGGGATCGAACAGCCTCTTCGGCAACATCGGCCTCAAGTTCGCGAGCGTGCACGCCTACTCGCTGCTGTCGGTGGCGCTGCACAGCGTGCCGCGTGCGCCGGACTCCGAGGGCGGCCCGCGCCAGCCGATCTTCGGCGCCGGGCTGACCCTCGGGGCGCGCTTCCCGCTTCCCATGCCGGGCTTCGCCATCGCCGCGGACATCGGCGGCCACCGCCTCTTCCGCGAGCGCATCGCCTTCGTCGGTGGGCACGACGAGATCTACAAGACGCGCATCCTGCTCTCGTACTCCATGGCCCCCCGCCTCACGCCGTTCGTCGGCGGCGGCGCGTACGTGAGCCTGCACGGGCAGGACACGCTCCACACCACCTACGGCCCGGAGCTCGACGTGGGCATCGAGCTCTAGGCGGCCGGTCGCGCTCATCGCGCAAGCCGGACGCCCGGGCGTGTCATGCTCGGGCGGCGTCGAACCGGAGAAGCCGTCATGTCCACGCCATCCGACGTCCCTGGGTGCATGACCGAACCCGCCGGTCCGCGCGCTCACGCATCGCACAAGACCCGGGCGATCGAGGCGGCGACCGGCGCCGGCCGCGCGCTCGGGCTGGAGGTCGGCGAGCCGGTCGTCCTCCACGACGGCTTCTCCATGGTCGTGCACCTGGCGCCCTCACCGGTGGTGGTGCGCGTCCCGCGCGTGCTCCCGGCCGGGCTCGCGCTCGCCGCGCAGTCGGCGCGCCAGGCGCGCGAGATCGCCGTGGTGCAGTGGCTCGACGAACAGGGCTTCCCGGTGGTGCGCCCGAGCGCGCTGGTGCCGCGCACCCCCGTCACCCGCGACGGCTTCTCGATGACCTTCTGGGAGAAGGTCGAGATCGACGCCTCCGCGGCGCCGGACTTCCTGGCCAACGCCGCGCGCGTCGTCGATCTTCACGCCGCGCTGCGCGCCTGCCCGGTGGCGCTCCCGTTCCTGTCGCCGTTGGCCATCAGTGTCCCCGGCGGCCTGGCGCACCTCGACGCCAACCCCACGCTGATCGAGCCCAGCGACCTGGCCAAGGCGAACGCCGAGTGGCGCGTGCTGGCGCCGGTGATGGCCTCCGCCGGTGCCTTCCGGACGCGCTTCCCGCGCGCGCGCGTGCAGCCGATCCACGGCGACGCCCCGGCGTACAACCTGGTGACGACCACCACCGGGATCCGCCACGCCGACTTCGAGGACGCCACCCTGGGCACGCCGGAGTGGGATGTGGCAGCCTTCGGCCCCGAGGTCCATGCCGCCTACGACGCGGCCGCCGAGCGCAGCGGACTGCCGCCGCTCGACGCGGACGTGCTGCGCGTGATGCAATCGGCGCGGTCACTGCAGATGGTGGCGTGCCTGGCGATCGCTCCGCAGTACCCCGGGCTGGCGGAGGCCATCGCGCCGATGATTGCCGAGTGGCGCGGCAAGCCGCTGATTGTGGCCGCGTGAAGGCTGGCGAGGCCACGCGTCCGCCGGCAGGAGCGCGAGCGTTCAGCCCTGGACCAGCGCGCGGCCCATCCCCAGCCAGGCGCCGCCGTCGGCGACGATGGTCGCGCCGTGGATCAGACTGGCCGCGTCGGTGCACAGGAACAGCGCCAGCGAGGCGATCTCGTCGATGCGGCCGTAGCGGCGGATGGGGATGGCCTCGATCATGCGCTGCTTCATGTCCCCCGGCGCGAGGCGGCTCATGCCCTCGGTGCCGTCGATGGGGCCGGGCGCGATGCCGTTGACCCGGATGCCCATCGGCCCCCACTCGACGGCCAGGGTGCGGGTGATGGAGTCGACGGCGGCCTTGGCCGCCGAGGCGTGGATCTGCAGCGGCGTCGCCGAGTAGTGGAGCGTGGCGGAGATGTTGAGGATGATGCCGCCGTGATCGCGCAGCCAGGCATCGAAGGCGGCGCGCGAGACGTTGAAGGTGCCGGCGGCGTCGATGTCCATCACCGTCTTGAAGCCGTTCGGCGAGAGCTGCGCCGCCGGGGCCAGGAAGTTTCCGGCGGCCCCGTTGACCACGACGTCGATGCGCCCGAAGCGAGCCAGGGTGGCGTCGAGCGCGGCCTTCACCGCGGCCGGATCGCGGACGTCGCACGGCGTGGCCAGGCATGGGTTGCCCGTCGCCGACTCCATGGCGGTGGCGGCGGCCTGCAAGCGATCGGCTTTGCGGCCGGCGATGGCCGCGCTGGCGCCGTGCCCCATCAGGGTGCGGGCGATCCCCTGGCAGATGCCCGAGCCGCCACCGGTGATGAAGGCGACCTTGCCGGCGAGGACATCGGGGCGGAAGACGCTGGAGGACATGCGCTCGGGTTAGTCCCGGGACGAAGGCGATGCACGCCTCTCGGCCAGGATCCCCGGAGCACCTGCTCGGCGGACGCACTACCTTCCCGGGAGCACGCAGCGGGGAGCCCAGGCCTTCCATCGCTGTCACGGCATGGCCGGGCCACGCGCGGCGTTGGAATGACAACCTGATACCTTCCGCGCTCGACTCGGACGAGAAGGGGACCCACGTGAGACGCCGCGACCAACGACTGCAGCTGCTGCTCCTGGTGCCCATGCTGTTCGCGTGCAAGCTCTTCGACAAGGACGACACCAAGCCCGCCGCCTCGGGCCCGCACGGCACCTCCACGCCGCTGCTGCCGGCGGCGCCGACCGGCCCCGGCCTCCCTGCAGGGCGATCGCCGGTGCCGACCAACGCCGAGTGGAGCCGCGCGCCGGAGATCGCCGTGCGCGGCTCGTCGGCGCTCGGGTGCTCGACCAAGGCCATGCGCGAGTGGCTGCGCGTGTCGTGCAGCGGCAAGAAGACAGCGGCGGGACGCCGACCGCGGTCACCGTGGAGTCGGGCAGCAAGAGCGAGATGTTCACCTTCGCCTCCAGCACCGTCACCAGCCTGGTCATGCCGTTTCGCGAGGGCACCGACGCCGTGGCCAACTTCGCCTGGACGAACAAGAGCCATCGCTTCCAGTCGAAGTGGCCGCGCGGCGCGCCGCAGCCGACGATCTACGGCGAATTCCTGGGCGTGGCCGCGCCGGGTTCTCAGCCGCGATAGCCGGAGCCCGGGCGTCGCAGCTCGAACTGCGGGCAGAGGTGCGTCTCCTGCACGAACCCGCTGAGCCGCGGCCAGAGATCGAAGAGCGCCTGCTTGGTGGAGACGCGGCGGTAGGCATCCTTGGCGTCGCGGAAGCAGGCCAGGGCCCCGAACAGCCCGTGCCCGTAGGGCGAGTAGTCGGAGAAAGCGCAGCAGATGCAGGCGCGCAGGTGACCGCCGTCGAGCTGGCGCCAGAGATCCAGCAGCTCGTCCTCGAACCATCCCGTCCTGCCGCTGGAACGCAGCTCGCCAGTGGGCAGCCGCAGCGCGAGCGTCAGCGTCTCGCGCGAGATGCCGGGCCGCTCCGGGTTCGGGGCACCGAGCTCGAGCTCGGCAACCAGCGTGGCGGCGATGGGCGCGCCCGCGACGACCACCTCGATGGGGAAGGTGACCTCGAGCTGGCACGCGCACACTTCGTCGCCGTACAAGGTGAACAGCGACGCGGCCGCGGCGCGATGGGCGGACTCGACGGAGAGGTCGTCGAAGTCGCTGCCGGCGATGGGGACGCCGCGGATGACGGTGCGCAGCCGCTGGCCGTCGTTGTGGATCTCGATGCGCTCGCTGCCGCGCGCATCGCGATAGCAGGCTGCCAGCGTCTGATCGAGCGGGTCGAGCGGCGCCACCATCGAGCCGGCGAAGATAGCAGCCGCGTGCATCCGCGCGACCGCAGGATGCGGAGCCCGGAGCTGCGGGGCTAGAATCTTGCCCGCCCGACCGCACCAGCCTCCGCACCTGGTCTGCGCGCGCCACGCCGTCGAACGCCGACCGCTACGTCGAGTTCTTCGACCACACCCTGGCTCGCCTGCTCCGGGCCATGCCCGGGTTCCGCGGCGCGCGGGTATCGACCCGCCAGGAGCCCGACCCCGGCGGCGCCGTGGTCATCGATGTGGTCACCGAGTGGACGTCGATGGATTCCATCCGCCGCTTCGCCGGCTCCGGGCCGGAGCGCGCAGTGGTCGAGCCCGAGGCGCGCGGCCTGCTGCTATCGTGGGACGAGCGGGTCGCGCACCACGGGCTGCGCCTGCGCGTCCCCGGGGGCGACGCGCGCTGACCGGCCCGCGCTCCGGATGCGCCGCCCTTCAGTCGGGGTGAGGTGCGGTGGCATCCCGGCGACCGGCTGCGCGGCAGCGCGGCAGCGCGGCAGCGCGGCAGCGCTCCGATGCTGGCGGAGGAGAAGGGATTCGAACCCCTGGACAGCTTGCACCGTCGGCGGTTTTCAAAACCGCTGCCTTCGACCACTCGGCCACTCCTCCGCGCGCGATGCTAGCGGACGCACGGAACCAGCGCACGCTCGCCCGGCGCGCAAATTCGCTGCGCGGAGGCTGGCGGTGCCCGTCCCGGGCACTAGGCTACGCGCGTGCAGGACGACGCCATCCAGCGCGACCTCGAAGCCATCGCGCGCATCTCGGCGGTGCCGACCATCCTCCGCACGGTGCGTGCCATGACCGGCCTGCGCTACACCGTCGTCGCGCGCGTGCTTCCCGACCGCTGGATCGCCGCGGCCGTGCACGACGAGATCGACTTCGGCCCGGCCGCCGGGGGCGAGCTGGACGTGAACACCACGCTCTGCCGCGAGGTGCGCGACACGCTGGAGCCGGTGATCATCGACGACAGGAAGGAGCACGCATGGGTCCATCGTCTTGACAGCATCCTGAGGCGTGGGGCGTGCACCATGGTGCTCAGTCATGGGTGTTTCCCCCTATCGAGCGCCCCCCGACCCATGCCGCGAGCAGGGGCTGCCTACGCCGGCTCCCGATCGCGACCTGGTGCCCGTCTTGGCTCTGCTCTGGGTGGCCAGCGTGATCCGCGTGGTGCTTGGTCTCACGGTGCACGAGGCGGCGGGGACCGAGTCGACACTGGCCTGGCTCAGCGTCGTTGCGATTCCCATGATGGCAGGGGCCGGTCCCTGGCGGTGCCAGTCAGGGAAAGCATCGCCGACCGACGTGGAGGCTGCGGGCTACGCGTCTCCACCGAGCCCACCTGGACCAGAGGCCAGATTGCCAGTGAGACGCAACCGAGCACGGTGACGCGCGTCCGGCCCTCGCCGGACCCACGCGGAGCAACGCGGCCAGCGCCAGCCACCGCGGGCGTCGCAGCGGAAGGCGCCCTGCGTGCCGCGAATCGGGACTCCGCGGCCGGTTGCGCGACGCGCTCGCACGCCGGGATGGTATCGATCGGCCATGTCCGCGGCGCCACGACAGCAGGGGCGGGGGCGCGTCCTCTTCGCCGTCATCGCGCCCTTCCACGCCTTCTTTCGGCTCGAGGTCGCCGGAGGCATGGTGATGATCGCCAGCGCGGTGGTGGCCCTGGTCTGGGCCAACTCGCCGCTGCGCTCGCTCTACGACGCGGTCTTCCATGCCTCGGTGGAGATGAAGATTGCCGGCAGGGGCATCTCCTGGTCCGTCCACCACTTCACCAACGACGCGCTGATGACGCTCTTCTTCGTGGTCGCCGGCCTGGAGATCAAGCGCGAGCTCACCCTCGGCGAGCTTTCCACCTGGCGCCGCGCGGTGCTGCCGCTGGTGGCAGCCGCCGGCGGCATGCTGGTGCCGGCGGGGATCTACTTGCTCTTCAACCCAGATGGACCGGGGCACGCCGGCTGGGGCGTGCCCATGGCCACGGACATCGCCTTCGCCCTGGGCTGCCTGTCGCTGGTGCGCAAGCGGGTTCCCACTTCGGTCTTCGTATTCCTCACCGCGCTGGCCATCTTCGACGACCTCGGCGCCATCCTGGTCATCGCCCTCTTCTATGGCGGGCAGATCGACGTCCGCTACCTGGCGCTGGCGGCGCTGCTCACTGGCGCGCTGCTCTGGCTGGCGCGGCAGCGGGTGCAGTCACTCGTTCCGTACGCCGTCCTCGGCGTCCTGCTCTGGGCGGCGGTGCTCGGCTCCGGCATCCATGCAACCGTGGCCGGGGTGGTGCTCGGTCTGTGCATGCCCACCACGCCATCACGACCGCCGCGCGAGGTGCTCGACGACCTCGACGTGGCGCTGACGTCCATGCGCCAGGACTGCGACCGGCGCGGCGCGGTGCCCGACGGGGCCGTCGCCGCCATCGAGCGCCACCTCGAGTCCGTGCAATCGCCGCTCTCCCGCGCGCTGCACGGCTTGCACGCGCCGGTGGCGTTCGTCATCGTGCCCCTCTTCGCCCTGGCCAACGCGGGCGTGGTCATCGACGCCAGTGTGGCCGGCGCCTCGCCGGTGGCCCTGGGCGCGTTCTTCGGTCTGGTGGCCGGCAAGCCGATCGGCGTCTTCGGCACCACCTGGCTGGCCACCCGGTTCGGGCTGGCGCCGCGTCCCACCGGCTCCACGACCTGGCAGCTGTTCGGCGCCTCGGTCATGGCCGGCATCGGCTTCACCATGTCGCTCTTCGTCGGCGGCCTCGCGCTCGGCACACACCGCGCGCTCGAGGATCAGGCCAAGCTCGGCGTACTGGCGGCATCGGTGGCGGCGGCGCGGCTGGGGATGGTCGTGCTGCGCGCGCGCAGCACAGCGCAGCCGGGCGATGACAGCGGCGAGACGGACGTGGTGCTCGACGTGCCGCGCTTCGCGCCGGGATACGCGGTGCTTCCTTGTGCGGTCGGGCCCAAGCTGCTCGGGCAGTCGCTGGCGGCCCTCGACATCCGCAAGCGCTTCGAGGTGAGCGTCATCGGTCGCTGGCCTGCGGGGGCCGAGGGCGGCGTACGCAAGCTGCAGCCGGTCACTGCCGATGAGCCGCTGCGCGCCGGCGAGACGCTGCTCGTCGCCGGAGCGGAGGCCGCGCTGGCGGAGTTCGAGCGCTTCGCCCTTCCGCCCTTGCCGAGCAGCGCCCCACCGGCTGGGCAGGACGCGGAACCACGCGCGAACGCCGGTTCGCCCGGCTCGTGACGACCCCGCTAGCGCCGCCACGTCGCCCGAGGACGCGGCGAGCAGCGCTCAGCCGAGCCGTATGGAGTCGACCTTGTTCGGATGGCCATCGGATCTTCCTGTTGCCGGAGGGACGCGAGGCTCGACTCGGCGACGCGCCCCTCCCAGGTAGATCGAGTACGGCGCCTGTCAACGCGGCGGTGTACCCTCGATCGAGCGTGCGTGGCGACGGCGCCACCACCAGACCACGCAGGCCACCGTCCCCAGGAGCACGGCCAGCGAGGCCAGCGTCGCCTCCCAGCCGAAGGTCTCCCCGGTGTACAGGGCGCCGGCGACGCGCACTGCGCTCACCGACCAGAGCAGGGCAAGCACCGGCCACACGGCAGCCTCGCCGTCGGAGCGGTCCTCTGCCTCGCTTCGTGCCATGCCTCGATGGTCGCACTGCGCGCATCAACGAGATGTCAAGATGCCGTGCCTGCCCATCAAGACCGGCGCACTGCGTCAGCCCCGACCGCCACGTGGACGGACGCCGCCCCCGGAGTGACGGCGGCGGCGCGCGCACTGCGCTATGCATGGATCGAGCAGATGAACGTCGCCTACTTCCTGACGCCCAAGAGCGACGTGGTGTGGCTGCCGGTCGGCAACACCATGCGGCAGGCGCTGGAGCGGATGGAGCGCCACCGCTACTCGGCGGTGCCGCTGCTCGACGAGGAGGGCCACTACGTGGCCACCCTGACCGAGGGCGACCTCCTCTGGAAGATCAAGGCCACCCCGGGGCTGAGCTTCGAGGGCACCGAGAGGGTGCGGCTCGTCGACGTTCCCCGGCGCATCGACAACAAGGCGGTGCACATCGAAGCCCACATGGAGACCCTGGTTACCCTCGCCGTGGATCAGAACTTCGTCCCGGTGGTCGACAGCCGCGAGGTCTTCATCGGCATCGTGCGGCGCAAGGCCATCCTCGAGTACTGCCTGCGCTTCGTGGACGGCCGCGCCGGCGCGGCCAGCCGTCGGCGGGGACGAGCCGCGCTGATGCGCTCCCGGCGACGCGGCCGCGGCTCGGGCTGGAGCCGCTGGGCATGGTGCTCCGCCGCGACGGCGACCTGCGCGCGCCGGCCGCGGTGTCCACCTCGCCGGTGGCCTTCCGCGACTGGGAGGCGGCGGTGGGCACGCGCATCGCAGCGCGCGCCCTTCGATGCGATTGGAGCGAGGCGTGCTGCTGGTCACCGCCTCGACCTCGACCTGGGCGCAGGAGCTGAGCATGCTCTCGGCGGAGATCGTCGCCCAGCTGCGCAGCCGCGGAGTGCCGGTCGATTCGCTGCGCTTCCGCGTTGGACATGTCGACCCGCCGGACCGGCCGCCGCAGCGCGACGAGATCCGCCGCGAGCCCCCGCTGGCGCCGCTGCCCGAACCGGTGGCCGCGGAGCTGGCGCGCATCGGGGACGATGAGCTGCGTCGAGCCATCACCCTGGCGGCGCGCAAGAACCTCGGCTGGCAGGAGGCGCTGAAGCCGAAGAAGCCGAAGCGCCCGGGCTAGTCGCTTTCGACCCGTTTGTCGCTCCCGCGGCTACTTCAGCGCGGCCAGCCGCTCCAGGCCCTCGATGCGCTGGAGCAGGAAACGCTCCGACGGCCCGAAGCCCTTCTCCAGCTTGCGCACCTCGCGCACGTAACTGCGCAGCACCGCCAGGTCGATGGACTTCACCTTGCGGATGGTGTTGTAGAGCTCGTCGACCACCGGCGCCGGCAGCAGCCGCTTGGTGAGGGTGAAGAGCTCGAACGCGTAGTCCGCCCAGGCGCCCTTGGTGGTGGCGCCGGCGAGGCGGGCGGCGTAGCGGGCGGCGCTGTCACCGACGTCGTTCTCCGGGAAGCGGTTGTCGCGCGCCTGCTTGAGGATCTCCCAGAGGAGCGCCTGCAGGATGCGCTCCGCCTCGTCGGCGCGCCCCATGGCCAGCGCCTTGTCCGCCACGCCGCCGAGGAGACGGAAGGAGGTGAGCACCTTGCTCGTCTCCCCGAAGGCCGGCGGGCAGACCGAGACAGTGGGCTCCACCGAGTCGCGCAGGTCGCCGATGTGCATGGCACCGAGGGTCTGCGTGGCGCGGCGCGACTCGTCCACCGCGCCGGGCGGCAGGCGGCTCTCCTCGACGTGGAGGAGGGTCATCTCCTGGCTGCCGATCTGCACCTTGTCGCCGTCGCCGACCTCGCACGCGCCCTCGATGCGCGCGCCGTTGACGAGCACGCCGTTGCGGCTACCGAGATCCTCCACCGTCACCGCGTCCTTGCGCACCCGGATGAGGCCGTGCTTGCGACTGACCAGCGGGTCGTCCACCGAGAGCTGGCACTCGGCGCTGCGCCCGACCACGAAGTCGCCGAGCGGAAGCTCCAGGTCGTGCGCGAGGTAGCGGAGGCGGAAGGGCATGACGGGGCGGCGGCGACGCCGGCCACCAAGGTAGAGCCGAACGGGCCGGGCGACTACTTCAGGGCCGCGATCCGCTCCAGGCCCTCGATGCGCTGCTGGAGGAAGCGCTCGGTGGGCCCGAAACCGGCCGCCTCCGCGCGCATGGCGCTCGTGTACGCGCCGAAGAGCGGCATGTCGAGGACCTTGACCTTGCGCACCACCCGGTAGAGGTCGTCGATGAGGGGGGCCGGGAGCAGCCTTCGCAGCGGGGTGTAGAGCTGGAAGATGTAGTCCACCCAGTTGCCGCGGCCGGTCGCCGCCGCCAGCCGCGCCGCGTAGAAGCCGGCCTGATCGACGAGCTCGGCGTTCACCTCCTCGCCCGCTTCGGTGCGAGCCAGGACGTCGGCCAGGGCGCGCGACAGGATGCGCTCGGCGTCTTCGGCGCGGTTCAAGGCCAGCGCCTTGTCGGCGACGCCGCCGATGAGCGACAGGGCATGCACGCGGCGATCGGGCTTCTGGTTCGCCTTTGCGAAGGGCGACAGCGCGATCGACGTGGTCGGATCCTCTGCGTCCTCCTCGCGGACCAGATCCGCCGGGACCATGTTCAGGGTCTGCGTCTCGCGGCGGTAGGCCTCCTGCTGGGGGAGGACGACGGTGGCCAGGGCGTCGAAGCCGCCGCTGCTGCTCACGATCATCGTCTGCCCGCCGATGGTGATGCGATCGCCGTCGCCGACGCGCTGCTTGCCGCTGATGCGCACGCCGTTGACCAGGACGCCGTTGCGGCTGCCCAGGTCCTCCACCCACACCCCGTCGCCGCCCACCGAGAGGATCCCATGGCGCCGCGAGACGAGCGGATCGTCCAGCGAGAGCTGGCATTCCGCGCTGCGGCCGACGACGAACTGCCCCGGCGGCACCTCGATGTCGTGCGCCAGATACCGCAGTCGCACCGGCATGTTCATGCCATACCAACCGACGCTGATAGCGTCCAGCGGCGCTCGGCCAGCTCGCGCCCGCGACCGAGGTCGGCGACGGCGAACGAGCGGGGCCGGGCTCAGCGGTGCTTGGAGAAGAGACGCACCAATCGCGTCACGGTGCGCGGGTGCGCCACCATCCCGTAGATCTTCAGATCACCGCGGCGAAGCAGGGTCCGCACGTCGTGCCACGCCTCGCGTCCCGCGCTCTGGAACGGCAACCGACCAGGCAGGCGGAGCCAGGGCAGGAGCGGGAGCTCGAAGAGCAGCATCAGCGCTGCCGCGTCGCCGCAGAAGGTCACGGTGGGCATGCCGAGCGCGCCGTCGTGCACGGTGAGGCGACCGTGGTCGAAGCGCAGGGTGATGGCCTCGCCGGTGTCCTGCGCGACCACGAAGACCGACGCCCGCAGCGCACGGAAGTCGTGATCGCGCTTCGGGTCGGCGCGCAGGCGCTCGCGCACCGTCTCCGCGAAGCGGATGGCCAGCGCGTTGTCGTCCGCACCGGGCGCGAGGTCGACGATCGGCTCCACCCGCGTCAGGCCCTGCCCAGCCGTCTCAAAGCACCATGGCCTGCGCGGTCTTCACGTCCTCGGAACGCCGCACCTCTTCGAGCACCGCGGGCGGCAGCGCGCTGTCGAGGTTCCACAGGCTGATGGCCGTGTCGCCGTGGAGGCCGAGGTTCACGCGCGAGACGTTCACGCCCGCCTTGCCCAGGGTGGTGCCGAGGAAACCGATGACGCCGGGCCGGTCGTGGCTCTCCACCACCAGCGTGGTCCCGCCGAGCACCGCCTCGACGTCGACATCGCCCCAGCGGGTGAGGCGGGTCGAGCCGTCCGAGCCCAGCGTCCCCTCCACGGCGCGGCTGCTGCCGTCGGCGGCGCCGACGCGCATGATGACCTGGGCCGCGTACTTCCCCTGAGCGCGGCCGACGCGAGAGGTGTTCGACAGCTCGCGAACGATGATGCCGCGGTCCGCGGCCACGTGGGGCGCGGAGACCTGGTTCACCGGTGTGGCCACGAAATGCTGCAGGAAGCCGGCCACTGCGCTCTGGGCGATGGACTTGGTGCCGAGCTGCGCCGGCTCGCCCACGCACTCGACCTCGATCGAGGTCGCGCTGACATCGGCGACCTGGGCCAGGAAGTGGCCCAGGCGCCCGGCCAGGTCGATGTACGGAGCGAGCTTCTGCGCCACCTCGCCAGAGACGCTGGGCACGTTGACGGCGTTGAGGATGGCGCCCGTCGCCAGGTACGCGGCGACCTGCTCGGCGATCTCCACCGCCACCCGGTCCTGCGCCTCCTTGGTGGAGGCGCCGAGGTGCGGGGTGACGACGACCTTCTCGTGCTTGAGCAGCGGGTGGTCGGCGGGCAGCGGCTCGGTGACGAACACGTCCAGCGCCACGCCGCCGAGGTGACCCGACTCCAGGCCGCGCAGCAGCGCCGCCTCGTCGTAGATGCCGCCGCGCGCGGCGTTGACCAGCAGGACGCCCTTCTTGAGCTTGGCGATGACCTCGTCGTTGACCAGGTTCTGGGTGCTGGCGGTGAGCGGGGTGTGCACGGTGATGGCGTCGGCGCGCTCCCAGATGGTCTCCAGCGGCACCAGCTCGATGCCCAGCTCGAGGGCGCGATCGGCGGTGAGCACCGGGTCGAAGCCGATGACGTTCATGCGCAGGCCCTTGGCCCGGTCGGCGACGATGCGCCCGATGTTGCCCAGGCCGATGACCGCGAGCGTCTTGTTGGCCAGCTCGCGGCCCTCGAACTTCTTCTTCTCCCACTTGCCGGCCTTGAGGGTGCGGCAGGCCTCCGGGATCATGCGCGCCAGCGAGACGAGCAGGCCGATGGCGTGCTCGGCGGTGGTCACCGCGTTGCCGGTGGGCGTGTTCATGACGACGATGCCGCGCTTCGACGCCGCAGGGACGTCGACGTTGTCGACGCCGATGCCGGCGCGCCCGATGACCTTGAGCTCGTCGGCGGCGGCGATGACCTTGGCGGTCACCTTGGAGCCGCTGCGCACCACCAGCGCCGAGGCACCGACGATGGCCTGCGCCAGGTCGGCCTCGTTGAGCCCCGGCTTGTAGTCGACCTCGATGCCCTGGACCGCTCGCAGCGCGGAGAGGCCTTGTTCACTGAGCGAGTCAGATACCAGAACGCGCATGGGCTACTCCACGATCACGAGGCCGATGCTCACTGAGCGAGTCGGATACCAGAACGCGCATGGGCTACTCCACGATCACGAGCCGATGCTCGCTGAGGCTGTCGGAGACGAGAACACGCATGGGATGCTCCGGGGAGACGAACGGGGTGGGGACGCGCCAGGCTCGGCCAGGAGACCTGGTTCCTGTCGAGGCCGGGTCGGGTCGAGGCTACTTGGGGAGCTTGGTCTGCACGCGCGCGTCGGCCTCGAGCACCTTGGCCGTCTGCTCCTGCCGGAACTTCTCCAGGCGCGCGGCGAGCTCGGGGTCGGTGGCGGACAGGATGGCCGCCGCGAGAAGCCTGCGTTGCGGGCGCCACCGATGCCCACCGAGGCAATGGGCACGCCGCCCGGCATCTGCACGGCCGACAGCAGCGCATCGACTCCGCCCAAGGTGCCGACGACGATGGGCACCGCCAGCACCGGCAGGGTGGTGTGGGCGGCGAAGACGCCGGCCAGGTGGGCGGCGCCGCCGGCAGCGGCGAGGATGACCCCGAAGCCGCCGCCGCGCGCGCCGCGCGCCAGCTCCAGCACTCGGTCCGGGGACCGGTGCGCGGAGGCGACGTGGACCTCGACCTGCACGCCGAGGCTCTGCAGTGTCGTCCACGCCGGGGTGAGTTGATCCAGATCGCTGTCCGAGCCCATCACGATGAGAACCTTGAGCGCCATGGCGTCGCTCTAGCGCCGTGGCGTGGCGAATGGAACGCGCCGCGACAGGGAAGCGTCCGGGCACTCGATCCTGCCCTCCGGCCCGGCGCCCTCGCCTCGCGCTTCCGCTGGGCAATCCGGCGGCGTCCCGCGGAAGGTCAGCCGCCGGTCGCCCCGATGTCCCGGCGGAAGTGCATACCGGCGAAGGCGATGTCCGCCGCCGCCTGGTAGGCGCGCCCGCGCGCCTCCGCGAAGTCGGCGCCGACCGCGGTCACGGTGAGCACGCGCCCTCCGGCGGTCACCACGTCGGCGCCGCGCTCGGCGGTGCCGGCGTGGTGGACGACGACGCCGGTCCGCTCGCCTGCGACCTCGAGACCGGTGATGGCGTCGCCGCTGCGCGGGGACTCCGGGTAGCCGGCACTGGCCAGCACCACGGCCACCGCAGCGCGGGCCGGGGCGACGGAGACGGCGCTGCGGTCGAGGCGCCCGCGGGCGACGCTGGCGAGCATCGCGGCCACGTCGCCGTCGAGGAGCGCCATGAGCACCTCGCACTCCGGGTCGCCGAAGCGCACGTTGTGCTCGAGCAACATGGGCGTGCCGTCGGCGGCGATCATCAGGCCGGCGAAGAGCACGCCCGCGAACGGCGTCCCGTCGGCGCGCATGCCGTCGATGGTCGGACGCAGGATCTCGCGCTCGACACGCTCCAGAAGCGCCGGTGGCAGCGGCGCCGGCGCGAACGCGCCCATGCCGCCGGTGTTCGGCCCGGTGTCGCCCTCCCCGACGCGCTTGTGGTCACGCGCGGCGGGGAGCACGAACAGGTCCCGGCCATCGCTGATGGCGTGCACGCTGGCCTCCACCCCCGGAAGGAGGTCCTCGATGATCACCGTGCGCCCGGCGTCGCCGAAGGCGCTGCCGTCGAGCATGGCGCGCGCGGCGGCGCGGGCCTGCTCGGCGCTGCTGGCCACGACCACGCCCTTGCCTGCGCACAGGCCATCGGCCGTGACCACTGCGCCGCGCGGGCGGCGCGCGATGGCCGCGTCGGCAGCCGCGACGTCGGTCACCACGTCGAAGGCGGCAGTGGGGATGCCGTGGCGCGCCGCGAAGCGCTTGAGGAACGCCTTGGACCCCTCGAGCGCGGCGGCCGCGGCGCTGGGACCGAACACCGGGATGCCGGCCGCGGCGAGGGCGTCGGCGACCCCGGCCACCAGCGGCGCCTCGGGGCCGACCACCACCAGGTCGGCACCGACGAGCGTCGCCGTCTCGACCGCGGCCTCGGCGGAGAGCGACGGGATGGGCTGGCGAAGGATGGGCGCCAGCGCGTCGCCCGAGCGCGCGCCGCGCGAAGTCCCGGCGTTGCCGGGCGCCACGAGGACCTCGGCGACGGAAGGCGATCGCGCCAGTGCCAGCGCCAGTGCGCTCTCGCGGGCGCCCGAGCCGAGGACCAGGATGCGCTGCTTGCCGCTCACCGCGCGGAGACAACGGTGTCCCCGCGCCCGGGTCAAGCCGAGCGCGCAGCCGGGCCGGCCAGACCGCAGGAGAGGGGTGCGCGACCTGGCCAAGCTGGATCCTCCAGCAGCCGACTGAAGCGACCTACCCTGCGGCGAGGCGCTACTCGGGCAGGAGCTTCTTCAGGTCCTCGGCCTTGCCGCGGAGGCGATGGAGCATCCCGCAATCCATGCACACGTCGCAGTGCACCTCACCGCCGGTGTTGAAGACCTTCTTCATGGCCGTCGACCGCGCCAGGGTGATGGCCGTGGACATCAGGGTCGCTGCCTCGACATTCGCCGACCCACACGAGGGACAGTTCATCCCCTGAGCGTCTCACGGCAGCCGAGGGGGTCGCAAACGCCGGCGCTGCCACGCGCAGGGTGCGACCAGGCGCGGCGACCAGGCACGGCGGGCAGGCGCGGCGACCAGGCACGGCGGGCAGAAGCAAACGCCAGAAGCGAAAGGGCCTGCCGCACCCGCTTTCCGCTACCGTTGCTCCCTTCCGGGCCTGGCGGGGTTCACGGCGCGCAGTCGACAGGCCCACAAGGACCCGCAGGACCGAAGTCCTCGCGAAGACCCGCCGTTCTTAACGCACGGACGCGCCCCTGTCGAGCCCGTCCCGCAGGGGCACGGGCGGCGTGTCCGACGATGGCCGCGGCGAGGACCGCCGGGCGGGGAGGTGCCGAGGGCACGTCGAGGCACTAAGATGAGCGCATCGTGGGTCCCCTCTACGGCGACGATGGCGGCGGTCGAGCGCTGCGCACGGTGGCCTTCGTGGCCTCGGCGGCGCTTGCTGCCGCGGGGCTGCGGTTCGCCTGGCACGAGCCCGTCGCCGCGGCCGCGCTGCTGGCGCTGTTCGGCTTCTTCGCGCTCGGCCGCTGGCTGGCGCGGCGGCGGCTGCGCCGGCTGCTGCGCTCGGGGGACGTCGACTCGGTGCTGGCCCGCTGGACGCCGTCGCTGTCGCAGGTCCCGCACCCGGCGACGATGGCCCCGCTGATGACGGCCACCGCCTTCGCCGCCTACGGCTGGGT
>JBBJMR010000484.1:0-4430 GCA_037720395.1 Polyangiaceae bacterium
CACGACTGGGTCCTGGACATCGCCGTCACGCCGAACCGCCCCGACGCGCTCGGGCACGTCGGCCTGGCGCGCGAGGCGGCGGCGCTGTGCGAGCTGCCCTTCAGCTTCCCCGATCCGGCGGCGCCGAAGCGCATCGCCCAGGGCAAGGGGATCGACGCCTTCGCCCGGGTCGAGATCGCCGACACCGAGCGCTGCCCCATCTACGCCGCGGCCATGGTCACCCAGGTGAAGATCGGCCCCTCGCCGGACTGGCTACGGTATCGCCTGGAGAGCCTGGGGGTGCGCGCCATCTCCAACGTCGTCGACGTCACCAACCTGGTGCTGCTGGAGTTCGGCCAGCCGATGCACGCCTTCGACCTGGAGCGCGTGCGCGGCGCGCGGATCGAGGTCCGCCGCGCGCGCGAGGGCGAGGAGCTGGTCACCCTCGACGGGACAGCCCGCAAGCTCGACCCGGACGATCTGGTGATCGCCGACGGCGAGGGCGCGGTGGGCCTGGCCGGGGTGATGGGCGGGGCCAACAGCGAGATCGGCGCCGGCACCTCGCGCGTGCTGCTGGAGTGCGCGCACTTCACCCCGCGCGGTATACGCCGCACGGCGCGCCGTCACGCCATGCACACCGAGGCCAGCCATCGCTTCGAGCGCGGCGTCGACCCCGGCGCCATCCCCGACGTCCTGGCCCACGCTGCCTCGCTCCTCACCGAGCTGGCCGGCGGTGCCGCGGTGCCGGGCTCGATCCTGGCCGGGCCGGGCGTGCCGCCGCGCGGGCCATCCGCCTCCGCGCCGCGCGCATGAATCGCCTCCTCGGCGCCGCCGTGCCGATGCGCGACGCGCGCGCCATCCTCGAGCGGCTCGGCTGCGCCGTGCAGGGCAGCGGCGACGACGAGCTCGCCGCTGCCGCCCTCGCACCGCCCCGACCTGACCATGGAGGCCGACCTGGTGGAGGAGGTCGTTCGTGTGCGGGCCTGGACAGCATACCCACGCGCCTGCCGGCCATCGCGCCGCAACCCCACGCCAGACCGGTCTGCTGGAGTCGCGCGTGCGCCGCGCCGCCGTCGAGGTCGGCCTGAGCGAGGCGGTCACCTACGGGTTCGTCTCTCCCAGGGAGATCACCGCGCTCGGCGCGCGCGCGCGCCTCCATCGCCCTCAAGAATCCGCTCGGCGAGGAGCGCAGCGTGATGCGCACCACTCTGGTCCCAGGGCTGCTCGAGGCCCTGCGGCGCGCGCGCCGCCGCGGCGCCCCGGACTGCCGCCTCTTCACCATCGGCCCGCGCTTCCTGGCCGCCCGCGGCGAGACCATTGCCGAGTCGCCCGCGGCCAAGCGCGCCCCGGCGCTCGGTGGCCTGCCCGACGAGGTGCCGAGCTTCGCCGCGGTCATCGCCGGCTCCCGCGCCGCGCGCCTGGGCAAGCCGGAGGACGTCGACGTCTACGACGCCAAGGGCGCGGCGGCGGAGATCGTCGAGCGCGTCACCGGGCGCCCGGTCACGGTGCGGGCGCAGAGCGCCGCCGCGCGCTCGATGCATCTCCACCCGCGCGGCGCCGGCGAGCTGCTCGTCTGCGGAACCTTCGTCGGCACCTTCGGCCCGCTCCACCCCAACGCCGCCGACGCGCTCGGCGTGGAGGGCCCGTGCATGCTGATCGAGCTCGACCTGTGCGCGCTCGATCGCGCCGGCACGGAGGTGCCCCAGTTCGTGCCCATCCCCGCCCTGCCGGCGGCGACCCGCGACATCGCCGTGGTCGTGCACGACGACGTGACCGCCGGCGCCGTGGCCGAGGCCATCCGCGAGGCCGGCCAGGAGCTGTGCGAGTCGGTGGAGCTCTTCGATCTGTTCCGCGGCGGCAACGTGCCCGCCGACCACCGGTCCCTCGCCTACCACGTGGTGTACCGCGACCCGAAGGCGGCCACCGAGCCGGAGGCCGCGCGCACGCTCACCGACGAGGAGGTCGACGCGCGCCACAAGGCGGTGGTGGCCACGGTGACCGGCCGCTTCGGCGCCACGTTGCGCGCGTGACGCCGCGCACCTGACGCCGCGCACGTGACCGGCTTGCGGGCGGCGCCCCGGCAGCGCGTCGCGATGGTGACCGCGGCGCGCGCTCAGTCCGGGTCGGCCTCCAGGCGCTGCTTGAGCGTGGCGTCCGGCGACTTCAGGTGCCGATCGAGCTTGGCGTGGAGCTCTGTGTCCTGCTCGGCCACGCGGCGCAAGGTGGTCCGGCACTCCTCCAGCGACGGCTCGAAGGTCGGCCGTCCCAGGTCGTCGCGGCGCACCGACTCATAGAGCACCGCCAGGATCACGCCGGGGTCGGGGATCTCGCCGACGGTCTGCTCCACGCCGAGCGGCTCGTCGTTCCACGCGGTCAGGCTGGTGCGGTCGCCGACGCCGCGCAGGTCGACCTCGACCTCGGGCGAGTCGGGGTTGCCGTTGCCGAAGCGGCGGTGCTCCTGGGTGGCGATGTGTTGCAGCACGAAGGCCAGCGACACGTCGCCCGGCAGCTTGTGGAGCACCATGGCCGCCGGGTAGACGCGCCCGTAGCGGACGATACCCAGCAGCACCAGCAGCGAGCGCGCCACGTGGTGCGCGACCGCCACGCTCGGCGTGTGCGTTCCTGCCGCCTGTTGCTTCTGGATCTTCTTGCGCACGAAGGTCAGCCACTTCTGGATGTCGACGTCGTCCGGCGCCAGGTCGTGCGCGTACTCCAGGGGCCGCTGCGCCATCTCCATCTGCCCCTTGGAGGCCAGCGCCTGCCCGAAGACGAAGTGCGGGTTGGGGTCGTCGGGGAAGAGCCAGCGCACCTGCGCCAGCAGCTTGGCGGTGAGATCGAAGTGCTCGCGGGTCAGGGCCAGCGTTGCCAGGTGCGTCTGGGCGTCCCAGGCGCAGGGGTGGGTGTGCACGTAGCGCGACAGCGCCTCGAAGCCGCGCTCCGGGTCCTGCTTGGCGAGGGCCACCGCGGCCTCGAGCTTGCGCGGGTTGGCGAACTCCTTGTGCAGTACCCACAGCCCCTCCATGGCCGCGTCGCGCACCTCGCGCGACGCGTCCGGCGTGTCGGGTCGCGCCAGCTCGCGCAGGACGGCCAGGTAGTCGGCGGCGGCCTCCACCTGGCGGCCCTCGTCGCGGATGAGGATCTTGGCGCGCTGCATGCGCGCGGCCACGTTGCGCGGCGCTGCGCGCACCACGTCCACCAGCCGCGCAGCGCGCTCTGCGTGTCGCCCAGCTCGCGCAGCTCGTAGACGGCGATGGCCACCTGCGCCTGGGGGAAGCAGTCGCCGCGCACGCCCTCGAAGAGCGGCGCGGCGTGGGAGAAGCCGTGCTCTCGCGCCACCTTCATGGCCGCGTCGAAGGCCTCCTGCGACTTCTTGCGCCGCACGTCGGGCGAGAGCCAGGCGGGCACGTAGGTGCCGCTCACGTCGACGTGCTCCTCGAACCTGGCACGAAGCGACGGGTCGCGCAGGGCGAAGCGCCGCAACGTCTGGGAGAAGACGTCCACGGGCAGCGTGGCGTCGCTCACCGGCCCGTCGTAGAGGAGGCAGAGCACCACGCCCGGGTCGGGCACCTCGCCGATGCGCGACCCGAGCGGGAGCTGCTCACCAGTCCACGAGGTCAGCGCCGAGCGCCGTTTGAGGTCGTCCTTGTCGGCGACCTTGCTCGGCTTGCCGAAGAGCGCCCGCTCCTGCTCGCTGATGGCCTCGTGCACCATCTTCAGCGACCGGTGCGTCGGCAGGTCCTTGTATGGCACGGCCGTCGGAAACATCTTGCCGCTCCGCAAGAAGCCGATCAGCAGCAGGAGGTCGCGCGTCGCCATGCCGGCAACGCGAGGATGCAACCGTGCCGGCACAAACGGAAAACAAATCTGCGCACGGGCCAGGGTAACCCAGCGGAACCCTCTTCTTCGTGCCCGTGCTCGTGCCCGTGCCGATCTCGACGCCGAGGATGCCGAAACGGCAATCCTGTATCAACCCGACCTTCACCGACACCGCGGCCTCCTCCGAAGGCCCTCAGGGCATCGAGCTCAGGGCAACGAGAACTTATCGAAGAACTTCCACATCTCCGCGTTCGCATCGATGTCCGTGTTCGATGCGCCATATGGGCACGATGCCTGGCCCGGCCAGCAGTGCCCTTCGCCTTCGATGGTGCACAGGGTGACCTCCACGCCGTCCGCGCAGGTCTGGTGCGTCTCGCAGTGCGCATCGCCGTTCTGGAAGGTGCTCACCGCGTCGCCGCTGCAGCCGTTGCGCGTGGCCCAGCCGGCGTCGGTGTCGGGCACGCTCGGGGTCTGGAGCAGCCCGCCGCCCTCGTAGGGCACCAGCAGATCGTTGGTGCCGTGGAAGTGCATCACCGGGATGGGGCGCACCGGCTGGCAGTCCTCGTCGGCGATGCCGAGCACGCCGGCCACCGGAGCGATGGCGGCGAAGATGTCTGCCGACTCGCAGCCGTTGC
>JBBJMR010000485.1:0-4408 GCA_037720395.1 Polyangiaceae bacterium
CGCCCGTGGCGGCGGCGGTCATCTGGTACCTTGGCGGATCGTGACGAGCATCCCGCCGACCAGCATGCCCCCCGGGCCGACCCGCATCCTCGTCGTCGACGACGAGCCGGCGCTGCGCGAGGTGCTGGGTATCACGTTCCGCCGCGCCGGCTACGAGGTGGTCAGCGCCCCCGGCGTGCGCCCGGCGCTGGAGGCGCTGCGCCAGACCCCGAGCCCTTTCCCGCTGGTGCTCACCGACCTGGTGATGCCCGACGGCTCCGGCCTCGAGGTGCTGCGCGGTGCCAAGCAACGCAGCGCGGCCACCGAGGTCATCGTCATGACCGCGCACTCCACGGTGGAGTCCGCGCTGGAGGCGATGCGCAGCGGCGCGTACGACTTCGTGACCAAACCCTTCTCCCCGGCGGAGCTGGCGGCCCTCGCCGCCAAGGCCCTGGAGAAGAGCGAGATCGTCGCCGAGAACCAGCGCCTGCGTGCCCACCTGGAGCGCGTCGAAGGGGACCGCGACTGGGTCGGCAACAGCGAGGCCATGCAGCGTGTTGCCGAGCTGGTCGAGAAGGTCGCCGCCATGCGCACCACCGTGCTCATCACCGGCCGGAGCGGCACTGGCAAGGAGCGCATCGCCCGCGCCCTGCACGCGCGCAGCGACCGCGCCAAGGCGCCGTTCATGGTCGTCAACTGCGGAGCCCTGCCCGAGGCGCTCATGGAGAGCGAGCTCTTCGGACACGAGAAGGGCGCCTTCACCGGCGCCGCACAGCGCACGCTCGGCCTGTTCCGCGAGGCGGACGGAGGGACGCTCCTCCTCGACGAGGTCGGCGAGCTGCCGGCGTCGCTGCAGGTCAAGCTCCTGCGCGTGCTGCAGGAGCGCAAGGTGCGCCCGGTCGGCGGGGCCGCCGAGGTGCCGGTCGACGTCCGGCTCATCGCCGCCACCAACCGCGACGTGGAGTCCGACGTCCAGGCCGGCCGCTTCCGGCAGGACCTCTACTACCGCCTCAACGTCATCCGCATCGAGCTGCCCGAGCTCAGCGCGCGCTCCGGCGACGTGCCGCGCCTGGCCGAGCGCTTCGTGAAGCGCTTCGCGAAGGAGCTCGGCAAGGACGTGCGCGGCCTGACCGGCGACTCCCTGCGCGCGCTCGACAACTACGCCTTCCCGGGCAACGTGCGCGAGCTGGAGAACATGATCGAGCGCGCGGTTGCCCTGGCGAGCGGCCCGTCCATCGGCCTGGGCGACCTGCCGGCCGCGGTCAGCGGCATGAGCGCCAGCCCGGCGCCGCTGCTCGCCGACCTGCCGGCCGAGGGCTGCGAGCTCGACGGCGTGCTGGGCGAGGTCGAGCGGCGCCTCATCCTGCAGGCGCTCGAACGAACCGGCGGCGTCCGCAAGGCGGCTGCGAAGCTGCTGGGCGTGACCTTCCGCTCCCTGCGCTATCGCCTGGCCAAGCACGCGCTGGAGGACGGTGTGAGCCCCGATAGCGAATCGCCGGACACCGGCGACGACGACCCGCGCGACACCCCGGCCGGCGACGGACGAGAAGCGTCACCGCATCGCCGTCCGGAGTGACAAATCTCGTCACCGCGTGGGGGAGCCGCGTCGGCGCAACCCTGATCGCCGTCCGGAATTGCCGTCAACTGGGCCGCGCGCACACCTACCCACTACGCTGCGCCCCGGTGGCACGATGGCTGCTCTAGCACCCTCCCGATGACCGAGCGACGCATCGCGGAGCGAGCGTCTCGACGGGCCGCGCAAGCGGTCGCGGCGGGTACGTTTCGCCGGCGCGCTGCGGCGAGCCGGGGCTTCACCCTGGTCGAGCTGCTCGCCGTCGTCGCCATGATCGGGATCCTCTCGGTCATCGGCATGGTGGGGTACCGCAAGTACCTCGCCGCCTCGCACTCCAGCGAGGCGTTCACCGTCCTGCAGGCCATCCGTGGCGGGCAGGAGCAGGCGCGGGCCGAGACCCTCGTCTACCTGAACTGCTCGGGCAACCTGACGACCTACTACCCGCACGCCACCCCGGACACCGCCAGGTGGCACTGGGTGCAGGACACGCACGCACAGCGACCTTGCTGGCGGCAGCTCAACGTCAATCCGGACGGCCCGGTTCGCTACGTCTACGCCACCGTTGCAGGCGGCGCCGGCGCGGTCGTGCCCAGCATCTCGGACATGTCGCCGGCCCCCACGTGGCCGACGCCGACGGAGCCCTGGTACGTGGTCAAGGCCGTCGGCAACCTCGACGGCGACAGCACCCTCTCGATTTTCCTCGCGTCTTCGTTCGGTAACGAGACGCGCTCACAGAACGAAACGGAATAGGCCGCTACAGACCGCGATGGTTCCGCCGATGGAACCTGCAGGCGGCAGAGCGAAATCATGGGCCCCAGCGGCCCGATAGACGGAGGATCCTACATGCGAGCGTACAAGAGACTGGGCAAAGAAGGCTTCACGCTGGTCGAGCTGATGATCGTCGTGGCCATCATCGGCGTGCTGGCCGCTTTGGCCATCTACGGCGTTCGCCGTTACCTCGCCAGCGCGAAGACGTCGGAAGCGAAGAACTCCGTCGGCGCCATCACCCGCGGCGCGGCCGCTGCGTACGAGCGCGAGAATGCCGCGGCGGAAGCGCTTGCCGAAGGCTCCAGCGGCACGGCGGCGTCGAACTCGCTGTGCTCGAGCGTCCTCAATACCGTCCCGTCGGCCGCGACGGCCGTGAAGGGCATCAAGTACCAGCCCAACAGCACCGCGGGTAAGGACTACGAGACCCCGGAGTGGGGCTGCCTGAAGTTCTCGATGTCCCAGCCGCAGTACTACCAGTACAACTACACCGCGAGCGGCCCGACCGGCACCATGGTGGCCATCGCCACGGGCGACCTCGACGGTGACAGCACCGCCAGCCGCTTCAGCCGCACCGGCACGGTGAATGCGACGACGCGCACGCTGATCATGGACACCCAGCTGAGCATCACCGAGGAGTTCGAGTGATCGAGCGCGCGGTCGGCTGACCGCGCGACGCGCCCCGGTAGGGAATCCCGACCAGGCGTCAAGCTGAGCGTCAAGGCAGTGACAGCGGGGTGGTGGCGTTCACGCCATCACCCCGTGGCGTTTTGTGAGTAGCTCACGTAGGCTCGAAACTGGTGCACTACAGCCTGAAACACAATCGGACCCCTTCGGGCTTCACGCTGGTGGAGCTGATGATCGTGGTCGCCATCGTGGGCGTCCTGGCGGCGCTCGGGGTCACCGGGACGCGGCGATACCTGGCGACGGCGCGGACGGCGGAGGCCCAGAACACGGTGGGCGGCATTGCGCGGAACGCCGTCATGCAGTTCGAGACCGAGTACGCCGCGGCCGAGGCGGTGGCCGAGGGCTCGACCAGCACGCAGACGGTCTTCCGATTGTGCCAGTCGGCCGCGGCGGTCCCCGACACCCTCGACAAGGTGCGCGGCGTGAAGTACCAGCCCACGAACGTGAGCGGCCTCGACTTCGGGATCGGAAACGCGAGCACCGGCTGGCAATGCCTGGCGTTCTCGATCACCACGCCCATCTACTATCAGTACGACTACAACCAGGGCAGCGGGTACGTGTCCATCGCTCGCGGCGCGCCGGACCCCGGCGCCAACGGCTTCGAGGCGGTCGCCATCGGCGACCTGGACGGCGACACGCAAGAAGCGATGTTCGCGCGCAACGGCATGGTCAACGGTCGCAGCATCCGCTTGACGACGCGCATCTTCACCGTGGACGAGTTCGAGTAGCGGCTCCGTACCGGTTCCCGCGCTCGGCCGGCAATGCGGCGCGCTGGGCCATCGCCGATGGCCGCCCCGGATGGGCGCGTGTTCGCGCGCACAAAGTGTCGTGTGGCCCACCGCGCGCGCACCGTGCGGGCAGCGTGCGTCGCGCGCACACGAGCGGAGACGCGCCCATCGATCGTGCATGGACTGCGGGGTCGTCCGTTGCAAACGCTTCGTGGACGGGATAACTCGGACGGATCGTTCTTCACGGAACGAGGAGGTGCCATGAACAACCCCTGCATGCAGCGTCTGGGCGTTCTCTCGATGGTGGTGACCAGCCTGGCCGCGAGCGGGATCGCCGCCGCGGACACGCTGCACGTCACCGACGACGGCGACATTGCGCTCACCGCGCCGAGCTCGAACTTCGGCGCCTCGGGCACCCTCTTCGTCCGCAACGCCGGAACCGGAAGCGCGCGCAACGCGTTCGCGCAGTTCGATCTCTCCGCGCTGCCCCCGGACGCCTTCGTTTCCCGGGCGACCTTGCGCATCTGGGTCAGCCGCGTCGAGGACGCCGGCAGCCTCGACCTCTTCGCCATCACCGAGCCATGGGGCGAAGCCTCGCTCACCGGCAACACCGCGCCCGGCCTCGAGCACCTCGGAGGGCGAAGGCGGCTGGCTTTCGGCCACGGCGTCGAGATAG
>JBBJMR010000209.1:0-15815 GCA_037720395.1 Polyangiaceae bacterium
CGCGGGGCGGACGCCTCGGCGACGGCGCCGGCGTTAAGGGGGGTGGGGGGTGGGTGCGCCTGCTGGGAAGCCATTCCGCCTGCTCAGCAGGAATAACGCGCGGTTGCTGACCTGACCAGCGCGGCATTGGTTCGCCCGCTCACGTTCCGGGCCGGCGGCGGAGAAGACTGGCAAGCAGAAGCGCGAGGTCGGAGGGGCCCGGCTTGGGAACGAGCATCTGGAAGCCCTTGGTCAGCGCCCGGGCGCGGTGCTCGGCGGAGGCCGTGGCCGTCAGGGCCACCGCCGGCATGGCGCCACCCTCGTCCGCCGGACGCGCGCGGACCCAGCGCAGCAGGGCATACCCGTCCTCGTCGGGTAACTGGATGTCGCAGAGAAGCAGGTCGATGCGCTCGGCGACCATCGCCGCGCGCGCCTCGCCGGCGCCGGCGGCACAGATCACCTCGCCGCCAGCGCGGCGCAGCAATGTCAGGAGCAGGTCGCGCGCGGCGGCGTCGTCGTCGACGAGCAGGACCCGCACGCCCTTGAGGCAGTGACGGGGGTCCAGCAACGCCTCCGGGACGCGCGCCTCGGACTCGTCCCAAGCCGTGTCGCCCTCGCCGAACGGCAGCCCGACGACGAACGTCGCCCCCTTGCCCTCGCCGGCGCTGCGCGCTGCCACGGTGCCGCCGTGCTCCTGCACCAGGTGGCGAACGATGGCCAGACCCACGCCGATCCCTCGTCGCGATCCCTCGCGCGCCGCCTCGTCCTGGGTGAACCGATCGAAGACGAAGGGCAGGAACTCCGGCCGGATGCCGACGCCGTCGTCCTGCACTTCGACCTCGACGGTGCTCCCGGCCCGGCTGCGGAGGCCGACGCGGATGTGACCGCCGGACGGCGTGAACTTGATGGCGTTGGACAGCAGGTTCCAGAAGACCTGTCGGAGCCGCTGCGCGTCGGCGGAGACGGCCGGCGCCGACGCGTCGATGTGCCGCTGCACCTCCACACCCTTCTGCTGCGCGTCGGGGACGATGGCGTCGACGCAGGACTCGAGCAGCGCCGCCGGGTCGAGGCGCTGGCGGCGAAGCCGCAGCTTGCCGGTGATGATCCTCGAGACCTCGAGCAGGTCGTCGACGATCTGTGACTGCGAGCTGGCATTGCGCTCGATGGACTCGAAGGCCTTGCGCTGGGTGGCCTCGTCGAGCCCGCCCATGCGCAGCAGACGCGCCCAGCCGAGGATGGCGGTCAGCGGCGTGCGCAGCTCGTGGGAGACCACCGCCAGGAACTCGTCCTTGATGCGGTGCGCCTCGCGCAGCTCGTGGGTGCCCACCTCCACCGCCTGCTTGAGGGCCACCTCCAGCTGCTCGGCGTGACGGGCCAGTGCCGCCTGCTGCGCCTCGTTGTCACGGCGCAGACGACTCACCTCGAGCACGCGCTCGACGCTGGCCGAGAAATCGTCGAGGTCCACCGGCTTGTGGAGCAGGTCGTAGGCACCGCCGCGCAGCGCGCGCAGCGCCAGGTCACGCTCGTCGATGCCGCTCATCAGCACCGTCACGCAGGCCGGGCGCAGCTCGCGGATCCGATCGAGCAAGGAGAGGCCGTCGATGCCGGGCATCACCACATCGGTGATCACCGCGTCGTAGTCGGCGTTGGTCAGCTCCTCGATGGCCTTGGTCGCGGACGCGCACGTCTCGACGTGCACGTGCGGCATGCGACGGCGCAGACCTTCGCGCAGCGCCAGCAGCAGCCGCGGGTCGTCATCGACCAGGAGCACCCGCGCCTTGCCCTGGCGGTCGGCATCGCTGGCGCTGCGCGTCGAGGCGCTCTCGCGGGTCATGGCGGGCGGCGTTGTCGCTCAGTCTTGCTGTCCGTCGCTGCTGCTGCGGACGCCGTAGCGTATCAGCTTGCGATACAGGGTGCGGCGATCGACGCCGAGGACGCGCGCCGTCTCCGAGCGATTGCCGTCCAGCGCTTGCAGCACGCGCAGGATGTACTGTCGCTCCACCTCATCGATGGATAGCCAGGCCTCGGCGCGCTCCAGCTCCTCGACCAGAAGAGTGGTCTGGTGCGCGCGCATGCGGTCGGGCAGGTCGTCGACCGCCAGTCGGTCGTAGCGCGTCAGCGCCACCGCGCGCTCGATGCAGTTGTGCAGCTCGCGAACGTTGCCCGGCCAGGGGTAGGTCATCATCTTCTCCGCCACGGCCTCGGTCATGCCCGAGACCGTCTTGCCGAAGCGCGGGGCCAGCTGGTCGATGAAGCGCTGCGCCAGGAGGAGCGCGTCCCCATCGCGCTCGCGCAGCGGCGGCAAGGACAGCTGGATGACGTTGAGGCGGAAGAAGAGGTCCTCGCGAAATCGCCCCTCGACGGCCGCAGCCTCCAGGTCGATGTTGGTGGCGGCGACGACGCGCACGTCCACCGCCACCTCCTGGTTGCTACCCAGCGGTCGCACCACCCGGTCCTCGATGGCCCTCAGCAGCTTGGGCTGCAGCTCGAGCGGCAGGGTCCCCACCTCGTCGAGGAAGAGCGTGCCACCGGAGGCCTCCACGAAGAGGCCGGTCCGCTTGCCCTTGGCGTCGGTGAACGCGCCGCGCTCGTGCCCGAAGAGCTCGCTCTCCAGCAGCGTCGCCGGCAGCGCCGCGCAGTTGACGACCACGAATGGACCGGCAGCGCGTGGGCTCTGGCGGTGCAGCACCCGAGCCACCAGACCCTTGCCGGTGCCGGTCTCTCCGCAGAGGAGCACCGACGAGTGCACCGCCGCGATGCGGCCGACCATGTCGAACAGCGCACGCATCTCGGCGCTCTCGCCAACCAGCTCGTCGTAGCGCTGGGCGTGCGCCAGCGACTGGCGCAACCGCTGCACCTCGCGCCGCAGCGACATGTGCTCGATGCCCCGCCGCAGCGAGAGGTGCAGCGCATCGAAGTCGACCGGCTTGGTGAGGAAGTCATAGGCGCCGGCGCGCATCGCCCCCACCGCGGAAGGGATGCTGCCGTAGGCGGTCACCACCAGCAGCGGCAGGTGCGGCCAGCCCTCTGCCACACGGCGCGCCAGCTCGATGCCATCCATGCCGCGCATCTGCAGATCGGTGACCACCGCGTCGATTGGCTCGGCAGCCAACGCGCTCAGCGCCGCATCGCCCGACTCCGCCAGGGTCACCCGGAATCCCTTCTGCGCCAGAGCGACCTCGAACAGCTGTCGGAGGTCGGCGTCGTCGTCCACGACGAGGACTCGCTGGTTCACCGCCGGCTCGCGCGCACCCACCCCCGTCCGGCTGCTGTCACCGGCGCCGTCGAGCCCTGGCGTGTCGCCTGGGAGGCGGGTCGGAGGGAGAGGATCAGACATGTGTTCGTGCCCGAACGGAGCGAAGCGTCCCGCCAGGGGTCGCGTCACGACTGCGTTCCCGGCGGCGGAGGCACCGCCCCGCCGCGCGGCGAGCTGCATGCGCTCGAACGGAGCGCCGACTGTAGGCGACCTGGCGTTGTGCAACGGCCATGCCCCTGGGAACGTGGCCAGCACGGAGACGAGCCGCAGCGCTCCCCTGGCGAACCACCCGCGTCTGCTGAGGCGAAGTTGTCTGGCGCGCGCAGAGAAGCCCGTGGTGGATGTTGCGCCCTGCCATAGCGCCACGATCCACCTGCGCGGGATCTGCCGCGTGAGTATTCTGAGACCCACACGGCATCATTCTGGGTCGCGGCTGACCCGGGCTCCGGTTCGAGCGAGCAGCCAGAGCTACCGGATCGTTGTTTGAATCCGGTCTGTTACGCGAAACGCCGAGCTCGACCCGTCGCTGGCACGAGAACTGAACTAGCGCCCTATCAGCGCGCCAACCTGAGGCTCGGCTGACCCATCCCGGGCAGCGCTGGAAGGTGGCGGCGGTCGCAACATGAGCCAGACGACGCATCTCTCGACGGAAACCGCCCGGCAGTTCGCTCCGATGATCCGGCGCGCCGCCCTGCGCATCGCCCGCCGCCTCCCCAGCCACGTGGTGCTCGACGACCTGATGAGCGCCGGCTACGTCGGCCTGCTGGACGCGCATCGCCGCTTCGATCCCGCGCTCTGCGATCGCTTCGAGCCGTACGCCGAGCTCCGCATCCGTGGCGCCATGCTCGACGAGGTTCGCTGCACCCACGACACGCTCTCGAGGGACCTGCGGCAGCTGGCCACGCGCGCTGCCGCGACGCGCCGCCGTCTGGAGACCGCCCTGGGTCGCCACCCGGCCGACGCCGAGGTGGCGGCGGCCCTGGGCATCCCCTGCGAGGCCTTTCACGCTCACGAGGCGCGCATCGCTGCTGCGCAGGGCGCGGGTGCGCCGGAGGAGGCGAGCTGCGTCGCCGACGCCGCGCCGTCCGCCGAGGTGCGCATGATGCACGCCGAGACGCGGCGCGCGCTGCGCCGCGCCATCACGCTATTGCCGGAGCGCATGCGCGGTGTGGTGGAGCTCTACTTCATCGAGGAGCTCACACTCCGCGAGATCGGGGCCCGGCTCGGGGTCACCGAGTCGCGCGTCAGCCAGCTGGTGAGCGAATCGCTGCAGCGCCTGCGGGCGCAGTTCGCGCTCTCCGATCCGGACGCTCGCCACCTGCGCAGCCGCGCGCCGTTGCGCCGGCGCAGCACGCAGGTGCGCGCGCAGCGCCAAGCGCTGCCGCTGGCCAGCTGAGCGCCGCGCTCAGCCGGCGGCAGGACCGACCGCAGCGAGGTCGGACGTGCAGTGGCCGCAGCGCGTGGCCTTGATGGGGATGGACATCAGGCAGCGCGAGCAATCCTTGTGGGTGGGGTCCGGCGGCGGCTTGGCCATGAGGCGGTTGAGCCCCTTGACCAGCAGGAACACCGCGCCCGCGACGATGAGGAAGCTGAGCACGGCGTTGACGACCAGGCCGTAGCGGAGGAGCACCGCTCCGGCCTTGGCCATGTCGTCGGGGTTGGCGAACGTGCCCCCACCCGGCGCTTCGCGCAGGACGAGGTATCGGGTGCTGAAGTCCACGCCGCCGGCGAGGAGGCCGATGGGCGGCATGATCAGGTTGTCGACCACGCTCTTGACGATGGTGGTGAACGCCGCACCGAGAACGAGGCCCACGGCGAGGTCCATCACGTTGCCGCGAGCGATGAACTTCTTGAATTCGTCCCACATGGGGCGAACCATCGACCATGCGCTGCAGAGCGGTCAACCGCGAAGGGCCGCGACCCTGAGAGCAAAAGAGTCCAGCGCCCCGCACCCGTCGCCGATGGTGGCGCAGCCCATGTCGGGCGCCCGCTGGCATTTGGACCCGCAAGGATGCGGCAAGGACTGCGAGCCCTCCGAGGGCGGGGAGTCGCTCACCTACGAGTGCCCTCCCTGATCGTCAGACCACCAGCTTGACCTCGCCGACCGTGTGCGTGTCGCCAGCCCCGTGCGTATCGCCACGCTCGGCGGCCTTGAGCAGCCGCCAGACGTGGCGGCCGAGGACGTCGATGTCCGTGGAGACGAACTGCTCACCGCCGAAGCGGCGGATGACCTCGGTCTGCTGACCGAGGATGAAGGCGTCCTGCTTGAAGATTCGCAAGGCCAGCGGCTTGACGAACGGCTTGATGAGCCAGCCCGGGAAGCGGAGCTTGAAGCTGACCACCGCGTAGATACGGGTCACGAAGTCGGAGACCGGCGTCATCACCGAGTCGACGAGCAGGTGGTTCTCGGTGCCGATGCGGTACTCGACCTGGGCCACCGAGGGCAGGATGAAGCGGTCGAAGTGGGTGACCAGCCCGCCGGAGGGCGAGAGGATGCGGGCCACCAGACCCGGCGGGCGCGGCTCGCCGATGTACTCGGCCTCCACGCGGTCCGCGCCCCGCCGCACCACTGCGGTGATCTCGATGCCCCGGCTCTCGGTGCGGAAGAGCCCACGATGCAGGAAGGCCGTGTGCGGGACGTCGAGCGCGTTCTCGACGGTGGAGTAGAGGGTGGCCTGCGCCTCCACCACCTGGCGCACGGTGGTGTACCCGGGCGCATCGACGTAGGCGAACCGGTGCGGTCGTGACTCCGGCATCTCGCCCGGCGTCGCGTAGACCCAGACGAAGCCGTCCTGCTCCACCGTCGGGAATGCCAGCGCGCGCCGTGCCTTGCCGTCGGTGTCGCCGAGGTGCGACGGGATGAAGCGACAGGCGCCGTCGCCGTCGAAGCGCCAGCCGTGATACGCGCACTGGAGCGTGCCGTCGGCCGCGACCTCGCCCAGCGAGAGCGGGACGTTCCGATGCGGGCAGCGATCGAGCAGCGTCGACGCGCGTCCCGCTCCGTCGCGGAACACGACCAGCGGCGTTCCGAGGAGGGTGCGCGCCAGCACGCGCTTGCGCAGCTCGCCGCCCGTGCAGACGATGAACCAGTGCCCGGCGAGGTGGACCACCGACGCGTGGCCGCGCGCGCGCACCAGCCCCATCACCGGGACCAGGCCCGCCTCGCGCGGTTCCGGCGCCTCGTCGGGTCGCTCCACCGCCTGATTCATGCCCTCTACTTATCAGTGATGAAGGACGGGGCGACCCCGCCCGTGGGCGCTACCGATCGGGGAAACCTGCGACCTCATGCAGGAATGCGGCCAGTGGGTTGAGCCCGCTGGCTCGTTGAAAGATGGATTGCAGTTCAGCTACCCGAAATCCTTGCGCAATTTATGGGCTGGCGCCGGCCGTGCTGCGATTTATGTTGGAGCGTACGGTCGAAGCCGGCAGGCGTCGCAGCGATCCAAGAGCGCGGCGCCGGAGGAAACGCAGCAAGGTGGCTACGCGCCCCGCACAGTGCGGTGGCTCGTCGGCGCCGTCGCGGTGTCCCTCCATCGCCGAGCGACCGGGAGTGGCAGACCCATGTACGAACACGACACTCAGGTGACGGAGGAGCGGCACGGCTTCGCCTCGATGGATCGCGATTCGCAGAAGGCGATCGCCAGCAAGGGCGGAAAGGCCGCGCACGAGAAGCGGCGCGCGCACGAGTTCGACCGCGAGGAAGCGCGCGCTGCCGGCCAGAAGGGCGGACTGCGCGTCAGCCAGAACCGAGAGCACATGGCTGCGATCGGTCGCAAGGGCGGACTGCGCGTGAGCCAGAACAAGGAGCACATGGCGAATATCGGCCGCAAGGGCGGTCAAGCCGTGAGCGCCGATCGCGACCACATGGCGGATATCGGCCGCCGCGGTGGTACGGCGAGCAAGCGCGAGGAGGAGCAGCCGAGTGGTACGGAGGCTGCCTCCACCAGCGAATGACGCCGGCGGAGGAGGCGGGCCCGGATTGCCTGGCCCGCGAAGATCGAGCGCCGCGTGCGTCCAGCGCATGCGGCGCTCGGCTTTTGTAGTCCAGCTCTCGCGAGGTGACCTGCTGCGGACGCCGACGGACGCGAACGCGGACCTGTCCGGGGCGAGGCGATCAGCGGAAGATGGCGAAGTGGCCGAGCGCCCACCAGAGGACCACGAACACCAGCACCGTGCCCAGGCAGCCGCCCCCGAGCTTCTTCGCGCCCCAGCCGGCAGCGACACCACGCAACAGCTTGCTCATGCCCGCTTCGATGTCCGAGGACGCTGGGCGGATGCGGCCGAGATTTTCAGCTAGCGCCGCGAGAGGCCGAGGCGCTGCCGGGCGTCCGAATAGGCGTCGCTGACGGCGAAGACCACCAGCTCGCGGGCCTCCGCGTTGCGGCCGATCCAGGTGAGACGCTCCTTGCCGGACGCCGGGGGCTGGTTCACGTGCCCGCCGGCCCAGGCCACGCCGGTGATGGCCACGTTCGGGTCGCCGAGCGCCAGCAGACCGGCCCGATCGCCCCAGCCGTTGACGACGGTGTTCAAGGTGGAGGCGCGGTTGCCGATGCTGCCGATGACCTCGCTGGCCAGGATGCGCACCTGCGGATCCACGCGCAGGCCCTGCATGGCGCGGGCGATGCGGCCGTAGGCGTCGGTGAGCTTGGCACCATCGACGCCGGTCGGTGCCCACTGCGGGGTGAACGCCTTGAGATAGGCGGCGAGCAGCGGCCAGAGATCGATGGGCGCGGTGCGCGACAGCGCGGCGGTGTTGCTCTGCAGCACCTTGAGGGCGCGGTGCAGGAGGAAGGTGCGGATGTCCGCGCGGGGTGTCGTCAGCCACTGCTGGCCGACGACCAGCGTCGGCGGATGCGCGCCCGCGGCGATGCACACCGGCCCGAGCGCGCTGGAGACCCAGACGTTGACCTGACCGAGGCCGTAGGCCTGCGCCACCAGCCGGATGTGCTCACCGATGTCCGCGTTCTCGGCGGGGAGCGGCATGGCGCGCAGGGCGGTGACATCGAAGGGCACCGCGGCGTCGAGCAGCGCGCCGGTCTTGAGGAGCAGCTCGCGGAAGGCCGGAGTCATCACCTCCGGCGCCAGCAGGTCGTCCAGCCGCGGGTCTCCGGCGTGATTGCCACCGCCCTCCAGGGCCACCTCACGCCCCTCGAGCGCCGCCACGGTGGCGGCGGCCACGCGGGCGTCGTCGGGGCGGCCACGCAGCTCGGCCACGGTGGCCACGGTGGAGAACAGGAACGGCTCGAAGCGGCCGGTGCCCAGGGCGCGCCGCGCGTCGGCGATGGCCCGGTCGAGGAGCACCTGCGCCGCCGGCGCCTGGCTGCTGCGCTGATAGAAGCGCACCAGCGCAGCCAGGGCCACCTCGTCCTTGGGCCAGGTCTTGCGCGCGTTGAGGAGGGTGGCCTCGGCCTTCTTCAGGTCGCCGGCCCCTTCGTAGATCGTGGCCAGCTCGGTGGTGCGCTTGCACTTCACCTCCGGCGTCTGGGCGCTGGTGATGAGGGTGGTCTGCTCCTCCAGCGCGCGCGCGACGTCGCCTGCCTTGCAGTACAGCCCTACCAGACGCTCGCGCGCGGCGTCGGCCTGCTCCGGATCGTCGGCGCTGCGCTTGAGGATCTCGCGGTAGGCGAGCTCGGCGCGCTCAGGCTGCGGCAGGTGCGAGCCGTACAGCTCCCCGAGACGCAAGTAGATGGTGGCCTGCCGCACCGGGTCGGCGACCAGGCGTGCCAGGCGGATCCAGGCCTGCTCGGCGCTCGGATAATCGCCCTCCGCCGAGGCGAGATCGGCGAAGGCGCCGAGGGCCTCGACGTGATCCGGGTTCTGCTCCAGCGCGGCGGCGAGCGCGTGCTTGGCGGCGGCCGGTTCGCCGACCTCGGCAAGGGCCCGACCGCGGAGCACTTCCATCTCCACGCGCTCGGCGGGATCGGTGGTGGCGTCCAGGCGGCGCCGCAGCAGCGCGGCCAGCTCGGAGCGCGCGCCTTCGGCGATGTAGATCGACTGCAGGCGCTGGAACACGTCCTGGTACGAGGGGTCGTCGTCGGCGATGGTCTCGAGCACGGCGCGTGCGCGGGTCATGTCCTTGGCGCCGTCGAGCCAGAGCGCCTGGGCGCGGTAAAGGTCGTGGATGCGCTCGGCGCGCACGTTGGTGGCCGCCGCCGCCGCCTCCCAGGCGCCGGCTGCTGCCGCGGGATCGTTCTCACCCTCGAGGATGCGCGCCAGGATGCCGTGCGCGGTGGGGTGCCGGGGCACCGACTCCACCGCGGAGAGCAGCAGGGCGCGCGCCGTCCCGACGTCGCCGACCGCGCTCGCCGACTCTGCGGCGCGCAGCGCCAGCGTGGCCGCCTCGGCGGGACGATCGGTACGCTCGATGAGCTGCCTGTCCGCCTCGACCGCGGTGGCGTGGTCGCCGCGCGCGCGTGCGTGGGCGCTCATCTGCCGCAGCGCCCAGGGGCCCCGCGGCTGCTGGCGGTAGGCAATCTCCACCGGCTCACGGGTGTCGTCCCAGCCGAGGTTGCGCAGGCGCAGGCGGGCCGAGACCATGGCGTGCGCGGTGGCCTCCGGGCCGTCGAGCGCCCGGGCGATCTCCAGGGCGATGGGCTCGAGATCGTCGTCGCGACCACTCTCCATGAGGGCCGTGGCCACGCGTCGCAGCGTCGGCAGGTGGTTCGGCGTCTCCTCGAGGATGGTGCGGCGCCACAGCAGGCCGCTCGCCGAGTCGCGACGGCCGATCTCGTCGAGATCCGCGAGGCGCTCGTAGACCTCGAGGCGATCGACCGGGTCGGTGGCCTCGCGCGCGCGTGGCAGGAGCGCGTCGATGAGGTCGCCGGTTCCGTATCCGGCCAGCGCCGCGCGGTAGGCGGCCACCGGCGCCAGCACGGTGTCGCCGGCCTCCATGGCGTGGCGCGCGGCAGCGGCGGCGCGTGCCAGGTCTCCGGTGCGCTCGAAGTCCAGCGCCGCCTCCAGGGCCAGGCGCGCCGCCTCGCCGTCGGGACCGCCGGCTCGCGCAGTGGCCTCGCGCGCGCGTTCGTCGCGCCAGGTGGCGAAGTCGGCGGGTGCCTCGGTGGCCAGACGCTCGTAGAGCTCGCGTAGGCCGACGTCGCGCGGCCGCGCCAGGAGCGCCTGCTCGAGCAGGCCGGCCGCCGGGGCGCCCTCGCCGTCGGAGAGCAGCAGCGCCTCGCGCACCAGGTCCTGCGCCTGCTCGATGGCGTCCTCGCTCGACTCCCGTCGGCGGCGCAGCCACTCGACGAGGCCATCGCGGTCGCCGCGCGCGCGGGCCGCGCGCTCGCCGAGGTGGACAGCGAGCGGCAGCTTGGGGGCCATCTCCGCGGCGCGCTTGAGGAGCGGATCGGCCTCCTCGGAGGCGTCGACATCGGCGATGCGCACCGCCGCCTCGGTGAGGAGCACCGCGGCGCGATCTCCGGGGGCGAGCGCCTCGGCATGCGCCGCAAGGACGCGCGCCGCGGTGGCCTGGTCGGCGTGGGATGCGCGCGCGCGCGCCGCGCCCTCGTGGCCCGGGTCGGCGAGGCGCGCGCGATCGAGATCTACGAGCGCGCGCTCGTGCTCGCCGGCCGCCTCTGCCAGCAGCGCGCCAGCCAGGGCGCGGTCGCACTCATTGGCCGCCTCGGCGCTGCTCCAGTTGGAGATGGCGTGCGCCACGCGCGCCACCGCTCCGGCGTCCACGTCGAGCTCCAGGGAGAGTGCCTGCGCCACGCCGCCGGGGGCCAGCTCGGCGTAGTCGTGCACGGCGGCGACCAGGGTCTCGTTGCCCATCAGCCCGCCCGGGGCGCCGCTGTCCGGCGGAACGGCGGCCAGGACGCGACCGAGGGAGACCGCGGCGCGGCCGCGCGGCGGGCCGACATGCATCACCCGGCGCTCCGGATCACCGAGCGCGGTGAGGGCACCCGAGACCGCCGCGGTGAGCGGGGCCAGATCGTCGTCCTGGATGGAGGCCTGGATCCAGGACTGCACGTCGTCGGCAGAGACGGCGCCGTCGCCGCTGGGGCGGCCATCGGGGCCGGCCACGGGCGTCGAGAGCGCGGCGAGGGCGATGCGGTCGGCGGTGGTGAACGCACCCGGCGCCGCCGCCTCGGTGGCGGCGGCCGCCGCCGCCGGGTCGCCGGTCTCGATGGCGCGCGCCGCCAGCGCGCGGCAGGCGTACGCGCCGTGCGGCCCGCCGACGAGCTGCTTCAGCGCGGCGGCTGCCTGCGGCCGCGTGGCGCGACGAGGTGCCGCCAGCGCGGCGCGCAGCCAATCCCCTGCCCCAGCCCGCTGGCGCCGCCGAGGGCGGTGAGCTCGCGCAGCGTGGCGGCGATGTCTCCCGCGTCGAGGGCAGAGCGCGCGCGGACCAGGGCGTCGTGCGGGGACGCCGCGGGCCGATCGACGCGGTGCGGCTGCGGCGAGAGCTCCGCGGCGAGCTGCGCGCCGGCCTCGGCGAGGCGCTCGAGCTCCGCGGCGTCGGGCATGCGCAGCTTGGCCAGCGCCGGCGCGGCGCGGCTGGTGTCGCTCTGCGCCATGGCCTCGGCCATCCGGCGCACGTAGACGCGGATCGGCGGGCACGGCGCGCGCAGCGAAGTCCAGGCTCCTGGGGGCGGCGTCGGCCTGACCGTGTCGATGCTGGACGGCGGCTGCGAGCAGCGCGCCGTGGCAACGCGCCGCGGGGGAGGGCGCGACCTTGGTCTCCTGCTCCAGCGCCTCCAGGGCGGCGCCCCAGTTGCCGTCGCGCATGGCCAGGCCGCGGACCTGGCGCGCCAGGATCGGCGAGCTCGGGCCGAGCGTTCGGGCCTCGCGCGCCACCTCGGCCGCGGCGCGCTCCTCGCCGACCATGGCCATCAGCTCGGATGCCACCACCAGGCCGCGCGCGCGTGCCGCGCGGTCCTCCAGGAAGCCAGCCTCGGCGCGCAGCCAGGTGGCGCGCGACGCCCACTCGTCCCGGCGCCCCGCCTCGACGAGCGCGGTGCTGGCGTCGCGCTCGTCGTCGAAGCTCTCCCGCGGCGGCGGGCGGGAAGGCATCGGCCCCGACAGGGGCAAGGTCTCGCCGTCGGCGATGGTCGGGTCGTTGGTGATCTCCGGCTCGGCGAACTCCGGCTCGCTGCCGATGTCGGTGCGGCGCGGGCCGCCGTCGAAATCGGGCTCCAGGTCGGAGGCCGACACCTGCTCGGTGTGGTCGTCGCTGTCCGCCGAGGCGCGCGCAACCGGCTGGGCCTCGACGGCGTCGACAATCGAGACCTCGCTGGCGCGCAGCGCTGGGTCTCGACGTCGGAGACCTCGTCGAGCGCGTCGGGGTCGATGGTCGGCAGCTCGATGCGCGGCGGCGCGGCCTCGGCGGCGGGCGGCGTGGGCGCAGGCGCAGCTCGCGGCGCGGGCAGGGCCCTGGATACAGTCGTTGCGACGGGCGGCCTCGCAGCCGACGACGGCGCTGCCGGCGTCCCCGGCGCGGGGCCGACGGCCACGCGCATCGGCGGCGCTTGCCCCGACAGACGCGGGCGCGGCGCGGTCGGCGGCGGCGGCGCGCCGGCAGCCGGGCGAGGCGCGGACATGGATGACGGCGGCAGCGGCGGCGTCGGTGGATTGGCGATGCCGCCCGCTCGGGGCGGCGCGCGCGGCGGCCCTGGGGGGCGCGCCCCCGGCAGTGGGGCGGTGGAGGAGCCCGGCGGCCCGACGAGACGCGGCGGCCTGCTGCGCGGAGGCTGATCGACGGTCTCCGAATCGGGAAAGAGGCTCTCGAGCAGCGCGTCGCCCTCGGCGTCCGTCGGCAGGTGCTCGCGGATGGCGGCCGGGTCGCGCGAGAACATCTGGCGCAGCCCCGCGTCGGGGGTGGACGGGTCGTCGATCACCGCGCCGGCTCCGGGCCGGGGCGCGCCGGCGCCTGGGTGAACGGGCCGTTCCCGTCCCAGTTCATCGACATCGGCAGGGCGTGTCTGATCGAGGGGAAGCTCCCGGCGCGCGCCCGGGCGCCCGCGCGCCGGGGGGGCGCCCGTGTCCTCGTCGACCGGCCCGCCGATGGGACCGTGCGCGTCCGTGTCCACGCCCGGGCCGCGCAGCGACTCGGCGATGAGCTCGTCGGGGATGTGGGCCACCGCGGTGCGGTCGTCGTCGACGTCGAAGAACGTGGGAGGGGGGAGCGTGGGCTTCTGGCCCTCGCCGCCCTTGGGATCGCGTTCGTTGCTCACCGCACCCCCATGCCGAGCTTCTTGCGGAGCTCGAGGTAACTGGGAGAAAGCACGAAGGCGATCAGGCGCCGGGCACGATCGCTGTCCGCAGAAACGCGGCCCAGCTCGGCGCGCGGCACGCCGAGCAGCTCGGCGAGCACGATGGAGACGTCGCCGGCGGCGATGACCGCCATGCGATCGATGCTCCGCCGCGCAGCGGCCGCCCAGACCCGTGCGTCCTGGCCGCTCTGCGCGAAGCGCGTGCAGGGCTCGAGGATGACCTTCTTCACCTTGCGAGAGATCTCCTTGTGGAGCGAGCGCGCCACCTCGTTGAAGACGGCATACCCCGGGTGGGGCACGGCCAGGCCGACCTCGTTGCAGGCCGCCACCGCCAGCGAGGCGATCATGTTCTCGTCGCGGGTGCGCACCGCGGTGATGCCGCGGCGCAGGGCGAAGACCTCGCGCGCCACCGCTGAGCGCGTGCCCGCGTCGAGCGGCAAGGTCACCTGGTTGCCGAGGACGATCGCCGGCTGCTCACCGGCGACCCCGAAGACGCCGCGCGGCTCGACGCCACCGATGTAGAGATCGAAGTCTCCCTCGAACCCGAGCGCGCCCATCCACTCCGCCACGGCGACGCGCATCGGGTGGCCGCCGCGGCTGTCGACGCGCTCCTTGCGCGTGACGCCGAGCGATTGCACCGAGGGGCCGATGGCCAGGCTCACCGTCTCCGCCATGAGCGCGAAGATCTCGGCCACCGGGCCGCCATCCTCGGGGTCCGCGATCTCCGCCATGGCCTGGGCGTCGAGCGCGATCTGTGGGCGCGCGGCGACGCGCTGATCGAGGCGCGCCAGCTCGTCGGAGAGGCCGGCGTCGTTGCGCCCCAGGGCCACCAGCGTGCCCAGTGTCGCCTGGCGCAGCGAGGCGTCCTGCCCGGCGGCGGCGATCTTGGCCAGCAACGCCACGCGATCGGCGTCGATGGGCGAGAGCGCCAGGCGCTGCACCAGCGTGCTCTTGGCCCGGCCGAGGGCGCGGGTGCGGAAGGCAGTGTCGTAGCCGGTGGTCAGCACCAGGTCGAGCGCCTCGCCGTCGTCGGGCTGCTCGTCGAGGAGCCGGTGCACGGCAGACTCGGCGCGGATGGCCTCGCCCAGCTTGTCGCGCCAGATGACCATCGCCAGGCGCGCCGCCTCGATGCGGCCCTCGCGGCTCTCGCGCTCGGTCATCAGCTGCTCGAGGATGGCGGTGGCCTCACGCCATGAGCCGGTCTTGGCGGCGGCCTTGGCCAGGCGCTCGCGCACCGGCAGGGTGGAGAGGCCGGCGCGGTGCAGGCCGACCAGGACCTCGAGCGCCTTTGCGTGCTCGCCGAGCTTGTTCTCGTAGAGGTCGACGGCGGCGATGCCCGACATCAGGCGCTGCTGCGTCGGGGCCTCGGGGTTGGCGGACAGGCGCCCGAGGAGCGGCGCGGCGTCGGCGAAGTGGCCGCGGGTGATCTGGATCTCGCCAGCCAGCGCCAGCGCGCCGACGTGATCGGGCTCGAGCATGGTCACGTTCTCGAGGGCGGCCAGCGCGCCGTCGCGGTCGCCCTTCTTGCGGAGCACGCGCGCGCGCTCCCAGTACATCTTGGCGATCTCGGTGTCGTCGTCGGCGACCTGCAGGCGGCGGCCGATGATGGTCAGCAAGCGGTCATCCTCGTTGCGGGAGCGGACGCGGCGGAAGAGCTTGTCGAAGGCCACGGCGCGGCGCGGGTTGCGCTCGAAGGCGCGATCGAAGGCGATCTCCGCGTCGTCGTGGGCGTCGGTGTGCTCGAGCAGGGTCAGCCCTGCCTTCTCCCAGAACTCGGCGCCGCGACCGTCGTCGCGGCAAAGCGCGCCCAGGTGCGCGGCGGCCAGCGCTGCCGCCTTGTGATCGGCGAGCATCTCCGAGGCGGCGCGCATCCCTTCCCAGGCGGCGATGTCCTCGGGTCGGTTCTCGACCACCGCCTGGAACGACTCCCGTGCCTTGTCGGCCTCGCCGGCGGCGAGCTCGGACCACGCCGCCAGGGCCACCGCGTCGAGCTGCGCCTCGCTACCGAGCGCGCCGCCGAGGCCGTGCAGCGCCGCCGCGCGACGGCGCGGGTCCGAGCCGGGTAGAGCGAGCTCCAGGTTCATCAGCTGCGCGGAAGCGTAGTCGCCGTTCACGAAGTCGTGCGGCACGTTGGGGCGATCGACGAGCGCCGCCAGGGCGGCCGAAGCCTCGACGGCGGCGCGCGCCTCCCCGGAGAGCTCGGCGGCCACGAAGCGGCGCGCAGCCACCTCGCCGTCGACGTCGTCGGCCGCCAGCGCGGCGCCGAGCCAGGACAGGCCGGCGGCGAGCTTGGAAGTGGAGGAGCGATCCTCCATCTCTGCCTCGCCCAGCGCCCAGGTGGCGGCACAGGCCACCGCCTCGCTGGTGTCGCCGTC
>JBBJMR010000486.1:0-4389 GCA_037720395.1 Polyangiaceae bacterium
GCCGCCGCGCGCAGGCCCATCCCCGGCCCGCCCCGCTGTCGATCCGGTCCCCGCGGTCGCGGAGATCCCCCGCTAGTTGGTGACGGACTTCTCCGGCGGCTTCTCGCCGTCCTTGGGGGGCTCTTCGGTCACCGGCGGGCTCGCCTCCGGCATGCGCTCCAGCGCGGCCTCGAGCACCTGCTCCATGCGGCTGACGAAGAAGAACTGCAGCTCGTCGATGACCTCCTTGGGCACCTCCTCGAGGTCGGCGCGGTTGCGCTCCGGCACCACGAGCCGCTTGATGCCTGCGCGGTGCGCGGCGAGCACCTTCTCCTTGAGGCCGCCGATGGGCAGCACCCGACCGCGCAGCGTGATCTCACCGGTCATGGCCACGTCGTGGCGCACCGTGATCCCGGTGAGCAGCGACACCAGCGCGGTGAACATCGTCACGCCCGCCGAGGGGCCGTCCTTGGGCATCCCGCCGGCGGGGATGTGGATGTGCAGGTCGCTCTTCTCCAGGAAGTCCTTGGCGATCCCGAACTTCGCGCAGTTGGTGCGCACGAAGGAGAGCGCCGCCTGCGCCGACTCCTTCATCACGTCGCCGAGCTGACCGGTGAGCTGCATCTTGCCGGTGCCGTACATGCGAGTGGCCTCGATGAAGAGGATCTCGCCGCCGACGCTGGTCCAGGCGAGCCCGGTGGCCACACCGGTCTCCGCGGTGCGCTCGGCCACCTCGCTCGTGTACCGCAGCGCGCCGAGGAACTCGTGCAGGTCGTCCTCGTTGTCGACCTTGCGCGCCGCCAGCTCGCCCTCAGCGACCTTGACCGCGACGCCGCGGATGACGCCGGCGATCTGGCGCTCCAGCGTGCGCACGCCGGCCTCGCGCGTGTAGTGATCGATGATCTCCTCCAGCGCCTGATCGGTGATCTCCAGCTGCTCGGTGGTCAGGCCGTGCTCGCTGAGCTGCTTGGGGAGCAGGTGGCGGCGGGCGATGGCCAGCTTCTCGCGGCGCGTGTAGCCGGGGATCTCGAGGATCTCCATGCGGTCGCGGAGCGGCGGCGGGATGGGGTCGGCGATGTTCGCCGTGGCCACGAACATCACGTGCGACAGATCGTACGGGATCTCGAGGTAGTGGTCGGCGAAGGTGTTGTTCTGCTCGGGGTCGAGCACCTCGAGCAGGGCCGCCGACGGGTCGCCGCGGAAGTCGTGCCCGATCTTGTCGACCTCATCCATCATGAAGACGGGGTTGATGGTCCCGGACTTCTTCATGCCCTGGATGATCTGCCCCGGCAGCGCGCCGACGTAGGTGCGGCGGTGGCCGCGGATGGCGGCCTCGTCGTGCACGCCGCCCAGCGAGACGCGGTGGAACTTGCGCCCCAGGGCGCGGCCGATGCTGCGCCCGAGCGACGTCTTGCCCACGCCGGGCGGGCCGATGAGGCAGAGGATGGGCCCCTTCTTGTCCTGCTTCAGCTTGCGGACGGCGAGGTACTCGAGGATGCGCTTCTTGACCTTCTCCAGGCCGTAGTGGTCCTCGTCCAGGACCTTGCGCACGCTGGCGATCTCCAGGTTGTCCTGCGTGGAGTTCGACCAGGGGATGTCCAGGATCCAGTCCAGGTAGGTGCGCACCACCGTGTACTCGGCGGAGCCGACCTGCATGGTGCGCAGGCGCTTGAGCTGCTTCTTGGCGACCGTCTCGGCCTCCGTGGGCAGGTTGGCCTTGGCGATGCGGTCCTCGAGCCCGTCGAGGTCGCCCTGATCACCGTCGTCCTCGCCAAGCTCCTCCTTGATGGCCTTGAGCTGCTGGCGGAGGACGTACTCGCGCTGGTTCTTCCCCATCTCCTCCTTGATCTGGGAGTTGATGCGCTCGCGCATCTTGAGGATCTCCAGCTGGCGCGTGAGCAGGCGCAGCACCTTGCGGATGCGCTCCTTGACGTCGATGGTCTCGATGAGCTGCGCCTTCTCGTCGACGGGCGAGTCGAGGTTGGCGGCCACCAGGTCGGCGAGCGCGCCGGGCGCCTGGATGCTGTCGATGAGCGAGCCCGCCTCGCGCGGCAGCTCGGGCATGAGCTGGATGACCTGCTTGGCGATGTCGCGCAGGCTCATGGCCAGCGCCTCGGCTTCCACGTCCTCGCTGGTCGGCTCGTCGAGGCGGCGGATCTTGGCCTTGAGGTAGGGCGACTGGGCGGTGACGCTTTCGAGGCGGATGCGCGTCAGGCCCTGGAGGATGAGCGAGTAGTTGCCGGAGCTGTGCTTGAGCGCCTTGAGCACCCGCGCCGCACACCCCACCGGGTAGAGGTCCTCGGCACCGGGATCGTCTGTCGAGGGATCGAGCTGCGCGAAGATGGCGATCACCGGCCGGCGCTGCTCGACGCCGTCCTCGACGAGCGCGACCGACTTCTCGCGACCGACGTCGAAGGGAGCGACCGCGCCCGGGAAGAGGACCGCATTGCGGATCGGCAGCACGGGCAGCTCGTCGCCGAAGACGACCTCCTCGTCGGAACGAGGCGGAATGGACGGGCTCTTCTTATCGGACATGTCGTTTTCCTCGTGCAGATCGACGTGGACCGTTCCGCTCGCCCACCTTGCTCGGGCCTCGACCCATCATCGGGTCGCCCTCGCCGCGGTCGGACAGGTCACCAACACTACAAGTACGCCCAGTGCCGCCAACAGCGTCAATCTGTTTTCGGCAGGACCGCTCACGCCTGGCTTGCCCGGACACTGCCCGGAGGCGACGCGGGGATGAAGGGGCCTGTAGGTCCGTTTCGACTGGGCTGGCGAGTGACCAACGGATCACTTGTAGACACGCAGCAAAGCCGGTGCCAGCGAGCGCTCGCGATTTCCCGCCGCAGCCGACGCGGTGCGCTGCGACCGGGCGCGCTTCGGGGCTAGGATGCGCCCGATGGCCCGGCCCCAGCTGCCGCCCGCCGAGCCGTTGAAGCTCGTCCCCCTGGCGGACATCGCCCGCGGCGGGATGGGGTCGGTGCAGCTGGCGCGCGCGGAGGGAGGTCGGCTGCACGGCACACCGCTGGCCATCAAGCGCCTCCACGCCAGCATCGCCGCCGACCCGCAGTTCGTGGGGATGTTCTTCGACGAGGCCTGGATGACGGCCGCGCTGCGCAGCCCGAACGTCGTCGAGGTCGCGGCCTGGGGCGAGGACGAGCACGGGATGTTCCTGGCAGTCGAGCTCGTCCAGGGTGTCTCGCTCCTGCGCCTCATGAAGGAGGCCCGCCAGAACCAGGAGCCCTTTGCGGAGCGGACGGTGGCCTATCTCGGCTCGCAGCTCTGCGCCGGGATGGCCGCCGCGCACGACCTGCGCGGCCAGGACGGACGGCCGCTCGGTCTCGTGCATCGCGACATGACCCCCGGCAACATCCTGGTGAGCTTCGACGGGGTGGTGAAGATCGCGGACTTCGGCATCGCCAAGGCCGAGGAACGCATCACCCACACGCGCACCGGCACCCTCAAGGGCAAGCCGGCGTACATGGCCCCGGAGCAGGCGCGCGGCGGACGGGTCGACCGGCGCGCCGATCTCTTCTCGCTCGGGGTGATGCTCTACGAGCTGCTCTCCGGTCGCCGGCCGTGGACCGCGAAGGGCACCTTCGAGGTGATGATGGAGATAGCCGAGAAGGACCCGCCTCCCCTCGCCTCCCTGCGACCGGGCGTGAACCCGGTCTTCGTCCGCGTGGTCGAGGGCTGCCTGCAGAAGGACCCGGAGCGTCGCTTCGGCGCCGCGCCAGAGGTGCAGGCGCTGCTCGACGAGTGGCGGCGCGGCAAGGGCTTCGACGGTGACGACCGCCAGAGCCTGGAGGGCTTCGTGCGCCGCAACGCCAAGCGCCAGATCGCCTGGTTCGACAAAGCGCTGCGCGGAGAGATGACACGCGCCGCCGACGCGCAGACCTTCAAGGAGCTCGAGGAGCACCTCGATCGCGCGCGCAAGGTGGCGCCCTCGGGGGAGGTCCCGGCCCTGCGCCCCGGCGCGGGCACGGCGGCCATCGACGAGGCGCGGCAGGCGCTGCGCTCCCTCACCGCCAAGCCGCCTCGCCCCGCCGCCGGGCGCTCCTCCGCCGGCCCGCCGACGCCACCGCCGTCGCGCCCGCGCGCGCCCGCCGACCTGGGGCGCACCATGGCCGTCGACCCCGACGACATCGAGGTGGTGGGCGAGGCCAGCGACCTGGCGCGAACCGCGTACCAGCCGCGCTTCGCCGAGCAATCGTACGCCGCCGTGCCTGCGCAGGCGCTCGGCCGGGCCGCGCCGCACAGCAGCACGGAGATGATTCCACGCTCGGTGATCGCCGGCATGCCGGTCATCTCCGTGGGGCAGAGCGGGCCGGCCAGCAGCAGCGACCTCGATCGCACCACCTTCATGGAACGCGGGGACGTGCCGCCCGCGCCGCCTGCCACCGGAGGAGA
>JBBJMR010000487.1:0-4383 GCA_037720395.1 Polyangiaceae bacterium
CCACGGCGGGGACGGCGCGCGGCTCCTGCCCGGCGTCCGCGTGGCGGGCAAGACCGGAACCCTGGTCGGCGGCAGCCCGCAGCGCATGTACTCGTGGTTCGCGGGCTTCGCCGGTCGCGGCGACCGCCGGATCGCGGTGGCGGTGCTGCTCTGCAACGACGTCGCCTGGTGGGCGAAGGCCGGCGAGGTGGCGCACGACTTCCTCGAGCTGTACTTCGAGGGCTGACCGCCCCCGCCGGCCAGTAGCCGTTTGCCTACTTCTGGCGACCCCTGTCCTCTAGAGAGGACGACGCCGGGGCGTGGGGCGCCGCCGGCGCACGAGGCGCGGGAACCCCGCGGCGCCAAGGCAGTCGAAAACCCCGCCGCGGGATGAAAGAAAGACGCTGGCTGTTCCGAACTGGGAGCGCGGCGCTGCATCGCGCCATGGTTTTCCGAGATTGCCAAACGATTACCTGGCCATGACGTTGGCGGTGTACCCGTGCTCACGCCGTGGCCAGTCGGTCCTGGCTGAGCTATGAGCGGCATCCACGGAGGGGCGACGAGCGTGTCCACAGCGGTGATCGAAGCGCCCGAGCGTGAGCGCGAGCCCCGGGTCTCACCCCCGGCGCTGCTGTTTGCGCCGGACCGCGCCATGGCCGCGCAGGCTCGCAGCGGACGCGTCGTCTGGTTCTTCCTGTTCGCCTGGACGTGCTCCATCCTGCTCGGCGCGGCGCTGGCCTACCGCGTCGATGCGCGCAGCGCGACGCTCAAGAAGCTCGAGCAGAGCGGTCAGCTGGCGACCATGAGCGAGCGGCAGATCGCCGACGAGACGCGCGGCGGCGAGCGCCTCGCGCAGGTGACGAGCATCGCCAAGGGCGTCGTCGGCGTTCCGCTCCAGCTCGGCCTCGGGTGTCTGTCGCTCCTGGCGCTCTCCTGGTTCCTGCAGGGCAGGCTCAAGGGCAGCGCGGTGGCGCCGGTGGCCTCGGCCGCGCTGCTACCCGGCGCGCTCGCCGATCTGATCGATGCGCTGTCGGCGTATCGCCATGCGGTCATCCCCCCCGACGGCGTACCGCTCGGCCCGCGCACCCTGACCGCCATCGCCGGCGTCCTCGGGCGGCCCCTGGCAGGGCCGTGGGCCAAGCTCGGCGAGGCGTTCGATCTCTATTCGTTGTGGAGCGCAATTCTACTGAGCTTCGGGCTGGCCGCCGCCGCCAGCCTCCCCAAGAAGCGCGCCGTGGTGGGGACGCTGGTGGCCTGGCTTTGTTTCCGGCTGCTGACTCGCGTGGCCGCGGGCGGATGAAACGGAAGGTACGGAGATGAGCAAAGGGCGCTGGATCCTGGCTGCGATCATCCTGCTGGCGGTGGGCGTGGCCACCGCGCGTGGGCTCGGCCCCAAGCCGCCGCCGCCGGTCGAGGTCAACATGACCACCGTCAAGCGGCAGGACCTGACCCGCACCGTCTCCGCCGCCGGCCACCTGCAGGCGCGCGAGACGGTCAAGGTCAGCTCCAACGTCACCGGCGACCTGCTCTCGCTGGCCGTCAAGGAAGGCGATCACGTCGTCAAGGGCCAGGTGCTCGGCGAGATCGACAAGCGCCTCGAGCAGTCGCAGGTGGCGCAGTTCCGGGCCGCCACCGGCTCATCCGCAGCCCAGATCATTCAGATCGAGGCGAGCATCGCCCAGGACAAGCGCGACCTGGAGCGCATGAGGAAGATGGTCGCCGAGCAGCTCGCCACCCAGTCCGACCTGGAGAAGATTCAAACGCAGCTCAAGCTCGACGAGGCGCGCCTCACCGGCCAGCGGCAGCTCGTCGCCCAGAGCCAGGGCCAGCTCGACACCGCCAGCTACAACCTCTCGCGGGCCACCCTGGTGGCGCCCATCGACGGCACCATCCTGGAGCTGAACCACAAGGTCGGCGAGCGCATCCGCGGCTCCGACCTGAGCGAGGACGTGGTGCTGCTCATGGGCGGCCTCGCCGACATGGAGGTCAAGGTCGAGGTCGGTGAGCACGAGGTGGTCGACATCCACGACGGCGACGAGGCCATCGTGGAGATCGACGCCATGCCCGACAAGCACTTCAAGGGCAGCGTGGTCGCCGTCGGCAAGAACGCGCAGATCAAGAACCCCGGCACCGACGCCGAGGTGACGACCTTCTTCGTGCGCGTCGGTCTCGAGGCTCGGCCCCCCGGCGCGCTGCCCGGCCTCTCCGCCTCGGTGTCCATCGCCACCGCCAGGCGCAACCAGGTGCTCACCGTGCCCATCCAGGCGGTGACCTCGCGCGCCCCGAAGCCGGCGGGCTCCGGCGGCCCGGCCCAGGGCCCTCCACCCAGGTCGGAGGCGGGTGAGGCCATGGCCGCGCCGGCTCCGATGGCCAGCGGTGAGGCGGCGCCGGTGCCGGGCGGCAAGCCCAAGCCGGATAAGGTCGTCTTCGTCGTCAAGGACGGCAAGGCGGAGAAGCGCGCCGTCAAGACGGGCATCAACAGCCGCAGCGACGTGGAGATCGTCGAGGGCGTGAACGAGGGCGAGACCATCGTCGAGGGCCCCTACCGCACGCTGGCGCGCGAGCTGGAGCACGACCAGTCGGTCAAGCAGCTCGAGAACAAGGGCGAGGGGGACGGCCCGCCAGGGAAGAGCTGAGCTGGCCATGGCCCTCATCGAGCTCGATCACATCGGCAAGACGTACGACCTCGGGCTCTCCCAGGTCCCGGCGCTGCGCGACATCCACGTCAACATCGACAGCGGCGAGTTCGTGGCCATCGTCGGCCAGTCGGGCTCCGGCAAGTCGACGCTCATGAACATCCTCGGATGCCTCGACGTGCCGACCAGCGGCCACTACCGCCTCGCCGGCCGCGACGTGCAGGGCCTGAGCGACGACGAGCTGGCCGACGTACGCAACCTGGAGATCGGCTTCATCTTCCAGAGCTTCCAGCTGCTGCCGCGGGCCAGCGCCCTGGAGAACGTGGAGCTGCCCCTCATCTACCGCGGCATCTCCAAGAAGGAGCGCCGCGAGCGGGCCATCGAGGCGCTGGAGCGCGTGCAGCTCGCCGATCGCATGAAGCACAAGCCGACGGAGCTCTCCGGCGGCCAGCGTCAGCGCGTGGCCATCGCCCGCGCCCTGGTGACGCAGCCGTCGCTGCTGCTCGCCGACGAGCCCACCGGCAATCTCGACAGCCGCACCGGTGAGGAGATCGTGGGCCTGTTCGCCGATCTGCACGCGCGCAACAACACCATCATCCTCGTCACCCACGAGCCCAAGCTGGCCGCGCGTTGCCCGCGCGCGGTGCGCATCGTCGACGGTCTGGTCATCGCCGACGGCAATGGCCGCGAGGTGGCCATGGCCAACGCCGAGGCGCTCGGCGCCGAGGCCATCGCCGGGGTGCTCGCCGCCCAGGCCGCGGCCGAGGCGGCAGCCGCCGCGCGCGGGGCGCCGTGAGCCAGAGCGCGCTGCCCCCCCTGTCGCGTGAGCGTCGCCTCGGCGCCTGGCGCCGGCTGGTGCGCATCTTCGCCGAGCTGCGGGAGGCGGTGGTGCAGGCGGTGCTCTCGCTCGTCTCCCACAAGCTGCGTGCCGCGCTGACCATCTCCGGCGTGGCGGTGGGCATCATGGCGGTGATCATCATCTTCATGGTCCAGGCCGGGATGCAGAACAGCTTCCTGCGCCAGCTGAACTCGCTCGGGCCGAACACGCTCTACGTCCACAAGTGGGCCTGGGGCGTGAACAACCGCGAGTGGTGGAAGCTGCGCAATCGCCCGGTGGTCGGGCAGATGGATTACCGAGCGCTGGTCGCCAACACCCACCTTCCGGTGGTCATTGCGCCGGTGTCCAGCACCCAGGCCACCGTCAATTACAACGACAAGGACTTCAAGAACATCGAGGTCAACGGCACCACCGAGGGCTTCATGGAGTCCGGTGGCTGGACGCTCTCGCGCGGGCGCTTCATCAGCGACTTCGATCACGAGGTCGGCAGCGACGCCTGCGTCATCGGGGCCGACGTCGAGGATGCAGCGTTCAAGGGCGTCGACCCGGTGGGCCAGGTGCTCAAGGTCGGCCCCAACGCGCGCTGCACCGTGGTTGGCAGCCTGGTGCGCAAGGGCAGCGCCTTCGGGCGCTCGCAGGACGGTCTGCTCTCATGCCGCTCTCCTCGTTCCTGCGCACCTTCGGCTCCAAGCGCGGCATGGTCATCGCCGTCGTCGCTCCGCCCGGCAAGGTGATGGAGACGGAGGACGAGATCATCGCCGCCATGCGCTCGGCGCGCCGCCTGGGCCCGGACCAGGAAGACAACTTCTCCGTCAATCGCCAGGACAAGCTGCTCGAGGGCTTCAACCAGACGATGGCCACCACCAACATCGTCGGAATTCTGGTGGGAATCATCACCGCCGCCGTGGCCGGCATCGGGATCATGAACAT
>JBBJMR010000210.1:0-15784 GCA_037720395.1 Polyangiaceae bacterium
TCCTCGGAGCCGTCGCTGGCGCCCCCGTCGTCGGTGTCGGCGTCGATGGGGTCGGTCTGGGTGGTGGGGTCGGCGTCGGCCTTGCAGTGACCGGCGCTGGCGTCGGTGGCCGGGTCGCCGCAGGCCTGGCCCGCCTCGGTGCCGTCGTAGAGGCCGTCGTCGTCGCTGTCCGGATCGAGGGCGTTGATCAGCCCGTCGTCGTCGCTGTCCTCGTCCCAGGCCGGCTCGTCGCCGTCGCCGAGGCCGTCATCGTCGCTGTCGGCGTCGTCGGGGTCGGTGCCGGCCGCGGTCTCCTCGGCGTCGCCGAGCCCGTCGCCGTCGCTGTCGTCCGGCGCCACGTCGTCGCCCGGGTCGTTGGGATCGGTCTCGCCGGCGTCGATCTGGCCGTCGTGGTCGGCGTCCTCCACGCCGTCGGCGACGGTGCCGCCGTCGGTGTCCTCGTCGAGCGGGTCGGTGGTGGTGGCGCCGGCGTCGCCGTCGGGCACGAAGTTGCCGGCCCCGAGGTCGGTGTCGGCGTGGGGCACGGCCAGGCCGAGCTCGGTGCCGTCGAGGATGCCGTCGTCGTCGCTGTCGGCGTCGAGGGCGTTGATGTCGCCGTCGCCGTCGCTGTCCTGGTCGAAGCTCGGCTCGGCGCCGTCGGCGACGCCATCGTCGTCGCTGTCGGCGTCGTCCGGGTCGGTGCCGATGGTCGTCTCGGTGGCATCGTCGATGCCGTCGCCGTCGCCGTCGTCGGGCGGGATGACCACCGTCCAGCTGTAGGTCGCCGGGGTGGGGTCGACGTTGCTGGCGGGGTCGATGGCGCGCACGGCGAAGGTGTGGATGCCGCTGCCCAGCGGCCCGAGCGCCAGGCTCGAGACGCAGGGCATGAAGGCGGCGCCGTCGAGGCTGCACTCGAAGCTGCCCGGCTCGTTGGAGGAGAACGAGAAGACGACGTTCGGGCCGCTCGGGTCGCCGGGGTCGACGGTGATGGTGGTGTCGGGCGGGGCGGTGTCGACGGTCCAGGTGTACGAGGCCGGGCTGGTGTCGGTGTTGAAGCCGTCGAAGGCAGCCACCTGCAGCGTGTGCGAGCCGTCGCCGAGCGCCGGCGTGGTGTAGGCCGGGGGGCAGGGGAGGAAGCCGGCCCCGTCGAGGTCGCACAGGAAGGTGGCCGCCGGCTCGTCCGACGAGAAGGTGAAGTCGCCGGTGGTGTCGTTGGTCGGGTTCGGCGGGTTGGTGACGATGGTCGTCTCCGGCGCCAGGCTGTCGAAGCAGCCGGAGATGCCGCCCGATGGCGCGGCCGTCTGGCCGGCGGCACCGCGGGTGGCGCCGTTGATGTCGAACTCGGTGACCGCGCCGGAGTTGCTGGTGCCGTGGCTGCCGCCGCTGGCGCTCGCCGAGATGCCGGCGCCGAGCGCGGCGATGAAGCCGCCGCCGCCGCCGCCGCCCGGGCCCTCTGCCTCGTTGCCGGCGATGGTCTGCGAGCCGCCGATGCCGCCGTTGGCCGCGGCCGAGATGCCCGTGATGCTGGCGGCCTTGATGACGATGGTCCCGCCGCCGCCGCCGCCGCCGGGCGCGTCGTTGCCGCCGCCGGTGGTGCTGGTGCCGGCGCCGCCGTTGGCCAGCACCGAGCCGCTGCCGCCCACCGAGGCGGCGATGATGTACGCCAGGCCGCCGCCGCGGCGCCCGCGCCGGCGGCGCTGTTGTTGCCGTCGCCTCGCGCCGCCGCCGCCGCCGAAGAAGAGGCGGGTGGAGACGTCGCCGTCCAGCGGTCGCCCGCCGAGGCCGCCGCGCTCGCGCCGCTGGTTGCCGCCCCAGGCCGCCAGCCCCGGCGCGACGGTGAGCGCGTCGGCGTTGTTGGCGGAGTAGGTAGCCTCCGCGGCCGCCGCCCGCGGAGGTGGTGAGCGCGTTGCCGTTGGCGATGTACGCCGGGTCGAGCAGCCACGCGGCCGCGTTGGGCAGCGAGCCGTCCATGAAGCCCTGCCCCGTCCAGGCCAGCGCCAGGTTGCCGTTGGCCCCGCCGCCACCGCCGGCGTTGTGCGAGTTGCCGCCGCCGCCGCCGTTGGCCGGGGCGCCGCGCCCGTAGCGCCCGTTGAAGTCGTTGTCGTAGGTGGTGCCCGAGCCGGCGATGCTCTCACCCTTCTCGCCGCCGTTGGCGGCGGCGCCGGAGCGATAGGTGGTCACGTCCGTGGCTGCGTCCTGCGAGGCGTTGTCCACGGCGCCGCCGCGGAAGCCACGCGCGCTGACGTCGAAGGCCCCGTCGAGGGTGACGGCGCCGAGGACCTGCACCGCCGCCACGCCGCCGACGGTCCCGTTCCAGGCCGGCGCCACGATGGAGGCGCCGGCATCGACGGTCAGCGAGGTGAGCTGGGGCACGCGCACCACCTGTGCGCTGCCGCCGAGCGTGTACCCGGACTTGAGCCCGCCGCAGGAGCTGTCGATGGTGATGGTGTTCAGGATGGTGTTGACCCCGGCCACGGCCACCAGCTCGTGACGGCCGGCGTTGCCGAGCGCGGTGACGGCGCCGTACGCGGAGGTGTTGGCGCCGTCGATGGTCGCGCCCTGCATCTGGATGACCAGCAGCAGGTCGCCCGCGGCCAGCGGCCCGAACGCGGCGCTATCGAGCAGGTCGACGTCGCTCACGAACAGCGTGCTGCTGCCCGCCAGCGCGCCGACCGTCAGCGGCGCGTACTGGTTCACCACCGTGCCCGCTGCGCTCACCGTGAGCGGGCCGTCCTGTCCGACCAGCGCCGAGAGCACGGTGCGTACCCGCGCCGGCGACTCCGTCTCCTCCTGCGTCATGCAGCCAGCGCCGCCGAGGAGCAGCGCGGCCAGGGACAGGCGCATCAGCGGCGTGCAGCGCGCGCGGACGTTGTCCTCCACATCCACCCGAGAACGATCGAAGAGCATGCATACCTCGCGGCTATTGGCGGGTCGAAAACGAGAAGCGTCGGAGCACCCACGATAACGGAAGCGCCGCGCTGCGCGCCCGAAACCTCGCATCCGTTCATGTCACCCGAAGCCGCGCGACGTTGGCGCACGCGAACGTGGCGTGGTCGCGGTCGTGGTCGCGGTCGCGGTCGTGAACGAATCGACCTACCCGTCGAACCGCTCCCCGACGCCGCACCACCTCACCCGACGTGTCGGACCGACCTCGCCGCGCCCACCCGACTCGCTCAATCCGGCGGCGCGATCTCCCGCAGCTCGGTGCCCCCGGCGTAGCCGTAGCTCACGTACGAATCGAACCCGCTGACCACCACGCCGACGTTGCCGTTGGCGAGCAGGCGGTGGACGCCGTCGTTCTGCACGCCGAGCGAGACGTTGTCCGGTGCCTCCTCGAGCGGGTCGACGAGCGCGAAGCCGAGCTGGCACGTGTAGACGACGAGCTCGGCAGGTCCGCCGCGCTCGCCGTCGGTCCGTCCATCGGCCGGCGTCATGGCGCAGCGCTCCGGCCCGATGGGCGCGCCGTCCAGGTAGACGGTGACCGCGGCCGGCGCGACCACGCACACGAAGTCGAAGGCGTACTTGTCCGGCGTCAGGAACACGTAGCTGGCCCGGAACTGATCGATGGGCGGGATGACCACCAGGCTCGGGTCGCCGCCGGGCAGGCCGCGCTTGACGCCTGCCGCGTCCTGACTCGCCGTGACCTGGATGACGCTCACCGGTTGGTCGCTCTCCGCCATGAAGTCGCGCATCACCGTCACCTCGCGGAAGGCGCCGCGCCCGGGCAGATCGATCACGTTGTCCGGCTCGGGCAAGGTGGTGACGATGCGCGCCCCGGCCTCCTGCACCGCCACGAAGCGCACGAAGTCCGGCTCCGCCACCACCCCGATGTCTCCGCCGGCCTGCTGCACCGTGCGCGTGCGGCTCGGCGAGTGCGGGATGGCGAAGCGAAAGCCGGCGGTGCGGATGGGGTCGAGCTGGTCCTCGAGGTGGTCGGCGCAGCAGCGCCGGTCGACGAGCGTCTCGAAGTGCGGCGCGTCGGAGGCCTCGTTGCCCACGAAGGCGGCGATGGGACCGTCGGCCTCCACGAAGGTGCCGGTGAAGTCGGCGTTGAAGTCGCCGGTCTCCAGATTGAGCACGTCGAAGGCCCCGAGCTCGGCCTCGATGACGCCGCCGGCCGGCGTGGCGGGCACCGGCCCGCCGCCGACCACCGCCGCGGTGGTGTGCACGCGCACCTTGGTGGCCTCGCGCGTGCCGACCAGCGTCAGGAAGGCGCGCAGGTTGATGGGGTCGTTGGGGTTGAAGTTGGTGTTCGGGTCGTCGGTGACGGCGATGGTCTGCGGCCAGCCGCCGACCACGTACGCCGACCGCAGCGCGCCCGGCGAGATGTTGTCGAAGGCCTCCTGGGGCTTGAGGAGGGAGGCGTCGTTGGAGAAGACGTTCACGTTCTCCAGCGGGTTGAACTGATAGGCCACCACCGGAAAGTCGCTCTCCAGCTTGTAGGCGTGGCGGGTGAGGGCGGTGTGGGTGCCGGTGTCGTAGCTACCGGGCTCGCTGCCGTCGACCTCGCGCGGACCGAGCTTGAGGACCACCAGGTTGAGCGGGGCGATGACCGCGCTGGCGATCTCCAGCGGTGTCGGCGCGGCGCCGGGCTGCCCGTTGTCCTGGAAGACGCGCACCACGGCCGGCACGTCCGGCTGGGGATTGGAGACCACCACCGCGAACTGCTGCGCGGCGGCGTTGCTGGTGGCGTCGATGTTGGCGTTGTCCAGGTCCACTGCCCAGTACGTGCAGCCGACGTTGCTCTTCTCGATCTGCGCCTCGTTGCACAGGTCGAGGCAGGCGCCGTTGCGGCAGGCGTCGCCGTTGGCGGGATCGCAGATCTCGATCACCGCACCCAGCTCGCCCTGCGCGTCGCACTGCACCACGTCGATGCCGTCGCATCCGCGCGAATTCGGCAGGCACGGCGTGCAGCGCTCCAGCTCGAGCGCGCAGACCTTGCCGTTCACGCCGCAGGCCTCCTCCGCCACCCAGGCAGGCGTACCGCCGCTGTCGCGGCAGCGCTCGAAGTCGTTGGTGCAGCGCGTGGCCCCCACCGTGCACACCGCCTGCGGCACCACCGGCGGTCCATCGACGTAGCGCGTGCCGCTATCGAAGCAAGCGCCCAGGGAGGCTGCCGCCGCCAACGCTGCCAGCCAGGCGCGCCCGGTTCGGCGCGCCATCAAAGGTGTGCCGGGAAGTAGTCGAGGGAGTAGGCGCTGAACCCCACCGGGCGGATGTCGCGGTACCGCAGGTCGCCGTAGTCGAAGCCGCCGACCCGTCCGCCGTAGACGCCGATGAGCACCGGCCCCGGCGGCAGGCCGGCCAGCTCGAAGCCGGACAGGTCCGGCACCTCGATGGCGTGCGACCCCGCGGGCACGACCACCGTCCAGTGCCAGAGGCCGTTGCCTCCGACGCCACCCGACGCGATGTCGTAGACCGAGACATCGATGAGCCCGGGCGGGAAGTCGGTGGCCAGGTGGCGCCCGTCCCATGCACCGTTGAGCGCCGGCGTGACCAGGGTGGGCACGCCCACGAAGCCGGAGACGTCCACCGGCTGGCTCGTGGTGTTGCTGAGGATGCGACCGATGACCGACAGCGGCGCGCTCCCGCCAGGACCGGTCACCGCGCGCGCGGTGGACAGGTAGCTCGACCCCAGGAAGTCGCCGTCGAGGGCGGGCACGCCGATGAAGGAGAGCGGGCCGGACAGCGGCAGGAGCGGCGTCTTCTTGGCCGAGGGCAGGATGGCGAAGCCGTCGTTGCCGAGCATGATGGCCACCGAGCCGCGCAGGCGGTCGGGCCCCTTGGGACCGGGCGCGGGCGACTCCACCTCCCAGACCAGCGCCTGGTCCAGGGTGCGCACCATGGGGATGTAGGCGTCCTCGACGGTGACGTCCGGCGTGATGGGCACGCCCTTGAGGACGCCCATGACGTAGGCGGTGAAGCGCGGAGGCTCGAAGCTCGGGTCCTCGAGGCCGGCCAGGGCGTAGAGCGCGCGGTTGCCGGCGGCGGCGCCGATGACGAACTCGTAGCCGTACTCGCCGGGGGAGAGCGGGGTCACCGGCAGCGACCCGCTCGGGATCTGGAACTCGGCGCCGGGGTCGTTGCCGGCCACCCAGACGTAGGCCACCTGGCGCTCACCGTCCTGCGGGAGGGGTACGTTGCTCCAATCGCCCTTCTCGAACTCGTTCTGCGTGCCCCACACCAGCTCGCCGAAGACGAGGCCGGAGGCGCCGGGCTTGCCCCCGACCGGCGGCGGATCGCCTTCGCCGGCGCACGCCGGCAGCAGCACCGGGTCGAGGTAGACGGTCACCGTGTCCACCGCGACGTCGACGAAGGAGATGGGACTGTGGCACTCCGCGGCCACGGTCACCGTCCGCGGGCCGTCGAGGCTGGGGTCGTCGAACACGGCCACGCCGTAGCTGTCGGTGCTGGCCTGGAGCGCCGTCTCCACCGAGCTGCCCACCAGCGCGTGCGCCCCCGGGATGGGGTCGCCGGTGAAGTTGTCGTAGGCCAGCACCTTGATGCTGCCGGCGATGGGGTCGCCGCTGAGGCCGCCCTTGTAGCCGTTGTCGCTGTCCTCGTAGGTGTACCCATCGAGGACCACCAGGGTCTCCTCGCCGGTGGCCACGCTCACCGGCTTCGCGCCCGGGGTGCCCTGGGGGACGGTGCAGGAGAGGAGGGTCGCCGACTCGACCACCAGCGTGGTGCACGGCTGCTGATCGATGGTGGCCACGCTCGTCTCGTCCCAGCTCGTGCCCTGGCCGATGATCTCGATGGTCGTGCCGCCGGAGACCGGTCCCTCGTCGGGCGCCGCGTAGAGGCGGTCGTAGACGTATCCGCCGGCGAGCACGCGGCGCGTCGACTCGTCGTCGCCGTTCTGCGCGACCAGCTCCACCGCGCCGCCCTGGCCGGGCGGCGTCTCGACCTGGATGCGGGTGGCGTCGATGGGCACCAGCGTGGCCGCGTCGACCTCGTTCGGCCCGAACCAGACGCGCACGTCGGAACCGAAGCCCTTGCCCTGGACGAGCACGCGCTGGCCGCCGGTGAACGGCCCGTGCGGCGGGTCGGCTCCGAGCACGGCGTGCGGTCGCCGTCGCCGGCGTCGAGGAGCGCGTCCGGCCCCGGCGTCGGGGACGTCGATCCCCCCGCCGCTGCCGTCGTCGGTCTGGCGGTGGATGCCGGTGGGGGCGCTGGCGATACAGGCGCCGGCCAGGGTCGCCGCGGCAGCGAAGAGCACCGTGCCGCGGGGAAAGCGCATCTGGCGGAGCATAGCGGGCTCTCGCGCCAGGCCAAGCCGCAGCCCGGCGCGCGCCGGCAGGCCCGGCGACCCGGGCCGACCTGGCCGACCTGGCCGAGCCTGGCCGAGCCCTTGACGGTGGCGCCGCCGTGCGGTACCAGAGCCGCCCCGTTCACGGGCCCATCCGGGGCCTCCAGGGCGGGGTAATCCACCATTCCACACGCTCTCCGGAGCGGGTCGCAGGCTCCCATGCAGGGCGCACGCGGCGCGCCCCACGCACGAACCGCTGGCCCGGTGCCTCCCGTCTGGAAACAGATCGCGGGGGTTGGTCAGGGGAGGAGAGCGGCGGACCAACCGAAAGGAACCGTGCCCGTGACCGATATCAGCACCCCCGAGGCCGCACCGCCGCCTCCGCCGCCGCCTCCGCCTCCGCCCGCTGCCCCCATCGTCCGTGCCCCGGGCGAGTTCCCGCTGCCCCTGCGCTCGCTGCTCGATGCCGGCGTGCACTTCGGACACCAGACCAAGCGCTGGAACCCGAAGATGCGCCCGTTCATCTACGGCGCGCGCAACGGCATCCACATCATCGACCTCGATCAGACGACGCGCCTCTTCAAGCGCGCCTACGACTTCGTGGTCGACGCGGTGGGCCGCGGTGGCCACGTGCTCTTCGTGGGCACCAAGCGCCAGGCGCAGGACATCGTGCAGGAAGAGGCGCGCCGCGCCGGCATGTACTTCGTCACCAACCGCTGGCTGGGCGGCACGCTGACGAACTTCCGCACCATCAAGCAGGGCCTCGACCGCCTGCGCACCATCGAGCGCATGAAGGAGGACGGGACCTTCACCCAGATCCTCAAGAAGGAGGTCTCGCGCCTGGAGAAGGAGCGCGAACGCCTGGAGAAGTACCTCGGCGGTCTGAAGGCCATGGGCAACGTGCCGCACGCCGTCTTCGTCATCGACCCGCACCAGGAAGTGATCGCCGTCAGCGAGGCGCGCAAGCTGGGCGTGCCGGTGGTGGCCATCACCGACACCAACTGCGACCCGGACCTCGTGGACTACGTGATCCCGGGCAACGACGACGCCATCCGCTCCATCAAGCTCATCTGCGGGCGCATCGCCGATGCGTGCGTCGAGGGCGCGCAGCGTCGCAAGGACAACATCGAGCGCGAGCCGCGCGACGGTGGCGGCCAGGGCCGCGGCGGTCGCGACGACATCAACGTCTACCAGGGCCCGCGCAACCGCGGCCCGCGCAGCTGAGGAGCATCGCCATGGCCGTCAACGCACAGGCAATCAAGGAGCTGCGCGAGCGCACCTCGGCCGGCATGAGCGACTGCAAGTCCGCTCTCGAAGAGGCCAGCGGGGACATGGAGAAGGCGGTCCTTGTGATCCTCAAGAAGGGTCTCGCCAAGAGTGCCAAGAAGGCCGGCGCCGTGGCCGCCGAGGGCGAAGTGCGCGCGTCCGTCAGCAAGGACAAGCGCGCCGCGACCCTCGTCGAGGTCAACATCCAGACCGACTTCTCGGCGCGCAACGACGTCTTCAAGCAGTTCGTGGGCGACGTCCTCGGCGTGGCCGAGAACGCCAAGCTGGGCAGCGAGCTGGGCAAGGCGCCCCTGGCCGGCTCCACCGTCAACGACATGGCCCTGGCCCTGACCGGCAAGATCGGCGAGAAGATCGCCGTTCGTCGCTGGGACCGGGTGTCGGTGCCCGAGGGCAAGCACGGCCTGGCCTTCGCCTACGTCCACATGGGCGGGAAGATCGGCGTCGTGCTGACCGTCGAGACCGAGGGCTCCGCGGCGGCGGCGCACGCCGAGGTCGAGAAGCTCGCCGAGAACACGGCGCTGCAGATCGCCTCGATGAGCCCGCTGGTGCTCGAGCGCAGCGAGGTGACCAAGGAGATGACCGACAAGCAGCGCGGCATCTACGAGGGTCAGATGCGCGAGGATCCCAAGCCCAAGCCGGAAGCGGCCTGGCCCAAGATCATCGAGGGCAAGCTGAACAAGTGGTACTCGGAGATCGCCCTGCTCGACCAGGAGTCGGTGTGCGTCCCCGGGCAGACCATCGAGAAGCTGCGCGAGGCCGCCTCCAAGGCCGCGGGCGCGCCGGTGACCATCGGCAAGTTCGTGCGCTACCAGCTCGGCGAGGGCATCGACCGCGGGGCGCCGAAGGACGACTTCGCGGCCGAGGTCGCCAAGATGGCCGGCGGCTGAGACCAGCCGTGTGAGCCCGCTCGAGAGCGCTCCGCCCACGGTGGAGCGCTCTCGGCGTTTTGTGTCTCGTCCTCGTTCTCGTCCCGGAAGGCGTCGTGATCGCCGCGCTCTCCGTGGATCTCGACGAGATCCCGCACTACCACGCCATCCACGGCTTGCCGCCGCCGAGCGCGCAGAGCGCGCACCTCGTCTACCAGCGTGCGCTGGGGCGCATCGAGGACTTCGCGCGCGCCCACGAGCTGCCGGTGACCTTCTTCGCCATCGGCGTCGACCTCACCGGCCAGGCCGGGGCCGGGGCGGGGGCGGGGGCGGCGCTGCGCGTGCTGGCCCTGCGCGGGCACGCTGTCGAGAACCACAGCCTCTGCCATCGCTACGACTTCTCCCGCCTGCCGCCGGCGCAGATCGCCGCCGAGGTCGAGGACGGCGCTGCAGCCATCGCCGCCGCGGTGGGGAGCCGGCCTACGGGCTTCCGGGCGCCAGGTTACCTGGTCAGCGACGCGGTCTTCGACGCGCTCGACGAGGCAGGAGTGGCCTTCGACTCCTCGGTCTTCCCCTGTCCGCCGTACTGGGCGGCCAAGGCAGCAGTGCTGGCGGCCATGCGCCTGCGCGGGCGCGCCTCGTCGTCGCGGTGCGACGACCCCCGGGGGATTCTGGCGCCCCCACGGCCGGACCCCCCAGGCGCGCGCTGGTTCCAGCGCGGCGGGGCACGGCGCTTCGTGGAGCTGCCGGTGCAGGTCACGCCGCGCGCGAGGCTGCCGTTCATCGGCACCTCGCTGGCCATGGCGGGGGAGCGGGGGGCGCGCTGGCTGGCGCGGTCGCTCCGGGGCGAGCCGCTGGTCAACCTCGAGCTGCACGGCATCGACTTCCTCGACGCCAGCGATGGGCTCGAGGCGCTGATCCCGGTGCAGCCCGATCTGCGCAAGCCGCTCGGCGCGCGCCTCGATGCGCTTTCTGCGGCGGTGGCGGAGCTCGGACGGCAGGGACGGGCCTGGGTGCGCCTCGACGAGGCTGCCGCGGCGCACGCCTCCTGAGTCCGAGCAGCGTCATGGCTACTCGATCCGCGCTGCGGCGCAGCGGGTGACCGTGACCATGAAGGGGCAGCGCCACGCGCGGCCCCGGTGCGCAACTGGTGCGTGCACGACGCATGGTGGGACCGGCTCGCGCGATTGAAGGACTTCGCGCCCATCCAGGTCGAGTCCGGATTCAGCGACACGGAAGGCACGCTGAAGGCCCATCCGACGCTCGACGGCGTGCTCGTCGTGGGTGTCGAAGGCGGGGTCCTGCTCTTCGAGCCGGCGACGGGGAACTACAACAACTTCTCGCGCTGAGCCGCGCTTCCCGGTGGGAGCGCCGCCTTTCGAGGTCCGCTCGAGCCGAGCGGAGCGCGAGCTGGTTCGCGCGCCGGCAGGCGCCGCCCGATCCGTCGGTGAGGCGCTCGCCGTCGCTACTCCGCCGCGCCCCGGTCGTTGTAGCGCACGGCGGCCGCTTCCTTCGTCGGCTCGTCGGTGACGCGCGAGATGCGGTCCGGCGCGATGCCCGAGGCGCGGATGAACTCGCGCGCGGTGTCGTTGGTCCCGAAGGCCAGCGTGTCCGGCGTGCCCTCGGCGGCGACCTGGCCGTCGATGAGCAGGTAGGCCTGGTGGGCGATGCGGAAGGTGCTGGTCATGTCGTGGGAGATGACCACGCTGGTGACGCTGTAGCGGTCGCGTGTCTCCTCGATGAGATCGTCCACCATTCGGCTGGTGTGCGGGTCGAGGCCGCTGGTCGGCTCGTCGTAGACCAGGATCTGCGGCTCGAGCATGAGCGCCCGCGCCAGTCCGACGCGCTTGCGCTGCCCGCCGGAGAGCTCGCTGGGCATGCGGTCCTCCTTGTTCACCAGCCCCAGCGACTGGAGCATGCCCACCACCTTCTCCCGCACGTCCTTGCGGCTCATCTTCTTCCTGTGCTCTCGCAGCGGGAAGGCGACGTTGTCGAACACCGACAGCGAATCGAGCAGCGCCGCGTACTGGAAGACCATCCCGAACTTCTGGCGCACGCGGTTCATCTCGTACTCGTTGAGCCTGGAGATGTCCTCGCCGTCGATCCAAACGTGCCCGCTGCTCGGCTTCTCCAGGCCGATGAGGATCCGCAGCAGGGTGGTCTTGCCGGCGCCGGAGCCGCCGATGACCACCGCCGTCTCGCGGCGCTTGAGGTGCATGGTGATGCCGCGCAGGACGACGGTGGAGCCGAAGTTCTTCTTCACGTCGTCGATGAGGATGTGCACGTCGCCGGCGATGGCCGGCCGGCCACCGGGGATGGCCTCGGTGGCCGCCACGTCTCCGCGCCCGGCCAGCGTCGCGGCCGCGGAGTCCGGCGCGCCGGGCGGGAGGGCTTCGCGCCCTCCACCGCCGCCGGAAGCGCGGCCCCCGTTGGAGGACGGCGCCTTGCCGTTGCTCGAGGACATCGACCCCAAGGTACCACGCTCGGCGCAGCCCGGCGCGCGGCCGCGGGACAGCGCGCCGGCACGGGCCGGGCCCAGCGCGCCGCCGTGCGCGCCGCGGGGCCCCGGCGAGGCGCGAAGCGCCTGTCCGGGCGTCTCGAAGCGTCTCGAACACAGGCCCGCGCGCTTGACGCCGCCTCCGCCGGAGTGGATAGCCGGGGACCATGACCGAAGAGATGCTCCGCACGGTCCTCGAGACGGCGCAGGCCAAGGCCGACAAGGAGGGCAACGCCGCCTTGCCGCCGGGCCGTCTGCTCACGCTCTACACGGCGCACGCCGGGGTGGGCCTCACCGTGGGCAAGGTGGAGCGCCTGCGCATCAGCGGTGCCAGCGTGCGCGCCCACACGGTCAAGGGCGACACCTTCCTCCTCGCGCTGGAGGACGTATTCGCCGCCGCCGTGGAGGGCACCGGCGAGGCGGGCGCTCAGCGCAAGGCGGGCTTCCTCGGCTGACCATGCCCTCGGCCGAGGCCGTGCCCGGCGCGCAGCTCGGCCGCGACGTCGCACCCGCGGGGGCGGAGGAGGGGCACGTCGCGGAGAGCGCTCCGCCGGGCGGCGAGCGGGCCGCGGCCGGCAACGAGGGCGCGGTGCCCGGCGCCACGCTGGGACGCGGGCGGCGCGGCCGCTGTGGATCCGGGCCATCGCTCGCGGCGTGGCCGCCTTGCCATGGCGGTGGCTGCGCCCCTGGGCGCCTGCCTCGGCTGGCTCGTCGGCGGCGTGCTGCGCGTTCGCCGCCGGCACGTGGAGCACGCCATGGAGCGGGCTGGCATCGAGCGCCGCGTCGCGCCCGCCATGTACGCCTCGCTCGGAGCTGGCCTGCTCGAGCTGCTCTGGCTCGCCGGCCGCCCGCCGGCGGCGCTCGATGGGGTGCAGCGGGCCACACCGCGCGCGGAGCGCGCCTTGGCGGAGGCTCACGCCCTTGGTCGCGGCGTGGTGGTGGCCACCGCGCTGGCCGTCAACTGGGACCTGTGCGCGTGCGCGGCGGCGCGATGGATCGCCGCGCGCGGCGCCGGCCGCCTCCACGTCATCACCAAGCGCCTCTCCTGGCGCGCGCTGGACGACTACTGGCAGGCGCTGCGCGCGGAGCGCGGCGTGGTGCTGCACGACGCGCGCGGGGCGTGGCGCGGTGCGCGCGCGGCGCTCGCCGGCGGCGGTGTGGTGGCGTTGCTCGTCGATCAGGTCCCGGAGCGCGCCTCCGGCGTGGCGGCCCTGCCGTTCCTCGGCGCGATCGCTCGCCACGACCTGGCCGCGGCCACCCTGGCGGCGCGGGCGGGCGCGCCAATCCTGGTGGCCCTGGCGCGCCGCGACGCGGACGGTCTGCACACCCTCGACGTGGTCGAGGTGCTCGAGCCGCCGGCCTCGCATCGCGCGTCGCTGCTCGACGCCACCGCGCGCATCGCCGCGGCCCTGGAGCGCTTCGTCCGGGCCGAGCCGGCGCAGTGGCTGTGGATGCACCGCCGCTGGAAGCTCGTCGGCGCGTCGTCGACAGGTCAGAGGCTCCTGGCGGAGCCTCGACAGGTCCGAGGTCTCCTGGCGGAGCCTCGACAGGCCCGGTCTCCTGGCGGAGCCTCTCAGAAGACGCCCGACGCGCCCAGCGCCGGGAGCAACGAGCCGCGTGCACCGACCGTGGCCGTGGGCCCGATGGATCGCAGCTCGGGCTGCAGCGCCGCCGAGTCGGAGTGACGCTTCGTGTCCTCCGCCTTGTAGCGACGCGGGGTGGTGGCCAGGTCGACGATGCCCAGCGTCAGCGGCGCGACGAAGGCCAGCGTCACCGGCACCATCTGCGAGTCGTCGTCCCAGTCGACGAAGGCACCGAGCGCGAACGAGCCGCCGCGCAGGCTGGTGAGCAGGAGCGCGGTGCCCACGTCGCCGACCACGAAGCGCGGCACGCTCGGCGGCAGCGTCAGGAACGCGCCCATCGCGTACAGCGCGGCCTTGTTCGGCTCGTGACGCCCGCAGGCGCCGGAGCCGTCGGGGTTGCAGAAGTCGTACTGCGGCTCGGACGCCGAGGCCACGAACGCCGAGCCCGCGGCCAGCGTGCCCAGCCCGAAGACCAGGCTGGACGCGATGAGCGCGCCGGTGCGCGCCGGATCGGGCGGCGGCTGCGGCCTGGGCGGGCGCGGCGGCGGATAGGCGTACGCGTACGGGTAGGGATAGGGCGGGTAGACGGGGTAGGGGTACCAGTAGGCGGCGCACGGCGAGCCGGCGGCGGCGACCCGGCTGCGCGCGTCGACGTCCACGCGATCGCAGCCGAGCGCGTGCACCGTTCCGGAGGGCGTGGGCGCGTGCACGTCGACGCCACCGGCGGGCGTGCGCGTGACCGAGGCGCTGCCGTCGGGGTAGGTGACGACGTTCGGTCCGCCAGCCTGTAGAGGCGCAGCTGCCGGTCCGGGGAAGGGCGCCGCGGGCACGGGCGGAGGCGGCGCCGGCACGGCCGGGGGCGGCGGCACCGGCGACGGCGGGAACCAGGCGCCGCCGGAATCCTGCGCGAAGGCCACGGCCGGCAGCAGCGCCGTGGTCAGAGCCACACCGAGGACCGCGCTCCGCCGAGCCAGGAAGAAGCCATTGGCCGTTGCTCCGAAGCAAACACTCTGCCAGCGCCGAACCCGGCGACATGGCGCGAGATCCGCGGCGGGTGTCATCGACGGTTCACGCCGCCGTGCGCACGCGGCGCCGACGCCGGCGCGGGCGGGCGAGGTGGTAGAGTGCGCCCAGCGCGACGCCGCGGGCGGCCGCCGGAGGGAGACAGGGCGATGAGGGCAAACGGGCGGACCAGTCACGGCGCGCTTCTCGGCGCGCTCTTCTCGGTGGGCGCGGTGCTGGCGCTGTCGGCCTGCGGCGGCGCGCAGGCACCCGCGCAGGGCCAGGAGGCCCTCGACGCCGATCCGCCCGCCGGGCAGCGGACCCAGGACGGCCCGAGCCACACCGACCTCAAGCAGGGCATCGAGGCCATCAAGGCCGAGCGGTACGACGAGGCCAAGCCCCTGCTCGAGAAGGCGGCCCTGCAGAGCCCGAAGAGCAGCGAGGCGCATTTCTACCTGGCGGTGGCGCGCGAGCGCACCGGCGACCGCGCCGGCGCCGAGGACGCCTACAAGAAGTCGCTGGCCATCGACCCCGGCGGCATGGAGGCGATGACCAACCTGAGCGCGCTCTACCTCGACGATCCGGCCCGCCCGGACGAGGCCATCGCGCTACTCAAGCAGGGGCTGGCCAAGTCGCCCGACTCGGCGGCGCTCCACCAGAACCTGGCCTTCGCCTACGGGCTCAAGGGCGACACGGCCAACGCCAGCAAGCACTTCGACGCCGCGCTGCACAAGGGCGACAACGCCGAGCTGCGGCTGGCGTACGGCGACTTCCTGCTCAAGCAGAAGCAGCCCGACAAGGCCGCCGAGCAGCTGCGCAAGGCGCTGGCCCAGGCGCCGGACAACGCCGCCATGGTCGGCACCATCGCCGTCATGCTCGCCTACTCCCGGGCCTTCGGTGACTGCGTGAAGGGCCTCGACCGCGCGCTCAAGCTCAAGCCCGACCAGCCGGACTGGCTGGTGCGCCGCGGCACCTGCCGCCACGAGCTCAAGGACGAGCCGGGCGCGCGTGCCGACTACCAGGCGGCCATCAAGGCGGACGAGAAGTTCGCCGCCGCGCACTACTACCTCGGGCTGAGCTACCTCGAGGAAAAGAAGCTCAAGGAGGGCAAGGCCGAGCTCGGCCTGGCCGCGAAGCACGGCGAGGGGAGCTCCATCGGCAAGAGCGCGCTGGAGAAGCTCGACTCGCTCTCGGGCAAGAAGAAGTAACCGCCGGCCCGGCCCGGCCACGCCCCGCTCACGCCAAGCCCAGCGCGGCGAGGATGCGGTCGAGCTCGTCGAGCGCGCCGCATGCGATGGCCACCTCGCCGCTGCCCCTGTCG
>JBBJMR010000488.1:0-4373 GCA_037720395.1 Polyangiaceae bacterium
CGGGGGCGCGGCGGCGCGGCGCGGGCCGCCGGGCCTGCGCCGCGACACCCGCGCTCAGCCGCGGCGCGTACCGGGGACGGCGCCGCCGAGTAGAGCCCGCGCCAGCTTGCGCTTCTGCAGCTGGCCCTTGCGCAGGACCCAGACGCGCACGGCGCGCCCGGCGGCGACGTAGATCGCCCACCACAACAGCAGGCCGCCGAGCAGCGAGGCGCCCACGCCCACCCAGGACCACGGCGGCGCCAGCGCGAACGAGGAGCGCGAGCCGTAGAGGGCGACGATGACGCCCGCGAAGATGCCGAGGAAGCGCACGATCATGCCGCGGCGCGCGCCGTAGTCGACCCGCTGCTGCTTCCACACCGCCTGCGGCAGCTCCCTGGCGCGCGGGTCGTCGGTGTGCAGCAAGGGGCCGCCGCAGTCGAGGCAGCGGAAGCCTCCGGCGCTCACCTCGTGACACCTCGCGCAGATCTTGACCACGGGGTATGCATACCACGGTGCCTCTGCGGGAAAAGCTCCTGGCCGAGCTGTTGGCCGAGTTGGAGCACCACGCGCGCCCCATCGCCGAGCGCGCCGCCGCCGGCGACCGGCTGGCAGCGCTCGGAGACCCTCGCGCCATCGCGGTCGACCCCATCGCCGTGCCGGCCGGCTCGTTCCTCTTCAGCCGTGGCAACCGCGGCCAGGCGCGCGAGGTCTTCGTCAGCGCCTTCCGCATCGACCGCTTCCCGGTGACGGTGGCCGCGTATGCGGCGCTCGTCGAGTCCGGTGGCTACGACGACCGCTCGCTGTGGTCGGCGCCGGGTTGGGCCTGGCGGCGGCGCGAGGCGGTGACCGCCCCGCGGTTCTGGGGCGAAGAGGAGTGGAAGCCGTACCTCGTCGGCAACCATCCGGTGGTCGGGGTCAGCGCCTACGAGGCCGAGGCCTACGCCACGTTCCGCGGCGCCCGCCTGCCGACCGAGGCGGAGTGGGAGCGCGCCTGCCGCGGCAGCGACGGCCGCTGCTACCCGTGGGGCGAGGCATGGGTCGACGACGCCTGTGCCATGCGCAGCCACGGCCCGCGGTCCACGGTACCCATCGGCGCCTTTCCGCGCGGCGCCGGGCCGGGCGGCGTCCGCGACATGGTCGGCTGCGTCTGGCAGTGGTGCCGCGACGTCGCCGATGACGCGGACATTGCCGAGCGGGATCCCTGTGTCGAGCCGGCGGGGTACGCCGCCGACGCCCACCGGGTCACCCGCGGCGGGGCCTGGAACAACCTGCCGTGGAACCTCACCTGCACTTCCCGGAACGGCTATCCGCCGGCCGCCCGCTTCTCGAACCTCGGTTTCCGCTGTGTCCTGCCCGGCTGACGTCGCTCCGGGCCCGCGCCGGCGGACAGACGCGCCCAACCACCGGAAACACTGGTGATTCGTCGTTGACACGACCCCGGGCGGGGCCTAGATAGTCCTGAGTCTGCAAACCTAACGTGCACGTAAGGGTTGGATTCAAGAATCCCTGACGCGTACGTGAGGGTTGCAGTAGAAGGACCCGCCGTGGATCGCGAGCTGAACCGCCACCTCCCCATCGCCGCCAAGTCGGGCATCGCTCTGCCGGGTAGCGACGCTGTGCGCGACGGCGTGGCAGCCGCGGTGCCCGAGGAGCGCTTGCTCCAGGTCGGTGACATCGCCAAGGCCTGCGGCAAGACGGTGCGCGCCATCCACCACTACGAGGAGCTCGGGCTGCTGCGCCCGAGCGCGCGCTCCAAAGGGCGGTTCCGCCTCTACGACCACGGGGCCATCGCGCGCATCCGCTGGATCGGCAAGCTGCACGACCTCGGCCTCTCGCTCCCGCAGATCCAGGACGTGGTGCGCAGCTGGGAGTCGGCCCCGTCGGCACCCGAGGCCATGTCCACCATGCGCGCCGTCTACCGCGCGCGCCTCGACCAGACGCGCACCCAGATCGATCACCTGCGCACGCTGGAGCGCGAGCTCGAGTCGAGCCTCGAGTACCTCGAGACCTGCGACACCTGCGACCCCGCCGAGCTGGTCGCCGCGTGCTGCAACTGCAACGTCCACGACCCCGCCCAGGCCGAGCCCGAGCTGGTGGCCGGCGTCCACGGAGGCAAGCGCTGCAGGAGCGCGTCCTCCGCCGTGTCGACCGTGCTCACCGCCGAGCTCGAGGTCGCCCCCTGAGGCCCGCCGAGGCCTCACTCGAGTCTCACAAGTCAGAGCGCCCTAGAGAAGAAGACCGATGAAGCTGCCCGTTTACATGGACTACCACGCCACCACGCCGCTCGACCCGCGCGTGCTGGAGGCGATGCTCCCGTACTTCACGGAGAAGTTCGGCAACGCGGCCAGCCGCAGCCACTCCTTCGGCTGGGCGAGCGAGGCCGCCGTCGGTCAAGCGCGCGAGCAGATCGCCGTCCTCATCGGCGCCCAGAACCCGAAGGAGATCGTCTTCACCTCGGGCGCCACCGAGAGCGACAACATGGCCATCAAGGGCGTGGCCGAGTTCTATCGCGAGAAGGGCAACCACATCGTCACCACGGTGATCGAGCACAAGGCCATCCTCGACACCTGCAAGCGCCTCGAGAAGGAGGGCTTCGAGGTGACCTACGTGCGGGTCGGCCCCGACGGCATCGTCGACCCCAAGGACATCGAGGCGGCCATCACCGACAAGACCATCCTGGTCAGCGTCATGCTCGCCAACAACGAGGTGGGCACGGTCCAGCCCATCGCCGAGATCGGCAAGATCACCCGCGCCCGCGGGGTGCTGCTGCACTGCGACGCGGTGCAGGGCATCGGCAAGGTGCCCTTCGACGTCAACGCCATGAACGTCGACCTGGCCAGCATCACGGCGCACAAGATGTACGGCCCCAAGGGCGTGGGCTGCCTCTACGTGCGCCGCAGCAAGCCGCGCGTGCGCCTGACGGCGCTCATCGACGGCGGTGGCCACGAGTTCGGCATGCGCTCCGGCACGCTCAACGTGCCGGCCATCGTCGGCTTCGGCAAGGCCGCGGAGATCATGCGCCTCGAGGGCGCGGAGGAATCGAAGCGCACCCTCGCGCTGCGCGAGCGCCTCCGTCATCGCCTCGAGAAGCACCTCGACTCGTTGAAGCTCAACGGCGCGCTCGAGCCGCGCCTGCCCGGCAACCTGAACATCTCCTTCGCCTTCGTGGAGGGCGAGGCGATGATGATGGCCATCAAGGACGTGGCCGTCTCCAGCGGCTCGGCCTGCACCAGCGCCAGCCTGGAGCCGTCGTACGTGCTGCACGCCATGGGCATCGGCGACGACATGGCGCACTCCAGCATCCGCTTCGGCCTGGGCCGCTTCAACACCGAGGAGGAGGTCGACTTCGTGGCCGACCTGGTGATCGCCAAGGTCAACAAGCTGCGCGAGATGTCGCCGCTCTACGAGATGCACAAGGAGGGGATCGATCTGGCCTCGGTGCAATGGGCAGCGCATTGACAGGATCCGGGGCGTGCCGCCGCGACAGGTCCTGGGGCGTGCCGCCCCAGACCCCGCCGGCAGCGAGACTCTGAAGTAGAAGTTCGTGTAGACGGGAAAGAAGACGAGTCATGGCATACAGCGACAAGGTCATCGAGCACTACGAGAACCCGCGCAACGTGGGCACGCTCGACAAGAACGACGATCACGTCGGCACCGGCCTGGTCGGTGCGCCCGCCTGCGGTGATGTGATGCGCCTGCAGATCCGCGTCGACGACGACGGCCGCATCGCGGACGCCAAGTTCAAGACGTTCGGGTGCGGCTCGGCCATCGCCTCGTCGTCCCTGGCCACCGAGTGGCTCAAGGGCAAGACGGTCGACGAGGCCGAGACCATCAAGAACAGCATGATCGCCGAGGAGCTCAACCTCCCGCCGGTCAAGATCCACTGCTCCGTCCTCGCCGAGGACGCCATCAAGAGCGCCATCCAGGACTTCCGCGCCAAGCAGCAGGCCAAGCTGGCCCTGCAGAACGCGGGCGAGGCCAAGGCCCAGCCCGGCACCGAGCAGCCGCGCCAGGGGTGAGCGCGCCGGAGACGGAGACCCGCATCATGGACATGACCGAGGCCCAGAAGAAGGCATCGGGCGCGGCCGACACCGACACGGCGTCGGCCATGACCGAGGCCCAGAAGAAGGCGTTCAAGCCGGTCGAGAAGCTCGACACCGGCGTCGCCAAGGACACGGTGGGCATCTCCGATGCCGCCGTGGTCGCCGCGCGCGCGGCGCTCGCCGAGCGCGGCACGCCGGACGGCGCCATCCGCCTCGGTGTCCGGGGGGGCGGCTGTTCGGGCTTCGCCTACGCCATCGAGTACGAGGACGGCGAGCCGCGCAGCGGCGACCGCGTCCTCGAGTTCAACGAAGAGGGCAAGGCGCGCGTCCGCTTCTTCGTCGACAAGAAGA
>JBBJMR010000489.1:0-4372 GCA_037720395.1 Polyangiaceae bacterium
CGCGCCGGATAGCCGCCGGAGTAGAGGTCGACGCGATCGACGACCGCCGGGTGCACCACCGAGGGGCCGGCGGCGGCGTGGAAGAGGTACGGCACGCGCACGCCGTCGAGGAAGTACCCGACGTTCCCGGGCGGAGCGCCGCGCACGTAGAAGAAGGGCAGGCCGGAGACGATGGGCGTGACGCCGGGGAGGATCTCGATGGCCCGGAAGGGATCGCCGAAGGCGCCCGGCAGCTCGCGCACCTCGGCGCGACGCAGCGACGACACCGAGGGCGGCGACTTGATGCCCTGCACCTCGACCTCGATCGCCTGCTGCGTCGTGGTCACCACCGGCGCCTCGCTCGGCGTGCCTCCGGCGCCGGGGCCGGTGGCGCCGGTGGGCGACGCCGGCGCCGCGCCGCCCGGCACGGTGGGCCCGGAAGGCACCGGCGCCTCGGGCGTGGTCACCTTCTCCTCGACGAACTCGACCTGGTAGCGGATGCGCGCCGCCACCGGCGCGCCGTCACGCGACGCGGGGGTGAAGCGCCACGCGCTCGCCGCCTCGCGGGCCACCGTGGCGAAGGGCTCGTCGCCGCGCTCGACCTCCGCGGAGCGCACGCTGCCGTCCTTGTCGATGGTCAGCACCAGCACCACGCTGGCGTTGCCCTCGCCGCCCGGCGGGTAGGGCACCTGCGTGACGCGCTCCACGCGCGGCGGGACGACGGCGGCGGCCTGTGGCTGCGCGGCGGCGATGTCCGCCCATCCGAGGAGGAGCCCGAGCGCGCCGGCGATCTGGGAGACCCGTTTGCGCGCCATTCGCCTAGAAGCGGTAGGTGACGGACGAGCCGGCCAGACCGGGCCCGATCAGCGGGGTGGCGGTGAAGCGCGGAGGCACCGGGCGCCCACGGCGGGCGTCCTTGCGCGGCGCGACCAGCGGCACGGCCGGGTCATCGAGCACGTAGAGCGCGCCGCCGAGCAGGAAGAGCCCGAGGCCGGCGCCGCCGGCGAATCCCGAGGCGATGCGATAGTCGTCGCGCTTGTCGGTGGCGACGTCGTACTCGACCTGCTCCTGGTCACCGAGCTGCTCGTCGCCTCGCGACAGGTCGCGCGCCTTGCGGTGCTCGATGACCGAGACCACGCCGAGCCCGATGCCGGCGGCCACGCTGGCGCCGCCGGTGGCGATGACCGCCCAGGCCCCCTTGCGCTGCGAGGTGGCGCGCAGCTCGACGGCCAGGCGGGTCTCCTTCCCGCGGCGCAGCTCGATCCATTCGTCCCGCGCCCGGTGGCCGTTGAGGAGCACGCTGACCAGGCGGCGCCCGGGCGTGGCCGCCACCGGCCTGGGGAACGGCGTCCGGCCGGCGAAGGTGCCGTCCACGTACACCGTGGCGCCGGCCGGCGCCGAGACGACCAGCGTGGCTGGCTGTGCGTCGAGCGCGAAACTGGCGGGGAAGACCATCCCCCGGGCGATCACCACGTCGCGCGTGGCGCTGACGTAGCCGGGCGCGCCGACGACGAGGCGATGCGTGCCGGGCGCGAGCTCCAGGAACGCCGCCAGCGCCTGCGCCTTGCCGCCGTCGACGCGCAGCGAGGCGCCGAGCGCGTCGGCGCTGGCCACCAGGCGCGTGGCCATGGCCTCGCGCGCGGCGGAGGCGGCCAGGCGATCGTCGTCGATCGGGCTCGCCTCCAGGGTGGCCTCCAGGCGGGCGAGATGGGTCATCGCCTCGGGCGCGTGCTCGCCGCGCGGCGCGGCCTGCACGTAGCGTCGGTAGCTCGTCGCCGCCTGCGCCAGGTCGTACGGATCCTTGTCGCGCAGCCAGCGCTGGTGGTGCGCCCGGGCCACCGAGTAGAGGAGGCTGGTGCCGCCACCGATGCGCTGCGCCTCGGTGAAGGCCTGCACGGCGAACTCGTACTTGCCGCGTGCCAGCGCCAGCTCACCGGCGTCGACCAGGTCGGCGGCGCGCAGGGCGATGGCGCTCTGTGCCGCCGCGGGCGTGGGGACGCCGAGCACGAACGCCGGCGTCACGCCCCACAGGAGGGCGGCGCCAACGAGTGAGCGTGCGACGCAGGGCCGGCGGGCGGGTCGGAGGGGCGCGGGCAGACCGGGAGTATGACGACAGCCCATCCGGCTGTGCAACGGTCGGTAGCGGCCGATTGCTGCCCGGGATTGCTGCGATTTTGCCTGGACGGTCGAGACGGAGCGATCCTGTCCCGGCCGCCTCCCATGCCGCGCCCCGCGCTCGCTCCCCTGATCGAGGTGCTCCTGCTCGGGACGCTCGCGCTCGCGGCGTGCACCGACCCGGCGCCCGACGGCCCGTCGCTGTCCAAGCCGCGCAGCGCCGCCTTCCGCGTGGGCGACCGCATCCCGGAGGGCACCGAGGCCAGCATCGTCGGAGCGCTCGAGGCGCCCGTGGTGCGAGGTAGCGCGGCCTACGCGCGGCTGGTGCGCTGCGAAGACGAGCGCATCCTCTTCAAGGACGAGGAGAAGACCGGCGCGGACCGGATGATGACCGCGCGCCTGCGCGTCCGCCTGGTCGACCTCGCCGAGCGCGTCGAGGAGCGCTGGCCGGACCTCACCCTGCGCGTCACCGAGACGTGGGACGAGGAGCGCGAGCACGGCAAGGGCAGCATCCACTACGAGGGGCGCGCCGCCGACCTCACCACCTCCGACCTCGACCCGCGCAAGCTCGGCTGGCTGGCCAAGCTGGCGGTGGACGCCGGCTTCGACTGGGTGTTCTACGAGGACGAGACGCACGTCCACGTCTCGGTCCGCCGCTAGCCGCTGCGCGAGATGCGGACCGAGCTGGTGCTGGAGCTGCTGTCGGTGGGCGATCGGCGGCACGGCGACCTCGAGCTTCGCCTCGGTGGCGCGCGCCATCGCTGCGACTCGTATTACCTCTCGCTCGACCGCGTCGACGCGCCCTCCGAGAGTCGTTCGAAGACTCGACGCGTGCTGGCCGCCATCCTGCACGGTGTGGCTGGCACGGTTCGGCGAAGCCCGGCGCGCAGCGTGGTGCTGCTCCCGTACGACTTCTCCGACCAGTACACGGGGCTGTTGCGGCTCACCATCGGCGCCGAGGGCGTGGCCATCGCGCGCGTCGTGTCCAGCGTCGAGGGCTGGCGGCTGGACCCCTCGCGCGCCTGGAGCGCGAGCCTCGAGACATGGGGCGAGCTGCGCTCATGGCCCTTCGCCAGCGGCACGCGCGAGCTGGCGATGAGTCGGCCAGCGCTGCTCGAGCACCTGAAACGCGCGGAGCGGCTGGCCCTGCGCTTCGCGCGTCCGCGCCGAGCCCGAGCAAGGTAGCTCGCTCGATGCGCTCGCGCCGAGCGCCCGGCGCCGCCGCCGTCAGCGCTGCGGGACGAGCAGCTCCGGATCGACGCGCACCTCGAAGAGGTTCATGCGCCAGTCGAGGTGGGCGCCGGTGGCGCGGCCGGTGGCGCCGACCGTGCCCAGCCCCTGGCCCTGCTTCACCTCGTCCCCCTCCTTGACGGTGATGGTGTTGAGGTGGAGGAAGGCCGAGGTCAGGCCGTGGCCGTGATCGACGAGCACCACGTTGCCGGAGAGCGGCTGGTTGGGCTTGGCGAAGACCACCTTGCCGCAGGCCGGCGCGTGCACCGGGCTGCCCAGGGCGGCGGCGATGTCCACGCCCCAGTGGATGCCCGATTCCTTGCCGTTGAGGATGCGCTTCACCCCGTAGTGCGAGGAGATCCTGCCGTTGGCTGGCCACACGAAGCCGTCCTTGTAACAGGGCTTCTCGATGAAGCCCTTGCGGACCTTCTCCAGCTCGCCCTCCGTCGTCGCCAGCTTCTTGCGCGTGTCGGCGTTCAGGTCGACCTCCTCCGTCGGCAGGCCGTCGATCTTCTCCGTTTCGTAGGTGCGCTGGGTGACCTCGAAGACGTGCTCGATGACCGTGCCGTCGTCGAGCGTGATGGTCAGCTTCTCCTGGGGGCGCGCGTCGCGCGCGAAGGCGACGAGGAACTCCCCTTCCTTGGAGAGCACCGCGCGGTGGCCCGGGAAGCTCATCTTCTTCAGCTTGCCATTGAGCTTGGCGCGCACCAGGCCGCCCTGGATGGCAGTGCCCACCAGCTCGAGCTTGCTCGGGTCGGCCTTGGGCAGCGCGCCGCCGTCGCCGAGCGGCGCCGCGTCTGCCATGCCCGCGTCGATGGGCGCGGCGGCGTCGGGGATGCCCCCATCCGCCGCGAGCGCGCTGTCGCCAGGCGCGGCCGCGTCGATGACCGGGGGCGTCAGCGCGGGGTTGCCCGGCGGCGCCACCGCGGCGGGCGTGTTGCCCGAGGCGGCGGTGGCACCGGCATCGCTGCCGCCGGCGGGGATGCGTTCGCACGCGGTGGTGAGGGTTAGCGTGAGCAACGAGAGAAGCCAGCGTCCGGTTCGCATG
>JBBJMR010000028.1:0-45333 GCA_037720395.1 Polyangiaceae bacterium
CAGCCGCGCGAGTCGCGTCCGCCAGCGGAGCCGCCGCTCGACCGCGGTCCGCGCCCGGAGCCGCCGCTGGAGTGGCCGCGCGAGCGGCACCGGCGCCTGCGCCGGAGGCGGCGCTTGCTGGCCTTCGCGCTCCTGCTCGCGCCGGCGCTGTGGATGCTGGGCAACGACGTCATCCGGCGCGCCCCGCGCCTGCTCGCCCTCGATCGGCTGCACGCACTCGGCTACCTGGCCTCCGCCATCGTCTCGCTCGTCTTCTGGGCACTGCTCCTCTACGTGGCCTCGCGCCGCCGCGGCTGGGTGCGGGCCGCGGTGGGCGTGCTCTTCGTGGTGCTCTTCACCCTGGCCGCCGGCGTGGAGCGCGCCTTTTACGCGCTCTACAACATCTACCTGTCGATCGACGGCGTCATCCACAGCAAGAGCATCGCCTGGTCGCTGGTGGGGACGATGCCCATGGGGCGACCGCTCGTCGTCTTCCACCTGGCCACCAGCCTGGCGCTGGCCATCGCCCTGGTGTGGGCCGGGCGCCGCCTGGTGCGCCCGGGGCCGTGGCTGCGGGCGCTGCTGCCGCTGCTGGTGCCGCCGCTGCTCTTCAGCCTGACCCGCGTGCCGGCCAGCTACCGGCGCTGGCAGTCGACCTCGCCGGACATCATCTACTTCCACGGCATCACCTCGCTGGTGAAGGAGCACCTCGGGTACACCGACGAGTCGCCGGATCTGCGCGTGCAGCGGCGCGACCCGGAGCCGGTGCCCGACCTGCACGCCAGGCCGGCGCGACCGCGCAACGTGGTGCTCCTGCTCCAGGAGAGCCTGCGCGCCGACGTGTGCTGCGAGGAGTACGACCCGAGCTGCGACCAGGCGACGCCGTTCTCCAACAAGGCGGCGCCGGGGCGCATGCCGCTCCTGCAGATGCGGTCCAACGCCTCGACCACGGCCATCTCCATCTCCAACATCTGGTCCGGCGTGCGCCCGCACGAGAGCCGCGAGCTGCTCCACTCGGTGCCGCTGCTCTGGGACTACGCGCACGCCGCCGGCTGGGACACCGCCTACTGGACGAGCCAGAACCTGATGTTCGGCAACGCCCGCCTCTACGTGCAAGACATCCCCGTCTCCCACCGCTGCGTGGCCACCGAGCTCGACCCCGAGGCCGACCTGGACACCGGCGCGCCCGACGCCCTGGTGGTCGACCGGGTCATCTCCGAGTGGGGCGAGATGAAGGAGCCGTTCTTCGCGGTGGTGCACTTCTCCGCCGTGCATTTCCCGTACATCTACGACGAGAACCACGCCCCGTTCCAGCCGAGCGAGATGGACAAGTCGGCCGACAAGAACGAGGCCTTCATGAACTACTACCGGAACGTCGTCTATCTCTCGGACATGGCGGTGGGGCGCCTGGTCGATCACATCCGCTCCACCGAGAGCGGCAAGCGGACCGTGCTCGTCTACACCGCCGATCACGGCGAGTCCTTCCGCGAGCACTGGCAGCTCGGGCACACCAGCGCGCTCTACGACGAGGAGATCCGCGTGCCGACCTGGGTCGACGCCCCGCCCGGAACGCTCTCCGAGGAGGAGGAGGCCAGCGTCCGCGCCGCCAAGGAGGAGCTGGTCTGGCACATGGACCTCGGCCCCACGCTGCTCGACCTCATCGGCGTCTGGGACGACCCGGCGCTGTCGCCCTTCCGGCGCCGCATGGTCGGTCACCCCGTGACGCGGCTCGAGCGCACCATGGAGCCGGTGCCGCTGACCAACTGCACCTGGGTCTGGGAGTGCGGCTTCCGCAACTGGGGCCTCATGCAGGGTCCGATGAAGGTCGAGGCGCGCGAGTGGGACGGCGAGTACCACTGCTTCGACGTGCGCGACGACCCCGAGGAGCTGAACAACCTCGGCGAGCGCGCCTGCGGCGCCTTGCCGGACCTGGCGCGCGCCACCTTCCACGCCATGCCCAACGTCACCCCGCCGGGCCGCCCCACCGTGGACTGGGGAAAGTAGCGCTTCAGCGCGGCTTGACCTGCATCGCCCGTGTCGCTACCCAAGGCCCGATGCGACGACTCCCGCTGGTGCTGCTGGCCTCGGCTGCCCTCGGCTGTGGCACCGGCCCGTACGGCTACAGCCGCGCCTACCAGCCCCTCGACGCGGAGGCCGCCGCAGCCAACGGGGCCACCGAGTACGACCCGGTGATGGCCCAGCGCCAGCCCGAGGAGTGGCTGCGGAAGAAGGTGACCCTGTTCGGCGTGGTCGAGGCGCGCGCCGACAAGGGCGGCGCCACCGAGCTGACCCTGAGCGTGCGCAAGCTCGAGGGCCGCAACGCCTGCGAGACCTCGGCCGACGACTCCTGCCGCACCACCGTCGGCGATCACGAGTTCGCCGTGCTGCGCGCGCGCATCACCATGGCCACCGCTGCCGACGCCTCCGGCCCGGAGTCCATCGGCTTCGGCTCGCTGGTGCGCGTGGTGGGTAGCATCGTGGCACAGCGCGCCACCGAGCCGGCCAGCGGGCCGCAGGTGCTCGACGCCACGTACTACCGGCACTGGCCGCGCGGGTACTACCGCACCACCGCCGACAAGAGCGTCCTGCGCCGGTGACCATGCGGGTCGAGGCAGAGGGCATCGTCCTGCCGGCGCTCTGCACCGCGCACTCGCACGCCTTCCAGCGCGCCATGCGCGGCGACGCGCAGCGCCCCGGCCCGGCGGGGAGCGACGACTTCTGGTCCTGGCGCACCGCCATGTACCGCCTCGCCGACGGGCTCGATCCGGAGAGCATCCACCGCATCGCGCGCGTGGCCTACGACGAGCTCTTCGCCGCCGGCGTGCGCACGGTGGGCGAGTTCCATTACGTGCACCATCAGCCGGGCGGCGCCCCGTACGCGCAGCGCACCGTGCTCGCCGACGCGGTCATCGAGGCGGCGCGCGCCTCCGGCCTGCGCATCGCCCTGCTGCGCGTGATCTACGCGCGCGCCGGCGCCGGTCGGGCCCCCGAGGGCGCCCAGCGGCGCTTCGCCGACGCCACCGTCGACGCGGCCCTCGGCGATGTCGAGGCGCTGCAGCGGCGCTGGCCGGCGCCGACGACGTGCGATTGTGGCGCCGCCAGCGTGCGCCAGCCCCGGGTGGCTGGGGGAGATCGCCGCCTGGGCGCGGGCCCGGATCTGCCCCTGCACATGCACATCGCCGAGCAGACAGCGGAGGTCGAGGCCTGCCTGGCGGAGACCGGCAAGCGCCGGTGGAGCTGTGCGCCGAGCGCGGGGTGCTCGGTCCGCGCTTCGTGGCCGCACGCCACCCACCTGGCGCCGCACGAGCCAGCGCTGGCAGGCCGGCGCCTTCGCCTGCCTGTGCCCGACCACCGAGCGCGACCTCGGCGATGGGCTGCCGGATCTCGGCGCGCTGGTGGCCGCGGGCGTGCGCCTGTGCACCGGCGTCGACAGTCACGTGCTCACCGACCCCTTCGAGGACATGCGCGGCCTGGAGCTGGGCGAGCGCCTGCGCACCGGCCGGCGCGTCACGCTGCGCCCGGCTGGCGGGCAGACGCCGGCCGAGGCGCTGTGGCAGATGGGCGGCCTGTTCGGTGCGCAGGCCTGCGGCTTCGCGGACGCCGGCGGCGAGATCCTGCTCGATCGCGGGGCGCCGGCCCTGCAGCTGGTCGACGAGGCGCACCTCCTCGACGCGGTGGTCTACGCCGGCGGGCCGCGTCTGGTGCTGGGTCATCGGCCCCGGACGGCGGGGTAGCCGGGGCAGGGGACGGGCGACGGGGTACGGCGCCGCTGGACCCACGATTGCGTGGTCGGCGGTCCCGGTGTCCCTGGCGCCTCGGCGCGCGCCGCGCTACGCGTGTGACCGCGCATGGGTGCATCGAGGCCGCCGGGGCGAATGGGCGCATCAGCGCGGCGGGGTCAGCTGGCGGCGCGCGTCCGCGCGCGGCGCTCGCAGATCCCGCCGCCGTCGGATCTCCGCGCCTCGGATGCGGGCTCCGGCCCACACACGATGGATGTGCAATCGACCGAGCTGCTGGGGCCCCCGGTCGCCGCGTCGTGCGGCGCCAGCAACGGCGCCGGCCCGTCACCCGCAGGCGTCGCGCGCAGCGATGCCGCCGCGACCCGGCAGCTCCTGCCCCGGCCCATGGTCGCGCGCGACGCACCGGAAGAGACGACGATGCCGAGCGCCATGCCCGTCGCGCTCCAGGGCCTGGCCAGCCTCCTCGAGCCGCTCGCTGCGCGACAGCCCGTCGACCCGAGCCGCCGCCCCGGGCCGGACGGGCGCCCCGTCCTCCCGCCGCTTCCGACGCCGTCGCTCGACAACAGCGCGCGCAGCCTCGACAAGAGCGAGACCTCCTCGCGGAACCTCGACAGGAGCGAGGTCTCTCCGCGCAACCTCGACGACGAGGACAGCTTCGCGGGTCTCGACGCCGATCCGTCTCTCCGGGGCGACCGCTCGCCGAGCAGCGCGCCTGCGGGACGCGAACGCCGCAAGCGCACCAGCGAGCCTTCGCCCCTGGAGAAGGCGCTCGAGGCAGCGTCGGACACCCCGCCCCCTCCGAGCACGGGCACCCTGTTCGGACTGGCGGCCGATGCGGCGGGGACGCCGCCAGCCGCGGCCTCCGAGCTCCCGGGCGCCGTTGGATCTGCCCCCGACGACGGACCGCCCGCCGCTGGCGGGTCGCCTGCGGCGGCCGAGTCGCGGGCCCCGTCGGATCGCCCGCCGTTGCCGGGTCGCCGCGGTGACCGGGTCGCCCGCCCTCGTCGAATCGCCGTGGACGAGTCGCCCACTGCCACGCTGCGCGCCGGTGCCGCCGGCGATGAAACCGACGCCGCCACGCGAGCGACGAGCGCGACGGCGACCTCGACGACGAGCGCGAGGACGCCGACGAAGACGACGAAGACGAAGACGACCGCGCGCAGGACGAAGATGAAGAGCGCGAGGACGCCCTCGCCGGCGCACACAAGGACGAGGACCTCGACGAGTCCTTCTTCTCCGAGCCCGCGCCGGAGGCCCGACCGCACCCCGCCGCCGACGACGACGAGGCCCTGGCGCACGAACCGCGCGGCGGCGAGCGCGCCTCGCTGATCGAGGCCCGTCGCGCCCGCTCGCGTCGCACGGTGACCTGGGTCGTCGGCGCCGCGGGTCTGCTCATCGGCGTGGCGGTCGCGGCGCGCATGTTCGGCGAGGGCAACACGCCGCCGCGCCCCACCGTCGACGTGCGTCCGCCCTCCGCCGAGGCGGCCGCCGAGGTGCCCGCGCTGCCCCCGCCGCCGACCGAGCCGCCGATGGGCTCGGCCGAGGTCGCCGTCGGCGCGCCCGGCGAGCCGGGCCACCTGGCCGCGCCCGAGGCCGCGGCGCAGCCGGCCGACACAACAGGGGGCCCGCCGTCGCCGAGCGCGGAGGCCCACGCGGCCGCCGCCGCCGTCGCCCCCAATGCCGCCGCCGAGGCCGAGCTGGCGCCGGCGGCGTCCTCGCCCGGCATCGGCGACACCGGCCCCGCCGCGCCGCGTGATCCCGTGCGCGCCAGGGAGCTCACCCGGCAGGTCCTCGACCTCCTGCACCGGACCAGGAACGTCGAGGCCGCCAAGATGGCCGAGCAGGCGATCGCCGCCGACCCCACCGACGCGATGAGCTACCTCTACCTCGGCGCTGCCATGCAGGAGCTCGGCCGGGAGGCCGACGCGCGCGCTGCGTACGACCGCTGCGTGCGAGACGCCACGCGCAACGGCTTCGATCAGTGCCGCGCCCTCGGCGGCCGCAAGAAGCGCTGACCGCGCGCCGGCGCTATTCGAGCCGCTTCTTCTCCTCAAGCAGCTCGCCGGTGCCGTCCTCCGGCAACACCTCTTCGCGCCGCGGCGGCGCCTTCGGCGGCGGCTGCCGGGTGACCTGCTCGCGAATCCGCTGGTTGTCGGCCTGCTCGGCGGTGTGGTCGTCGGCGTTCTCGGCGGCCGGGCTGCCGGGCGCGGCCTCGGGCGGGGCGGGGGGGGCAACGGGCATATGACTTGGACGCTCGCGGCCCCACCGCGGTTGCGCGTCTAGGGTGGCCAGATCCCGGCCCCACTCAGCCCGTGCCGTGTCCGTGTCCGTGTCCGCGTCCGTGTCCGTGTCCGTGTCCGTGTCCGCGTCCGTGTCCGCGTCCGTGTCCGCGTCCGTGTCCGTGTCCGCGCCCGTTCCCGTTCCCGTTCCCGTGCCCGTGCCCGGTGCCTTGACGCGACCGCCGCGCCTCGCTTCCCTCCCTCCGTGCTCTCTCTGCGCGTCGCACCGCATCCGCTCCTCGAGGCTGCCGCCTTCTCGACGACGTTCACGGCTCCCATGGGGATCGCCGCGCCCCCGGACACGCTGCGCGCGCTGCTCGCCGCCGTCGACGCGCCCGCGCCGATGCGCTCCGACGACGCCGTCCGTGGCGCGGTGCGCGACCTGCTGCGCCACGGCGGCTACAAGCCGACCGGCCGCGGCAAGCCTGCCTCCGAGTACCTCCTGCGCGCCGTCGCCGAGGGAGCGCTCGGGTCCATCAACGCCGCCGTCGACGCCTGCAACGCCGTGTCCCTCCACAGCGGCATTCCCATCAGCGTCGTCGACCTCGATCGCGCCGCCGAGCCCCTCTCTATCGCCATCGCGCCCGCCGGCAGCCGCTACGTCTTCAACGCCGGCGGCCAGGAGATCGACATTGGCGGCCTCCTCTGCCTGTGCGACGCGGGCGGCCCCTGCGCCAACGCGGTCAAGGACGCCCAGCGCACCAAGACCGACGCCGCCACCACCCGTACCCTCTCGGTGCTCTGGGGGAGCGTGAAGCTGCCGGGCCGCGCCACGCAGGCGGCCCGCTGGTACCGCGAGATCCTCGCCGGAGTCGGTGCCACCACGGCCGATGTCGCGCTCGAGCCCGCTGCGTGAGCGACGTGCGCGCGCCATCCCCTCCGCCCGCCATCCCGTGGCCGTCCATCCCGCGCCCGTCCATCCCGCGCCCGTCCATCCCGCGCCCGTCCATCCCGCGCGCCGCGAGCACGCTGGCCGCGAGCACGCTGGCCGCCATGGCGCTGGCCTTCGCCGGGCTCACCGCGTGCGGCGCACCGGCCGCGCCTGTCGCGATCGACCTCGGCCCGCCGCCCGCGCCGGACCGCGACGCCTCGCCCGCGCCGAGCGATCCGCCTCCGCCTCCGCCTCCGCCGCTCCCCGCCGAGCTCGCCCCGCCTCGCGCCGCTTGCATCGTCCGCGGCCGCCGCTGGCGCACGTCCTTTCCGCCGGCGCAGCTGCGCGCCGCCCCGAGCACGGTTGCCTACGCCGCCGCCTCGGCCGGACAGGTCGAGCTGGTCCTCGCCGACGGACCCACGGCGTCGATCTCGCCTTTCCTGCGCGTCGAGGCGGGCCACCTCTCCCTCGCCGGCTTCGTGGACGGAGCGGGCGTGCGCGTCGCCCCCTCGGTCGCCATGGTCGTGGCGCGCACGTTCCTCGCCATGCCGAGGCTGGGTCTCGAGGTGATCTCGGTCAGCAGCGCCGGCGTGGTCCTCGTCCCCGTGTTCGGCGCCGAGGCCAGTCTGGAACCCAGCGCGGCCCTCGACCCGGTGGCGTGCGACGCGCTCACCCTCGACTCGCTCCCCATCGATCCCCGTGGCGTGATGGGCACCCGACTGCGCTGGGCGGCGCTTCCCATCGGTCGCGACGTGCCGCTCTCCGTCTCTGCCGGCATCCCGCCGCACGCGCGCCTCACCGCCGCCGAGACCTCGGCCAACGTCGAGGTCATGGAGGTCACCGGCGCGGACACGCGCATCGTCTGGGAGCTGCCCAACGGATGGATCATCGGCTGGGTCCGCAGCGCCGCCCTCGTCGCGCGCCGTGAGCCGCTCGGCGCCCTCTTCACCATGAGCAAGCCTCCCCCCCCGCCCGAGCCGCTCTCGCGAGTCGTCTGCACCGAGGATGTGGCGCTGGTCGCCGATACCCCCGCCGGTCCGCGCGTCGCCGGCGTGGCGCGCGCCGGCGCCACCATCGAGCTGCTCGATCGCGGCGTCGGGATGCGCAAGGCACGCGTCCGCGACGAGGGCGCGGCCACCGCCGACGCCCCGGGCGTCTCGGTCCGCGAGGCCGACATCGAGCGCTGTCGCCGGCCCCCCTGACGCACGCCGCCCCGGCCCGACGCTGGCCGCCGCAACGACCGACGCACAGCGCCGCCCCGCGCGCCGCCCGCCGCCGCGCTCCGTCTCCCCTCAGCGCCCTTCGAACACGCGCACGAACGCGCGCGGTGCGCGCTTGGTGCGCAGGCAACGCGTGCTGGCCTCCATGTAACAGACCGACAACCCACGTCGCGCCTTGCCGCTGCGGTTCACCGCCGAGCCGTGCCACACGTGGTTGTGCACCAGGATGGCCTCGCCGGCGCGGGCCGGCAGGTGCACCGGCGTCTCGGTCTCCAGCCGAGCGCGCACCATGTCCGCCGGGATCATCCCGCCGAGTGGCGTGGCCAGCCCGCCCCGGTGCGTGCCGGGGATGATCTCCAGGCAGCCGCCGTCCTCGGGCGCGTCGTCGATGGCCGTCCAGATCTGCAGCCGCGGGTCGCGGTCCAGTCCCCAGAAGCGCCCGCCATCCTGGTGCCAGGGCAACGTCGTCCCGCCCGTCTCCGCCTTGTTGAAGAGCGTGGCCCGGTAGATGACCACCGCCTGCCCCAGCAGCCGGGTGGCGATGCGCCCGAACAGCGGCAGCTCGATGTGCGCGCGGAACACCTCGTCGCGCTCGAGCTTCTCCAGCTTGCGGTAGTTGAGCGTCGGCCCCTGCCACCCCTTGCCGTACTCCAGGTCGCCGTAGTCCCCGGTCTCGGTGTCGCGCTGGAAGAACAGCCCCGGCACCGCCACGCCCCCGAGCATGATCTCGTCCGTGCGCTCGCGCATCCGCCGGCAGGCGTCCTCGTCGACGACCTGCCCGAGCCGCGCGAAGCCCAGCTCTTCGTACTGCGCCAGGGCCTCTGCCAGGCTCGCTTCCTCCACGCTGGCGCTCCCGCTACCGCGCGTAGTTCGCGTCGGTGCCCATGAAGCCGCGGTGGATCTCGTCGATGCGCCGCGCCGCCTCCTCGCTCACGCCCTTGCCCACGGCGGCGGTGGCGGCGTCCAGCTGCTCGACGGTGGCCGGCCCGACGAGCACCGAGTCCACGCCCGGGCGCGACCCGAGCCACGCGTAAGCCAGCTCGAGCAGCGTCATCCCCAGCCCGGCGGCCACCTCGCGGTAGGTGTCCACGGCCTCGAACATGCGCGCCGTCCAGTAGCGCCCCTGGTAGAGCTTGTTCTTGTCGAAGCGCGACCCGCCGGGGATGGGCGCATCGGCCACGTGCCGCCCGGAGAGCAGCCCCCCGGCGAGCGCGTTGTAGACGGTGGTGTGCACCGGGTGCTTGCGCGCGAAGCGGAAGTACTCGATGTCGAGCTGCCGGATGAGCAGGTTGTACATCTGCTGCGAGAGCACCGGCCGGGCGATGCCCACCCGGTCGCAGGCCAGGTCGATCTCCAGCATCTGCCACGACGCGTAGTTCGAGACGCCGAAGGCGCGGATGGCCCCGCGCTGGAAGAGCTCGGCCATCGCCTCCAGCGTCTCCTCGATGGGCGTGGCGGGGTCGGGCACGTGCAGGTAGTAGACGTCGACGTAGTCGGTGCCCAGCCGCTCGCGGCTCTCGTCGAAGGCGGCCAGCACGCGCGCCTTGGCCAGCCCCTCCGGTTTGCCGGCGTTGCGCCCGAAGCCCACCTTGGTGGCGATGGCCACCTCGGCGCGCTGCTTCTTCACCGCCTTGCCGAGGATGCGCTCCGACTCCCCGTCGGTGTACGCGTTCGCCGTGTCGAAGAAGCGGTGCCCGCCCTCGATGGCCCGGGCCACGATCTTCTCCGCCTCGGCCGCCGGCGTGCGCTTGCCGAAGTTCATCGTCCCCACGGCGATCGACGCTCCGCCAGGAGGCGTCGGACCTGTCGAGGCCGTCGCCCCCGCGGCGCGCGGCGAGATCCAGGGGGAGAGGTCGAGGCGGGCGTCGGACATGGCCGCGCAGCGTAGCACCGGCTCCTCGATCAGAGAGGGAGGGGCGGTCACTCCCCGTCCTTGGGACCCTCGTTGTATCCGCGCGGTCGGTACTTCCCGTCCACGCCCTTGTTCTTCTCGTGGTTCTCGAGGGTGTCGACGGCCAGGTACGCGATCCACGACCCGGGGTTCTTCTCCGCCAGGTCGCGCAGCTCGTCCTCGTTCTTCAGCAGCTCGCCCTCGTCGTACATGCACTGCAGCGCCAGCGCGATCAGGCTCAGCTCGTTGGGGCCGAGCTCGAAGCCGCGCTTGTAGTGCGGCCAGGCCTCGGGGGCGCGGTGCAGGCGGCACAGCGTGTCGCCGGTGTACACGTGGGCCATGGGCCACTTCGGCGCCAGCGCCAGGGCGATGCTGCTCTCGCGGTAGCGCGTCTCCAGGTCCCCGCGCGCGCCCTTCATCACCGAGTAGTTCAGGTGCGCCTTGGCGCTGTTGGGGACCGCCTCCTTGGTCGCCTCCCAGAACTGCACGTCGTCGCGGTAGTCCATGGCGTGCCGGTAGGCCTGCACGCCCTGGAAGCCCAGGAAGAGGGCGATGATCCCGATGACCACCCGCTGCGCCGTCTCGCTGCGTGCCGTCTCCAGCATCCACGACAGCAGCGTGGCCAGCACCAGCGCCGAGCCGATGGCCGGGAAGTACCAGAACCGCTCCGCCCGCACCGTCGGCAGCACCACCGGGATGTTCGAGTGCGGGAAGTAGCTGATGACGACCCACACCATCCCCACCGCGACCAGCGCCGGCCCGGCGATGCGCAGCGGAACGGGCACGCTCTGCCCCCACCCCGGCCGCATCCGCTGCGCGCCCTCGGCGACGAGGTCCAGGCCGAGCGCGCCCACCGGTGCCGCCATCAACCAGAGCGGCAGCGATCGCCAGGCGACCACCTGTCCCCGCGGCCGCAGCACGAAGAAGTCGAGCACCGCCGCGCCCACCGCGATCCCGAGCAGCGCCGCGCCCAGCGGCCGCACCCAGCGCGCCGTCGGCGCGACCGGCCCGTAGAGCGAGCTGCGCGTCAGCGAGGCCCGCGGCAGGGTGGCCAGGCTGGCCCAGGCCGAGCCGTACTCCGCCAGGCTCTGGCGGGTCTCCTGCGGCTGGGTCACGATCAGCGCCGCCCGCGCGCGCGCCGCCGACTCCCGCGACCAGGCCAGGATCCACAGCACCAGCGCGCCGAGCAGCGGCAGCACCATCATCGCCGCCCCGAGCACGCTCTCCGGGAAGACCAGGTGCTCCGGGACCGGTTCCTGCGGGAACGAGTAATCGCCGCTCAGCGTCCTCGGGAAGACGATCTGCGTCAGCCCGCGCCAGTACACGCGCAGCGCCCCGGCGATGCGGCGCGGCGTGTCCGCCTCGGCGAGCGGATTGTTGAGCGGGTCCTTCGGCAGCGGCGCCTGGTGGAACCAGACCAGGAACTCGTGCAGCAGCCGCTTCAGCCTCCCGGCGCCCTCCGGCAGCGCCTCGGCCAGCTCGGCGGGCAGGGGAGACGGGAACCACCGCTTGCGAAGCTCGACATACAGGACGAAGGCCGCCAGCGCCCCGCAGAACGCGAGCACGGTGCGCGCCAGGCGCGCCGGCCGGTCGGGGTGCGTCAGCGGTGCCACCACCAGCGCCACCGCGGGCACCAGCGGCACGCAGACCAGCGCGCTCTCCTTGCAGAAGAGCCCGAAGAGCGTGGCGGCGAAGACCGCGAACGGCATGCCCCACGCCGGCAGCCGCAGCGCCAGGAGCGCCAGGATGGCGCCCATCCCCCCGAGCACGTCGGCGATGCCCACGATCCCACTCACCGCTTCGGTGAGCACCGCGCAGCCCACGAACAGCGCGCCCGCGAGCCAGGCCAGCGTGCGCCGCCGCGACCATCCCAGCGCCAGCACCGTGATCAACGCCCCGTTCGCGGCGTGCAGGATCACGTTGTAGAAGTGGTGGAAGAAGGGCTGGTGCGAGACCTTCCACGCGGCGCGCCACAGGAAGTTCGGGATCGGCCGGTAGGATCCGACACTCCGGTCCGGCGGCAGGCCCCAGAAGTCGCGGTGGATGGCGTCCTTGAACGCCAGGTCCTGCGTGGCGTTGACGTAGGGGTTGGCGAGGAGCGCCTCCTGCTCGTCGAAGATGTAGTTCGTCGTCGGGAAGCGCGTGAAGAGCACCACGCTGAAAAGGACGAGCGGCAGCATCGCCTGCCAGAAGCCAGGCCCCGCCCCGAACACCATCTGCCGCCATGAGGCGACCGTGTCGCGCCATGGCCTCGGCGGCTCGGCCAACATCTCCGGCGCGACCCAGTGCGGGTCCGGCTCGCCCGTGCCCGCGCCCGTGTCCCCGCCCGCCCGCGCGGGCGCCCCCGGATCCGCGAGCGCCGTGCTGATCAGCGCCCCCAGCGCCCTCGCGCCTGCCGGTTCTCCCGGCTGCGGCGCACCGCCTGCGCTTCCGGGCACTCCGCTGTCCGGGCCGGCGCCGGGATCGACGTCGATGGCGACGTCGTCGGCGGCGATCTCCTCCGCGTCCGTGTCGTCCTGGGCTCCGAGGTCGCCCTTCCGGCGCGCCCCGTCACTGCCGGCGCCGCTCATCGCCCGGCCACCGTGCGCCTCCCGAACCGCCGTTTCATCCGCGCTCTTGGGGGTCCGGGATCGGCCAGATGTCGCCCCACAGCGGCCCGCCCCCGTCGAACCCCATCACCGTCCCGGTCATGAAATCGTTCTTGTGGCTGGCCAGGAAGACGATGGCCCGCGCCACCTCCTCCGGCGTGCCGAGGCGCTTGAGGAGCGTCGCCTTGCGCGCGATCTCCAGCATCTCGCCGCCGTACTGGTCGGTGCCGCTCGAGCGGATGTTGTTGCCGACGGCGATGGCGTTCACGCGGATACCGTGCTGCGCCCACTCCACGGCCAGCGTCCGGGTCAGGTTCTCGACGCCCGCGCGCGCGGCGCCGGTGTGCGCCATCCCCGGGAAGCCGCGCGCGACCATGGCCGTCACGTTCACGATTCGCCCGCGCTTCTGCGGGATCATCGCCCGCGTCCCCACCTCGCGGGTCATGAAGAACGTCCCGTTGAGGTTGTTGCGGATGACCGCCTCCCACCCCTTCGGTGTCATCAGCTCCGCCGGGCTCGGGAACTGCCCGCCGGCGTTGTTGACCAGCACGTCGATGCGCCCGAAGCGCTCGAGCACCGCGGCCACCAGCTCGGCGACGCGCTCCGGCTCGCGAATGTCGCAGGTGGCCCCGAAGACGCGGTCGCCCGAAGCTCCGTCAGGAGGCTTCGGTCCTGTCGAAGCTCCGTCAGGAGGCCTCGCACCTGTCGAGGCTCCGGCGGCCACGGCGCGGAGCGCGGCGAGCCCGGCGTCGACCTTCTCCTGCCGCCGCCCGCAGATGGCGACGCGTGCCCCCAGGTCGACCAGCTCCCGCGCCGTGGCCAGCCCGATCCCGGTCCCCCCGCCGGTGACCAGCGCCACCTGATCGGCGAACAGCCCGGGCGCGAAGAAGTCGCTCACCGCGAGGTCGTACAACGACCACGCAGGCGTGAAAAGCCGCTTGTTCCCAGGAGAAATTCGCGGCCCTGGCGCCCTGCCGTCATAGCTGGTCGTTTCTGGCGTCGAAGGCGCGCAGCGGGTCGGTGGTGAAGTAGACGTTGAGCGAGTCGCCGTAGGCGACATCGACGGTGAAGAGCACGCTGGTCCTGGTGCGCACGATGAACCCGCCACCGCCTCCGAGACGCCACTTGTCCAGCTCGAACAACGCTCGATGGTCCTTGGCAGCGCGGCCGGCGTCGACGAACAAGGACCCCGCGATCCACTCGTGGATCGGGTACCGGTACTCGATGGAGGTGGCCGCCGTGAGCGTGTCGCGAAAGCGATCGAGCGCGTAGCCGCGCAATCGGGTGGGGCCGCCCAACCTCGGGTACTCCGAGAACGGGATGTCCGCCTCGTCCGCGTAGGTCACCGCCTCGTGGGCGGCGCGCAGCAGCAAGACGCGCGTCTTGCGATAGAGGTCGATGTACCCGGTGACCTCCCCGCCGAAATGTCCGTAGGTGTAGCGGTCGAAGCGCGGTATCGCGCCGCCGAACAGGTCGAGGGTCACGCCGTTGCTGGTGGCGCCGCGCGCATCGCGGCCGTCGACGACGACCGTGCCGCCCAGCTCCACGGTCTTCGCTGCGCGATCGGGGTCGAAGCCGGGCAAGCGCGAGGGGTCGTACACCTGCTCGATGGAGCGGCCGTCCCCGTCTGCTGCGGGAGCGTGCTGGCGATTGTGGAGGACCGCGGTGCCGCCCAGCTTCACCAGGCCGCCCGGCTCACCGAAGGCGAAGCCGAGCGCGCCGCTCAGCAACAACTGACTCTGCCGGAAGCGCGTCTCGACAGCCCCGTCGCGCGGGCCGAGCGCCTTGCCGTCGGACAGCTGTGGAGATTCGTCGCCGAGCCCCGCGAACATCACCTGGGGCTGGACGTCGTAGCGACTGAGCAGCTGCAGCCAATAGTGAGAGCCCAGCAGCTGGTCGCTGTCGAAGCGTGCCTCGTACGCCTGTTCGTACCGGCCGAAGAAGCGCGCCTCGATGCTTGCTTGCTCCCCATGACCCCCGACGTTGTCGTGGAACACCTTGAGCCCGACCGATAGCCCTTGCGACGACAGGTGGTTGATGGTGGGCGTCGCACCGGCGGCGTCCAGCGCGGACTCGCTCGCGTCGATGGGGTGCGGGTCCTCGTAGAAGAGGTGCTTCACGTGGTCGACGAGCGCGTGACGCTCGGTGAAACGCAGGGCGTGTCGGATCGGCCAGAAGACGACCACCACGGCCGCGCGCGGAATGGCGAGGATCACGCGCGGAACGAAGAGCCCCACGTCCTCGGATTCGATCCCGGGTGGCTCGTCCCATACGGTCGCCTGGTCGGCGGGCACCTCGGGCACCCGGGCCACTTCGCGCGCCGGGGGCGTCGTGCGTCTCTGCGCGTCCGCCGCAGGCGCCGGGGGCACACCCACCGGCGCGGTGGCCTGACCGTGGGCGGAGCCAGCGGTGCCGATCGACGAGGCCAGCAAACAGCCAGCAGCGAGGCGTCGGGCAGCGGCTCTGGATATTCGCAGGCCTCAGGGTTCGCGCCGGATGATGCCCAGGATGTGGGCGGCCGTCCCGCCCCGGAAGTGGACCTGCATGGCGACGCGAGGGTCATTGCCTCCGCCGCGTCGCGTGCGCAGCCGATAGACCTGGTAGTCGTCGCTGCTCGGTATCGGCATGCAGAACGAGCCGTCCGGCTGCACCGTGACGCGCTCGCGCAGCTCACTGTCATCGCCGACGCGCTCGATGACGCCCGAGCTCGCGAGCCGGTGCCTGACCCCCAGGTCCACGCCGCACAGGGCTCCCGGACGGATGACGAATTCGTCGAGCGGCGACACCGCCTCCAGATACGTCCGACCGATCTTGTGCTGCCTGGCGATGATGGTGTCGACCACGTAGGCGGCCGCGGCCGGATCGCTGTACTTCGCCTCGGCCACCGCCGCCTCGATGTGACGGCGCTCGAACCGCATGGCGATCTTGGCCGCCCAGTACGAGTCGGCCTCGTCGGTCTCGAAGAAGGGGAAGTAGGGGTACGCCTCGCGCCAGACCTCGGGGTCGAAGTCCGCCGCGGCGAAGGCGCCGACGGCCGGCCATCGCGTCTTGATGCGCCCCTCCCAGGGACGCTTCCAGAGCCCGAAGGTGACCAGGGCCCTGGGCTGGTTCTGCCAGTCCCAGTAGTGCTCGTAGCCGTCCTCGTCCCGGTTCTTCTCGCCGTGGTGGCCGCCGAGAGTTTCTCCGAAGTCGATCAGGTAGTGCTGCAAGAACTTCCGCCCGTTCTTGTCGACGTACATGTCGAGGGTGTTGTCTTGCTTCATGTCGGTGTGCCCGAGCCACGCAGCAAACACGCGCAGACCGCGCAGCTCGCGGCGGTTCTCGTGAGGCACGCGGTCGTTCGGGTCGTCGGAGCGGACGCCCTCCGGGGAGAGGCCGCCCTTGGGCGTGCCGGGCAACAGCTCGCTCGAGAGCGCGCGGTAGCTGCCGTCGGGCAGCCGCGGAGAGGTCGCCAGCACCTCCTCGAGCTCGCGCGAGGTGAACGGGTGCTTGTTGCCGAGCTCGTCCTTGAATGATGCCTTGGGATCGAAGACCAGATCGTCGCGACGGAGGACGAAGACGTTGTCCGAGGGAACGTGGTACCCGATCGCCCAGAACAGCCGCACCACGCTGGCCGCGGCGCCGGTCTGCATCTCGGGGTTCTCGAGGCGGTCGAACTTGATCAGGTACCTGGTGCCGGAGGCATCCACGACGATGAAGCCGGCGTTCCCACCGCCGACCTTGGCGCCGGTGATCGACAGAGGGGGCCTCGGGCGCGCTGCGCTGGCGCCGCGGGCGATCTCGGCTGGCGTCACCTGGCGGCGACCGATGCGGTTTTCGAACCAGGTGGAGTCCGGCACCTCGTCGAGGGCGTTGGTGTTGCCGGCGCGATCGTGATCGCGCAGCTCGAGTGCGCGGTCGAGCCGGCGCATCGCGAAGATGTCCGCGAAGTACTGGACCTTGAGGTACTCGTTCTCCTCGGGCTCCGGGATGGGGCGCGCGTCGTCGACGTGCCAGACGATGGGCCGATCGGCGAAGCGTGGTGCCCCGCCGCACCCGACCCCCGCCGAGGCGGCCAGGCTGGCGGCGATGCAGCATCTGTCGAACAGGCGGCTCATGGCTGCTCGTTCCTGCCGTCGAAGGCCGCCCGTGAACGGCGGCGGAGTAGCATCGCCGGGGCGCGACGCGGCGTGAAGGTGTAAGGAGTCACCGATGCGCTCCGCGGCAGCCCCCATCGCGCTCCTCTGTGCCCTGGTCGCGTGCGCCTCGACGAAACTCACGCCACTGCCCGCGGCCGCGCCCGCGCCCCAGACGCCGCAGGCCGCGCTCCACGATTGTGACCCCTATCAGGAGCCGGATACGCGCGTGGCGCGCTCCGAGCCGCTCCCCGCCTCGGTAGCCGACGCTTACCAGGCGCGTAGCGGCTGCGACTGCGCGCAGGCCACCTCGGCGCCCGGCGTCGAGAACACCGCTTGTGGCCCGTTCCCGTGCACGCCCCAGGGCTGTCACGTCGGCAAGTGCCGCGTGGACGAGGACTGCCGCGCCGGCATGTGCAGCCACCATGCGTCCTGGCCGCACGGCTACTGCGTCGCCGACGATCCGAAGTAGGAGCCGCGCGCGCGCACGATCCCACGGGCGACAAACCAAGGCGGGCGAATCCTCTCGTTGACCCACCCGCCACGTCGCGGTGGTTCAGTCGACGCGGTCCACCGCCACCTTCAGGTCGTCCCACTCCTTGTCGACGCGCGCCTTCGTCGCGTCCCAGGCGGTGGCCGTGGCCCCCTCCAGCGACTTCAAGCTCCGCCCGAACGCATCGCGCTGCGTGTGGAGGCTCGGCAGCGAAGCGTCCAGGTCGGTCTTCGCCTTGCCGGTGGCCGTCTTCGCCTTGGCGTCGAGCTTGGCGATGTCCTTGTCCAGCGAGTCCAGCTTGCCCTGCATCTCGTGCCGATAGTCTTCGGCCTTCTTGGAGAAGCCTGCCTGGAGGTCGGCGACCTTCCTGTCCGCCTCCGCCTGCGCCTCGTTCGCCTTCTTCTGCGCGTCGGCCTTGGCCTCCGCGATCTTCTGGTCCGCCTTCGCCTGCGCCTCGTTGGCCTTGGCCTGGGCATCCGCGCCCTGGTTGTCGCACCCCAGCAGACAGAACGCGGACAGCACGGCGCAATGAACGATACGCGACATGATGGAGCTCCCTTTTCGTGGCGCCCGATGGGCGCGCAGGTTCGGGGCCACGCGAGCAATGCGCGTGCCCTCGCCGCCCCTCGCCCGCTGTGAAGGACCTGCCCGCGCCCGGTGTTCGTCCAGAACACGCGCCGCCCGTGCATGGCCGTGAATCACGCCCGCGCCCGCTCGTCCCACCTTTCCGGATGCGCGTTCCTGCTCTGCTCCTCCTCGTGTGCGCCGCGGGCTCCACCACGGCTTGCGGCCGGGGCGGGCGCGCACCTGGGCCGGTCACGCCGGCCTCAGGCCCGGGTGCGACAGGCCCATCCTCCACGGCGGCGCTCCCACCGGCGGGCTCGGCCGATGCGACCTCCGGCCCGCTCCACGAGCTGACGCTGACCTGGTCCAGCGAGGACGAGGCCCTGCTCGAACGAGATCTCGCCGCCGGCCTGGCGGTGGTGCGGCGCGCCGGTGGCCAGACGTACTTGCTGAAGGGATGCCTTGCGCCGGGTCGGTACCAGCCCGACCCCGGCGCCAGCCCCGACGCCACGGTGCGCTCGGTCGAGGACGACGTCGGCCCGCACCCGGCCGGGGGTCGCCGGGTGGCGTCTCTGAAGTACATGGTGGTGCGGCTGGAGCTCACCCCCATCGCCACCCGCTGACCACCGTCGAGTCGTCGTCGTGTCGCCCCGCCGCGCGCGCCGCGACGCCTCAACGCGTTCGCGTTCGCTGTCGGCGTCGCACCAGCCACGCCAGCGCCAGCGCCCCGAGCCCGGCCGCGAACACCGACGATCGGCCCTCGCTGACGGCGCACCCGCCGTCGCCGCCCCCGCTCTCCGCCGGAGCACCCGCGCCCGCCCCGCTCGACCCCACGCCCGGCCCGATCTCGGTAGGGACGCACTCGGCCGCCACGCACGACTCACCGAGGCCGCACAGCGCGCCCTCGTCGACCTGCCCGTCGCAGTCGTCGTCGAGCAGGTTGCACTCCTCCGGCTGTGGATCGCCGGGCACGCAGTACTGCGGATCGCAGCTGTCGCTCTCGCGGGTGCACCACCCCTCGCCGCAGCGTGGCCGCACCTTCTCGTCGACGTTGGAGTCGCAGTCGTCGTCGATGAGGTTGCACACCTCCTCGGCGCCGGGGTTCACCGCCGCCACCGTCGGTTGGCAGTCCCCCGGGAAGCCGGCCAGCCCCTTGGCCGGCGCGCACCCCACCTCCTGCACGCCCATGTCGTGCTCGGCGAGCCCGTAGTACCCGTCGCCGTCCTCGTCGGGATAGAGGTCGAGCGGCACTGCGTCCTCGTCGACGACCTCGTCGCAGTCGTCGTCGATCGAGTTGCAGACCTCGGTCGCGCCCGGATGGATGCTCTCGACGTTGTCGTCGCAGTCGCCACCCTCGACGGCGTATCCGGTGGGTGGAGCGCCGGTGCAGTGGATACGGGTATCCGTCAGCCGCCCGTATCCGTCGCCATCCGCGTCGCGGAAGTACGTGGCCGCCGCGCACCCGTAGACGAAGTCGACGTTGGTGAAGCCGGCCTTGTCGCCGCTCGAGCTGCCGTTGCCGTTCGCGGCCACCGTCCACACCCGGAAGCGCACCGCGCCCGGTGATGACGGCGCCTGCCAGTCGAACGCGAAGGACACCGACCCGCCCGACATGCTCTTCGGTGCGGAGTGCGTCAGCCCTTGCTCCACCTCCGAGAGCCCCTGCCCGCCGATGGTCGACATCTCGCCCACGTCGCTGTCGACGAACATCCCGCCCTTCGACGCGCCGGACACGCCGAAGGTCACCGTGACCGTGACCTCGTCGCCGGGCTGGAAGCTCGCCGGCGAGGCCACTCCGCTGATGGCGTAGTCGGCCGACCCGTGGCAGCCCTCGCAGCCCCCCGAGGGCTGCCCGCCGGAGTGGGCCAGCGCCATCCCCGCCGCCCCGTGCACCGCGGCCATCACCGCGGCCGCGATCCAGGGCCTCTGGCCGCGCAAGGACATCGGGCCCGAGTCTACTCGACCTCGTCCGCCTTGCTCCCCGGAACCCGCACCGATCGCGCCCTCGATCGCGTGGATCGGGCGTCGCTCGCGCGTCGATCGCGCCGCGCCCGATGGCGCGAGCGAAAAGTTCCAGCAGACCGCGTCGCCTCGGCAGCGACCGAGCGCGTGGCAACTGTTGCGTTGCGCGAGGCAACACTTGCCTTGCGCGCGTTTACGCCGCGCGCGTGAGCACGACCGATCCCCGCGCAAACGCGCGGTGCGCTCGGTGCAGCCGGCACGCCGGCTGCACCGAGCCTCGTCGTCCCCACGTCCGCAACCACGAGGAGCTTCCATGATCGAGCCGCAGACGAGCCCCGACCACGCCCACGTCGACATCGAGGATCGCGCCTACGCCATCCTCCACGCCGGCGGCCTGGTGCTCCTGCAGACCGACGTCGGCTATGGCCTCGTTGCCATGCGCGACCGCGCCGTGCAGCGCATCTACGAGCTCAAGGGTCGCCCCTCGTCGAAGCCCTGTGTCACCCTCGCCGACGCCTCGATCATCCACGACCTGGTGAGCCGCACCGACCCCCGCGTCCTGGCCTGGGTCGATCGCACCTCGCGCCGCACCCCCATCGCCGTCATCGCCCCGCTCAACCCGGCCTCGCGGCTCCTCGCCGGCCTCAGCCCGTACATGCGCGGGCAGACCACCACTGCTGGCACCATCGCCACCTTCTACAGCGCCGGCCCGCGCGTGATGCGCCTCGCCGCGCGCGCCTGGGCCGACGGCATGGTCCTGGTCGGCTCCTCGGCGAACAGCTCCGGCACCGGCAACAACTACGCGCTCGCCGATGTCCCCGAGGCCATGCGCGCCGGCGCCGACCTGGTGATCGACGACGGCCGCGCCCGGTATCACCAGCCCGACGGCATCGCCACCACCATGCTCGACCTCACCAAGGGCACCTTCCAGCGCAGGGGCATCCACTACCGGCAGATCGAGGCCGCCTGGCGCAGCTTCTGCCGCGAGACGGCCGGAGGCGCCGGGCGAGAGCAGTCCGCGACCGCGTAGCTGCGAGCTTCGATCACGTCAGCTCGAGCAGTCGGCCTGCGCATACACCGGCCACTGCGTTCGCTACACCCGAGTCTGACCCGCCGGGAGCGGAACGACGCCCCCGGCGGGGTCGATCGGGCGCTCGGGGCCGAAGGTGGCTGCGGCCGCTGCGCCGAGCATGAGGCCGAGCACGCGGTCAGGTGGCGGCTGGCGCGCTGCTCCTGATCCTGCTCGGCTTCGCGCTCCCGGCGACGTTTCGCCAAGGGCACGGTGCTCCACCACCGCGACGAGCGCGACCCGGACCTGCCGCGCGAGGCGAGCTACCCGCTGGCGGTGCGCGCCCGACCCGGCTTCTGCCGCGGAGCGCGGCAGCTCATCGAGGGCGCGGGCCTCGTCTTCTGGTGCACCCGGGCGAGCGGACGTCGCTAGCGGAGCCCGTCACGGCGCCGAGCAGATGTCACGATCCGTTCGGGGTCCGACACTTCCCTCCGACGTCGCAGGTCGTGCCCTCCGCGCAGCAGCTGCCGTCGCCGCAGTCCACCGGCGCCGCGCCCGTGCACCCGATCACGAAGCACCCGCCGCCGAAGACGTCGCACTGCCCCTTCGCCGGGCAGCAGATATTTCCGCAGCGCTGTGGCGCCTTGGCAGGACACGCCTGGACCGCGTGCGCCGGCGGCGCTCGAGTGACCGCGCTCGGAGCCACGGGTGCAGGCGTCGTGTCGCCGCACGCGACCGCGAAGAGGACGAGCGGCGCGCAGGCCCCGCAGGCGACAAGCAGGCTCCGACCGGGCCGCGCTCTACCAGGACGAAAGCGGTCTGCATGCGGCACGCTGGGTTCGATGCCGGAGGACCCGCGAGGTGGCGGGCGCCGGCGACAGAAGGCGCTCATGTCGAATGGGCGCCGCCCTCGCCGACGGCGACCGCGCCCAGCCCCTCGAACAGATGGCGGGTGACGGTGCGGGCCAGCTGACCATGGTCGACGGACAGGCCCTTGCGCGCCAGGTGGCCATCGACGGCCAGCGAGGCCAGCCCGTGCACGATGGACCACGCCGAGATACTGGCGGCGACGGGGTCGTCACCGCCGACCACGCCGGCGCGCTGCGCTGCCGCCATGGAGGAGACGAGGACGGCGAAGGTCGCGCTGGAGGCCGAGGCCAGCTCGTCGCTCTGGTGATGCTCGCCGAGCGCCGGGTGGAACATGGCGCGGAAGTGCCCCGGCGCAGCCATGGCGAAGGCGACGTACGCCGGACCGATGGCCAGCAGCGCGGCCGCAGGACCGCGCCGCCGGGCGCGTGCCCGCGCCATCTCCAGCGCCTCGTGCATGCGGCGGAAGCCCTCGGCAGCGACGGCGGTGAGCAGGCCACGCAGGTCGCCGAAGTGGTTCTTCGGCGCCGCGTGGCTCACCCCCACCTTGCGGGCCGCGCTGCGCAGGGTCAGGGCCAGCAGGCCCTCCTCGGCCAGGATCTCGATGGACGCGCCGATCAGCGCCTGCCGCAGATCGCCGTGGTGATAGGAGCGCCGCGCCTTGGCCACCAGCCCACCATGGCACCCTGATATTGACATCGTCAATACCGTCGGTCACCCTATGTTGACGATGTCAACACATTTGCTTCCCGACCCCTGCGTCACCGGAGCATCCGCCGTCGTCGATCAGACCGCCGACGTCGATCAGACCGCCGACGGCATCACCCTGAACCCGTACCACGCAGTGGTGCGCGGCAAGGTGCTGGCTGCCTTCGGCGGTCTCAGCGCGCATCGGTCCGCGCCGGCGCTGGCGTTGATGGCCGAGGACGTGCAGTACACCTTCGAGGGCGAGCACGCGCTCGGAGGCACACGGGTCAGCCGCGCCGGCGTGCAGAGGTGGTTCGAGCGCCTGTTCCGGCTCCTCCCGGGCCCCTTCGCCATCCGCAGCGTCGAGGTCCGCGGCTACCCGTGGCGCACGCGCGTCTTCACCACCTTCGCGCACCGCGTCGATCCGCCTCGGGCTGCGTCGTACTGGGGCAGCGGCGTGCAGATCACCGACCTGGAGTGGGGCCGGGCGCGGCGCATCTACACCCTGGTCGACACCGCCAGGCTGGTGACCACGCTCGCTGCCATGTACGCCGGCGGCGTGACAGAAGCGCACGCGGCTCCCATCCTGGAGTGACGTGCACCCGAGGGCTCGCCAGCTCCGAGCACCTGCGCCGAGCCACGCCGCTCCCCCGCCGGCAGGCTCTACGGCTTGGGATGCGCCATCAGGAAGTCGATCACCGCGGGCGCGAAGCCCGGCGATAGCCCGGGCACGTGCGAGCCGCCCGCGATGGTCCAGAGCTCCACGTGCCCGCCCGGCTTGCAGCCCGCACCGTGCACCACGACCTCGGTCTCGGTGCCCGGCAGCTCCGCGCTGCCGCTGTCCTGGAAGTCTGCCCGGGTGGCGAGGTCGAGCGGCGCGCCGGCGGTGCCCGTGGCATCGCAACCGTCGATCGACACCCAGTCGGCCACCGTCGTGGCGGCGCTCGGGTACGCGTTGCCGACGATGCTCCCGCCCTCGTAGAGGATGGTGTCGTCCACGTCGCCGTGGATCTGCAGCACGTTCACCGGCTCGGATGCCTTGCAGTCGGCCGGGTCGCCGAACATCGCGCCGGCCAGGCTGGCGATGCCCGCGATCACGTCGGCGTGATCGCAGGCCATCCGGTAGGACATGAACCCGCCGTTCGAGTGTCCCATCACGTACACGCGCTTGGCATCCACCGAGTAAGCGGCCTTGATGTCCTCGATGACCTGGGCCAGGTAGGCCGAGTCGTCCACGTCGCTCCCGTACAGGTCGCAGCAGGCGTCGGTGGCGTTCCAGAACTGGCTCCCGCCCGACTCCTGCGTACCGTCCGGGTGCGCGTAGAGGAATCCGCGCGCCTCCGCCTGCGGCTCGATCTGGAAGTAGGCCTCCTGCAGAGCGCCCGTCGCCGTGTACCCATGCAGCAGCAGCACGAGCGGGACCGGCGTGCCCGGGTCGTAGCTGGAAGGCACGAACACCTCGACGGGCCGGTCGCCGCCGATCGGGCCCGCGCCCGCACCTCCGGCGCCCGCGCTCGACCCCCCCGCGCCACTGGCACCGCTCGCTCCTGCACCTGCCGCAGAAGAGCTCGACCCAGGCGTCCCGGCGCCCGCATCGTCGGCATCCTCCGAGCCACAACCGCTACCGGCCGCGAGGACGAACGCAACCACGAGGAGCGACAGAGGATGGGGCCGCGTGCGCATGCCCCATCCTAACCGATCGCGCCACCGCTCGGCCTCGCGCGGGCCCGCTGCTCCGCTCCCTGCGTCCGCGCGCCCCCTTGGTGGTAGCCCTTCCTCGACACCGCCTACATGCGGCCGTGCACGGACAGGCCCCAGGCGCTCGGCTCGACGGTGGGACGGAGCCTCACCGAGAGCCCTTGGGTCGGCTCCGGGTCCGACGGCGCGGTGAGCCAGAGGACGAGGCCGCCGACCAGACCGGCGCCTCCGACGATGAAGCTCACCGTCGAGATGTCCGCTGCCTGGTTGCCTTCCGACTCCAGGGCCACGTCCTGCGGGTCCGCGCAGATGCCGCCGGGGCATCGCTGGCGCGCCTCGTCGGCCTTGGACACCGCGCGCAGGCCGAAGACCGTGCCCATGCCGACGCCGACGGCGCCGACGCCGAGCGTGATCACCGCCAGCACCCGCTGTGTCGAGCCGCTTCCGCTGGGCTCCGGCGGTGGCTGGTCGGCTGCCGGATCCGGGGGCGCGACGGGCAGCGCGGGTTGCGGCGTGTCGGGGCGGGGCGTCAGCTGCGGCACGGTGACCGTGGTGATGCGCATCTCGGGCTTCACGTCGACGCGCTGCGACCACCGCTGGTAGCCGGGTGCGAGCACCTCGACGGTGACCGCGCCCGGATCGACGGGCGCGCCGACCTCGAGCTCCCTGGCGTCGAGGCGCCGACCGTTGCTGAGGACCTCCAGGCCTGGCACGCGCGCCGCGCCGGAGACCTGCACGATGAGCTTGCAGAGCCTGGGCTCGAGCGCTGCCGCAGCTTGCCGGGCCAGGTCCGCGCGCCCATCGTCACCGCGCTGCCTGGCGAGCTCGGCGGCGCGCGTGAGCTCGCTGAACGCGCTCGCGGTACGCCCGAGTTTTTCGTAGCACTCGGCGAGGTTGAGCAGGGTACCGACGGCAGGATCGAGGTTCTGGCTCGCCGAGAGCTTGGTGCAAGCTTCGAGGTAGCGGCGCTCGGCGAGGAGGGCGCGGCCCGCCTCGAAGAGCGCCTCGGCCGACGCCTTGTCCTCGGCGTCACCGGCACGCGCGAGGGAGGGCGCGCCAGCGATGCTCAGCGCGAAGGCGGCGGGTACGGAGAAGCGCCGCGTCGTGGCCATGGCCGCGCGCAGGCGCCCGCCCTCGCGCGGCCTCATCGGTAGCTCTTGGCGTCGGCCGGTTCTGCCGGTGCCGCCGGTGGAGTCGTGGACGGCGTCGCCGCGGCCGCCGGGGCCCGCTTGGCCGGCGCCGCGGTGCCGGTACGCTTGCCGGTGCCGCCGCCGCGCGGAGCCGGGCGCGCGGGCGGCGCGGCCTCGGGGAGCTCGCCGAGCCGGTCGGCGCCGCGGATGCCTGCGGCGGAGGCGCGTCGTTCGCGGGCGGAGGCGACGCCGGTTGCGCAGGTGGCGCGGTCTCCACGGGAGGTGGCGCGTCGTGCAGACCCTCGGTGCCGGAGGCGGAGGGCTCGGTCGAGCCGCGGGTGATGGAGCCAACCAGGACGGTCCCCGCCACCGCGGCGCCGAGCGCGCCGACGGCGAGGAGCCAACCCCTGCCGCGCCGTCGCCCCACGCCGGTGCCGACCGTGGTCCGTGCCGCCGTCAGCCACTCCCCGGACGCCCCGGCCTCCCCGGGCACGCGGACGACGCCCGTCGCTTGCTCGCGACCGCGCGTGGACGCGAAGGGCAAGAGGGCGCGGGCGAGCGCGCCGACGCTCTCGTAGCGGTCGCTTCGCTCCTTCTCCAGACAGCGGCGCACCACCGCCTCGAACTCGGGCGGCAGGTTGGGCGCGTGGGTGTCGAGGGGCGTCGGCGGGTCGCTCATCACCCGTTCGCAGACCTGGGGAAAGCTGTCCTCGAAGGGCAGATGCCCGGCGACCAGCTGATAGAGGACCACGCCGAGCGACCAGATGTCGGAGCGCGCGTCGGCGTCGTGCGCCGAGCGCATCTGCTCTGGCGGCATGTACCAGGGCGAGCCCATGAACGCCGAGGTCTTGGTCACGGTGACGTTGCCGAAGACGCTGGCGATGCCGAAGTCGAGCACCTTGATCAGGGGCGAGCCATCGGGCCGCTCGGTCAGGAAGAGGTTCCGGGGCTTGAGATCACGGTGCACGATGCCCAGGGAGTGCGCCTCGGCCAACGCCTCGCAGGCCTGGAGCACGTAGTCGACGGCCTCCTCACAGGACAGCGGGCCCCCCCGCGCCAGGACGCCGCCGAGATCCCTGCCCTCGAGGTACTCCATGACCATGTAGGGGACGCCGCCCTCGTGTGTCCCGATGTCGAGGACGTCGACGACGTGCTCGCTCTTCAAGCGCGCGACCGCCCGGCCTTCGCGCAGGAAGCGCTGCACGGCCTCCGGCTCGTCGGCGGCCTCTGCCTGCATCAGCTTGATGGCCACCGGGCGATCGAGCGAGACGTGCGTTGCCAGCAGGACGAGACCGCCGGAGCCTTCACCCAGGGTGCGCTCCACCCGGTACTTGTCGGCCACCAGACTGCCCGGCTTCATCGCAAACGCCCGCGTCGATCGTAAGCCATCGGCGCCGAACGGTCTACGCGACGGCCCCGAGGGCCGCTGGCGCCGCGGCGATCATTTCGGCAGCCGCACGATGGTGCCCTGCCCGGAGTTCGACCAGAAGAGATGCGTCTGGTCGAGAGCGATGTGGTCGGGCGTGAACTGGTTGTCGGCCAGGATTTCGAGATCGCTTCCGTCGAGCGCGATCCGGGTGACGAGACCGTCGTCCGGATCGGTCCAGTAAACGTGGGTGGTGTCGACGGCGATGCCATGGGGCCGGCTCAGCCCCGTGGCCAGCTCCACCTCGGGTCCGCCGCTCTTCGGCATCTTGCTCACCGTACCCGCCAGCGACGTCCAGTAGAGGTGGGTCGCGTCGGAGGCGAAGTTGTTGGCGCCACCATCGGCCGAGAACGTCTCCGGCGGCCCCGACGGCAGCGCCGCGCGCTGGATGCTGTCCGAGGTGTTCCAGTAGACGTGCTCATCGTCGAGGGCGAGGCTGGTTGGAGAGGCCTGCGCGGCGGCGACCGTCTCCACCGCTCCCCCGCCGAGCGGCACCCGTTCGATCGCGCCGTCCGGCGCGGTGCTCGCCCAGTAGAAGAAGCCACCGCCGAGAGCGACTCCGTTGGCGTTTGCCGAGGCGACGCCGAGGAGCTCCTTGGCGCCTCCGCCCAGACCGACACGCTTCAGGGTGTGGTCACTGAAGTTGCCCCAGTAGACATGGGTGTCGCCGACGGCGATCCCCGCGGGGTTGCTCTCGCCCTCGGCGAGCGTCTCCACCGATCCTCCGCCGACGGCGACGCGCTGGATGGCGCTGCCGCCGAAGACCACCCAGTAGACGTAGCCCGCACGCACCGCGAGGCGTCCCGGGGTGTCGATGCCCTGGGCCAGGATCTCCGGCCCACAGGCCTGGTCGCACCCGCCCGAGCCGCCCACGCCCGAACCGACGTCGGCGCCACCGGTCCCCGAAGAGCTCTGTGCGCTGCTCGCACCGCCGCCGGTGCTGCCCGTCGCATCCGTTCCCTCCTCGAGGGGCTCGATGTCGACGATGGCGCGGCACCCGGCGCCGAGCGCGAACGCCAGGGCGATGCAGGTCGAGATCGCGCGTCCGTGAAGCAAGCGCACCGTCGTCAGAATACCACGCCGCGCGCGCAAGGCCGGCCCCGCGCCCCGGCCATCCATCACGCGCGGCCCGACGGACCGGTTTCGTGCGATCCTCGCGGGACGCTGGCCGCGATCCACAGAGCTTTCCCCCGCGTCGGGCGTCCCGTGATGGCGCTCGTCTGCGGCGTCTCCCTGCTCGCCCCGCTGGGCGCTGGCGAGGCGTGGGCGCAAGGCGCGGGCGCGCCTCGTGCCATCGATCGGTGTGCCGAGCTCAAGGCGCTCTCCAAGAGCCGCACCGACGCGGCCGCGCTGATGGAGCTCGGCGATTGTTACGAGCAGCAGGGCAAGACGGCCAGCGCCTGGGTGACGATGCGCGAGGCGGCGTCGGTGGCCAAGCTGGAGGGAGCACCGACCACCGAGGCCGACGCGCGCGTCAAGGTCGCCAGACTGGAAGCGAGCCTGCCGCGCCTGACGGTGGAGGTGGCGTCCGCGGCGCCGGGCATGCAGGTCCTGCGCAACGGCGCACCCATCGGCTGGGAGCTGTTCGGCATTCCCTTTCCCATCGACCCTGGGACGGTGGAGATCGATGCACGCGCGCCGGGCAAGGTGCCGTGGAAGACGACGGTGATGGTCCCGGCTGCGAAGGTTTCCCTGTCGGTCCAGGTCCCCGAGCTGGCGCAGGCCGCAGGGCCAGGCGTCGGCCCCACGCTCCCCGAGCCGGAGATCGCCCCCACCGAGCTGCCTTCGAACGCGGGCGCGCCGCCGGGCCCGGCGCGGAAGATCGTGGCGGCGGTCATGGGCGCCGCGGGGATCATCGGCATCGCGGGTGGCGCCGTCTTCGGCGTACGCACCCTGTCGCTCTGGGACGACGCCAAGGCACAGTGCCCCGCCGGCGACAATCACTGCACCGCCAAGGGGATCGCGCTCGGTGAGGACGCCATGCTCTCCGGCAACATCTCGACCATCGCCTTCGCGGCAGGCGGCGGACTGCTCCTGGGCGGCATCGTCCTCTGGGTCACCGCGCCCACGGCGCCATCGCCGGTGGCCATCCACAGCAGCGGCACATCCATCTCGCTGCGCGGGCGCTTTCGATGAAGCGGACCGCCCTAGCCGCCTTCGCTGCCCTCGCCCTGGCCGGCGCCGCCTGCAATCTGCTGGTCGGGGTGGAGGAGCTGCTCCCGCTCGAGGCCGATGCCGCCTCGAGCTCCAGCGGGCCGAGCGGCACTGGCGGCTTCGGCGGAACCGGTGGAGCCGGCGGCAGCGCCTCGACCGGAGGCAGCGGGGGCAGTGGAGGACAGGGCGGCGTCGGAGGCTGCGAGCTGGTCGTCGGCATCTGCCCGATCGCCCAGGGCCAGCAGGCGCCCAACGAGGTGGCCAGCGATGGCACCTGGGTCTACTGGGTGAACTACCAGGGCGGCGAGGTGCGCAAGGTGCCCCTCGGCGGCGGGACCATCGTCGAACTGGCGTCCGCGGGCGGGGAGGGGCGCGACATTGCCCTCGACGCCACCCACGTCTTCTGGGCGGACCACGAGACCGGCATCCACAGCGTGCCCAAGGACGGCGGGCTGGTGGTCACCCTGGTCGGGGACACGGCGGCCATCGGCATCGCCATCGACGAGAGCAACGTCTACTGGACCACCGACCTCGGCGGCGCGGTCAAGCGCGTGCCCATCGCCGGGGGCTCGCCCATCGAGCTCGCCGCCGACGCCCAAGGGCCGTTCAATCTGGTGGTCGACGGTACCTACCTCTACTGGACGAGCTTCCTCTCCGGCCGCGTCCTGCGCATCCCCAAGCTCACCGGCGGCGCGCCGACCGAGATCGCTGCCGGGCAGGATGGGCCGGAGCGCATCGCGCTCCACGACGGATACGTTTACTGGACGACGCGCAACGGCGGCACGGTGATGAAGGCGCCCGCCGCGGCCGATGGGCCGCCCGAGGAGGTGGCCACCGGTCAAGCCAGCCCCAGCGGCATCGCCGTCGACGACACGGGGGTCTACTGGGCGAGCTTCGGGGACGGGCGCATCTCCAGGAAAGCGTCGCCCGCCGCGCCCATCCAGGTGCTCGCCCAGCTTCGCAGCGGCGCCACCGGCATCGCCCTGGCGCCGACGCATCTGCTCTGGTGCAACTTCGCCAGCGGCGACGTGTTCCAGCTGCCACGCGACTGGTGAGGCCGTCGCGGGGTGTGGTCCGCCTCGCACCGGTCGGGGGTGGGGCTCAGGGCGAGCTCTCGGCCGCGCGCGCCAGCTCGGACTCGCGGAGACGCTGCGGGCGACGCAGCACCAGATACACGACGCTACCCACGCAGCCCCCGAGCATGAGCACGACGATCCACGAGAGCCTGTCCTTGCTGCCTGCCGGCTCATGCCGGAGGCAGTCGACGAATGTCCAGGCCCAGAACACCATCGAGGACAGGATCACGGCCACGATGACCAGCTCCATCCCACCCAACCTGCCCATGCCTCGAACCTAGCGAGTCCGGCATCGGCTGCAATGTCGCCAAAAGGGCGGAGCTCGGACGCCGAGGGAACGAGGATCGGCTCCGGCAGCGATCGGGTGGGGCCGGCCGGGCGGCGCCCAGCGGATCGGCTGCCCCGCTGGATCTCGCGAGGCTCTGGATCGCCGCCGCGCCCGGTGGCGCTGTGCCGTGGGCGGCGCGCCCTGCTGGATTGTGCGTAACACACCCACACAGTGGGATGGCCTGGATTCTGCTACGCGGGCGGCGTGGGTTGCTCGCGCCGCGTCGATCCGATCATGCGCCTCTCCGTCACTCGCGACGCGCGCGGCGCCACCCTGGTCGAGTACCTGGTCCTGATCGGGCTGGTGGCGCTGCTCGTGCTGGCCGGCTGGCGCTCGTTCGGACAGCAAGTCGAGGACAAGGCCGCGGCGCAGGCGGCGTGCGTGGCCAGCTTCTCCTGCGCGAGCGCGGGCGGTCCTTCGACGATCGCCTCCTCCGCAGAGTCCGCGCCCGTCGACGGCGCATCGGGCGTGGCGCCCTCGACCGAGCGGCGCAGCGCGCTCTCCGCGATCGCCGGGAGCGTCTGGTCCTTCGGCAAGGGGTTCGTCCTGCAGGGCTGGGACACGGTGGTCGGCATCTACGACATCGTCCGCGACCCGGTGGGCGCCGCGCGGGGGATCGGTCACGCCATCGCGCATCCGGTCCAGACCTACCAGGCGCTCCGCGACTCGCTCGGCGAAGCGTGGCGCCGGGACCCCGCCGATGTGCTGGGGCGCGGCGTGTTCGAGGTGGCCACCTTCTTCGTGGCGCCGCTCAAGCTGGCCAAGGCGGCCAAGCTTCGCGTCGCCACCCGGAGCGCGCACGTCGCCGAGCAGACGGCAGAGGCCGCCGCCGCCGCCGACAAGGCCGCGGACGCCGCCAGGATCGTCGAGGCCGTCGACGACGCAGCGGCCGCCGAGAGGCTGGCCGCACGAGCGGTGATCGAGGAGGCCCGGCAGCAGGGGCGGGTGGTGCTCAACCTCGGCGGCGAGGGCGAGCTGCCGGGCGCCATCAACGTCAACACCATGGATGGACTCATGCGCGGGCCCGCCGCGCTCGAGGGCAAGCCGGTGCTCCGCGCGGACATGACGAAGATGCCCATCGAGCCCGGCTCGGTCGACGACATCATCGGCAACAAGGTCCCCTCGCAGTTCGACTTCCCGGACAAGGTCGCCGCCGAGGCCCACCGCGTCCTCAAGAGCGGCGGCACCATCCGCATCAACTCGGTCACCGGCGGGGCCCAGCGGTGGGTGAAGGTGCTCGAGGACGCAGGGTTCACCAACGTGCGCGTCGAGGGCGGTCACGCCGTTGGCGTGCGCCCCTGAACGCGTCGGGGAATCCCGCCCGCGCGCTGTCCCCTGACTACGGCCGCCGCCCTCTGCGCCTCACGCGCCACGCGCCCATCACCACCAGCGCCGCCAGCCCCGCCGCGAACGCCGACGAGGGCCGCTCCCCAACCGAGCACCCGCCCTCGCTCTCCCCGCCGCCGTCGCCGTCGCCGTCCCCGCTCGCCCCCGCGCCGTCCTCGCTGCTCCCGCTCCCCGCGTCCGCCCCGCCCTCCAGGCACACGCCGGCGACGCAGCTCAGCCCGTCGTCGCACGTCTTGCCCTCGTCGACGTTCTCGTCGCAGTCGTCGTCGAACAGGTTGCACGTCTCGGGCTGCGGCTCGCCCGGCGTGCAGTCGTCGAGATCGCAGGTCTCGCTCTCGCGCTCGCACCAGCCCACCCCGCAGCGCGGGCGCACCTTCTCGTCGTAGCTGCCGTCGCAGTCGTCGTCGAAGAGGTTGCACACCTCCTCCGCGCCTGGATTGATCTCGGCGAGGGTCGGCTGGCAATCGCCCGGGTACCCGGCGAGCCCGTCGGCGGGCACGCAGCCCACGTCCTGCACGCCCAGCTCCTTCTCGGCGTTGCTGTAATACCCGTCGCCGTCCTCGTCGAGGTAGAGGTCGAGCGGCACCGCGTTCTCGTCGATGGTCTCGTCGCAGTCGTCGTCCTTGTCGTTGCAGACCTCGATCGCGCCGGGGAAGACGTCCTGGTTGTTGTCGTTGCAGTCGCCCCCGTCGGCGACGTAGCCGTCCGGCGTGATGTCGGTGCAGTGGACCATGGTGTCGGTCGCGCGCCCGAAGCCGTCCCCGTCGAGGTCGCGGTAGTAGGTCGCCGGCGCGCAGCCGTAGACGAAGTCGAAGTCCGCCTCGCCGGCCTTGTCGCCGCTCGAGCTGCCATTGCCGTTGGCGGCCACCGTCCATACGCCGAAGCGCACCGCACCGGCCGACGACGGCGCCTTCCACGCGAAGGAGAACGAGACCGCCCCACCGGACATGGACTTCGGCGACGAGTGCGTCAGCCCTTGCGCCACCTCGGCCAGGCCCTCGCCGCCGAGCGTCGACATGTTCCCGGCGTTGCTGCTCACGAAGATGCCGCCCTTCGAGGCGCCGGCGGTGCCGAAGGTCACGGTGACGGTCACGTCGTCGCCGGGCCCGAAGGAGGACGGCGAGGCGGTGGCCGAGATGGCGTAGTCGCCGGGCCCGTGGCAGCCGTTGCAGCCGCCGCCAGGCTGGCCACCGGAGTGCGCGCGCGCCGTGGCCGCCGCGCCGTGCACCGCGGCCGCCATCGCCGCGGCGGCGATCCAGCGACTGCGGCCGCGCGGGGACATCGCGGCCGAGTCTAGCCGAGCCGACCGGCGTCGCTGCCGCGATCGCGCGCCACCCGGCCGTCGCACGCGCCGACAGCGGAAGGATCCAGCACGACCCAACGCGGCCGCACTTCAGCGCCCGCGCCGCAGCTGCTCGAGCTCTGCGCGCAGCTGGGCGCTCTCGGCCTGCGCTGCGTCCTGGGCGCGCTCTGCATCCCGGGCCCGGCGCTCCGCTTCCAGCGCGCGTTGCTCGGCGGCGTGTTCGGACTCGCCCTCCGTGGGCAGCAGCTCCTCGCCGTTCGCGCCAGTGGCGACGCGCACGCGCAGGCTGCTGCCGGCGCCGACCGCGCGAAGCCAGCACCCGAGCACCTCCGATCGGACGCCGTCCCCATCGGTGCGCTCGACCAGCGACAAGCCGCCACGTGGCAGGCGACGGAATACCTGCCACCGCACGCGGTCGGGGGACGCTGCGGAATCCGGATCGAAGACCACCAGCTCGCGCAGTCCGAGCTCCGCGTAGCGCACCGGCGACTCCTCGTAGTCCTTGCGCACGTCGTCGGAGACGACCTCGAGCGCGAAGCTCGGCACCACCCCGGTCTCCCAGACCTTCCAGCTCTTCGGTGCAGCATCGCTCGGGACCCCGGGCAGCACGTAGAGGTCCGGCGCCACCGAGCGCGTGGGCGAGTACTGCACCCAATAGATGAACTGATTGGAGCCGACGAAGCAGGGAGGGTCGCCCCCCGCGAGGAGGCGCTGCACCTGTGTCCACAGCAGGTGAACGATCACCTTGTGGAGCACGCTCTCCCCCATCTCGTCCTCGACCGGGTAGTGCGTCGGGTCGGGGCCGAGAGGGCGCTTGGCGGCGGCGCTCACCATGAGCTCACCGTACCATCCCGGTCTGGCCGACGCGTCTTCACGCACCGCCCACCGCATGCCGTGTGCCGACCGCGCACGCCCGTGATCTTGCGCACATGGCCGCCTGCGACCCTGGCGCTCCGCCATCACCGCCATGGCGGCCGCCAGGGGTCGCTCATGCGCCCGACGACTCGCCCACGTGCGCCCGAAGTGAACGAATACCGCCGCGAAGGATCACCGCGCGCTGCCTTGCGCGAAGGCCTCGGCCGCGCCGGCTCGATATACGATCGCCGCCATGGTCAGTCCGCGACTGGTGGTGCCGCTCTCCCTCCTCGCCCTCGTCGCCTGCGGCTCCGACTCGGACAGCCCGCCCGGCGACGAAGGCCCCGGCTCGTCCTCGACCGGCGCGGGCGCCGCCGGTGCCAGCGGCTCGGGTGCCAGCGCTCGGGCGCCAGCGGCTCGGGCGCCAGCGGCGGCGGCGGCAGCACCAGCAGCGGGGGCGCCGGCGTCGGCGGCAGCGGCGGAGGCCCGACGGCCCCAACGTCGACGTCAGCGATCCGCAGCTCCACGACTTCGACCTCGACCCGCACGAGCTCGACCCCTCGACGGTCGACTCGCTCTCCACGCAGTACGCGGTGCTCGACACGCGCACCACGCCCATCGGCAAGCTCGTCGTCTTCCTGCCCGGCGCCAACAACGTGCCTGGTGACTGGCACCAGCACGGCATCGAGCTGGCCAAGTTCGGCTACCACGTGCTCGTCCCGCACTACAACAACCGCTGGTCGTCGGACGGCACCTGCGACGGCCAGGGAAACTCCTGCGGGGTCGACACGCGCTGGGAGGCGCTCGTCGGGGAGGACGCCTCGGACGCCATCGAGATCTCGCGCGCCGACAGCGCCGAGGGTCGGGTGGTGACCATGCTCCAGTACCTGACGACGGAGCACCCCGGCGGCGACTGGGGCTGGTTCCTCGACGGCGACGACCTGCGCTACCCGTACATGGTCATCGCCGGCATCTCGCACGGCGCCGCCAGCACCGGCCTCTACGCCGTGCGCCGTCCTTTTTCCCGCGCGGTCCTGCACTCCAGCGGCCCGGCGGGAGACACCGGCGAGGCCAAGCAGACGCCGCTCGCCGTCTGGTACGCGCTCGCCCACACCGAGGACCCGTCGTACGACCCCATCGTCGACAGCTGGGACAACTGGGGGATCGAGGGCGCACCGACGAGCATCGACGGGCAGAGCCCGCCGTACGGCGGCTCACACCGCCTGATCACCTCGGCCGCCACCAGCTACCCGCACTGCTCGGTGGTGGTGCACGACAGCACCCCGCTCGACGGCAACGAGTACGTCTTCGAGCCGGCCTGGCGATACATGTACGGCGTCGCGCCCTGACCGGCACGCCGCCGGTTGACGGATGCCGGTGCGCGTGGTGGATCCTGCGACCGCGATGGCCGCGAACGATCTGCCGACCAAGGAGACGCTCCCCGAGCGCCCCGATCCGCCCGGCGTCGCGCCGCTGGCGCTGCGCATCACCGGGGCGCCGGCGCGCCCGGCGTACGTCCGGCTCGACGGCAAGTGCCGCATCGGCTCCGGCTCCGATGGCGACGTGGTCGTCGATCACCCGATGGTCTCGCGCGCCCACGTCGAGGTCGAGGCCACCCCCCAGGGGGCCGCGGTGCGCGACCTCGGCAGCCGCAACGGCACCACCTACCTCGGGCAGCGGCTGCAGCACGCCGTGCTCAGCCCCGGGGCCTCCTTCCAGATCGGTCCGGTCACCGTCACCGTGGGCATGCTCGACGACGCGCTCGCCGGCGACCCGCCCTACGAGGGAGATGCCTACCGCGACGTCATCGGTCGCTCGCCGGCCATGAAGCGCCTCTTCTCGGTGCTGGTCCGGCTCGAGCGCTGGCTGGTGCCGGTGCTCCTCGGCGGTGAATCGGGCGCCGGCAAGGAGAAGGTGGCGCGCGCCATCCACGACGCCTCGGGCGTGGCGCGTGGGCCCTTCGTCTGCCTGAACTGCGGCGCCTTGCCGCGCGAGCTCATCGGCAGCGAGCTGTTCGGCCACCGGCGCGGCGCCTTCACCGGTGCCACCGAGAACCGGCGCGGCGCCTTCGAGGCGGCCGACGGCGGCACCCTCTTCCTCGACGAGATCGGCGAGCTGCCGCTCGACCTGCAGCCGGTGCTCCTGCGCGTCCTGGAGACCGGCGAGATCCAGCGCGTCGGTGACGACGCGCCCCAGCGTGTCGAGGTCCGCATCGTCGCCGCGACGAACCGGGATCTCGACGCCGACGTCCTGGCCGGCCGCTTCCGCGAGGATCTGCTCTTCCGTCTGGCGGTGGTGCGGCTGGTCATTATCACAGGAGAGTCGTGCTCAGCCTCCGCGTCGAGGCGTCCGTCGTTCGAGCTCCGCGTCGAGGGCCGCGCCGATGCTCGGCAAGTCATAACGCGACCTGCTGTCGGGGAGGGCCCGCAGGATCGAGTGCGGCTCCGAGGCCTCGAGCCGATGGTAGGCGGCGTTGTACCTGCGAATGAGCGCCTCGTCGGTCGCCCAGACGCCGGCCGAAGGATGGTTCTTCGCCGTGTCGCGGGTCCGATCCATCGTGCTCAGGAGCAGGATGGTGACCGCCGGCAGCGGCTCGAACAGCGCACGCGCGGCCGCATCCTCGGTGCTGATGAACGCCGTGGGCCAGCCGCGATCCCAGACCACGACGTCAGCGTCGGGGTGCGCCGCACGGAACCGCGCCATCACCTGGACGATGGTCCGTGCGGCCCGTTGCGGATCTGTTTCCCACAGCGGATAGACTTCTCGCTCTCGGTAGGGCGCGTGGCTGACCACCTGTAGTCCGCGCGCGGCGAAGCGATGGACCAGGTGCTCGACGCAGGGAGTCTTGCCGGCGCCGTCGGTGCCGTCGACCACGACCTCGATCCGGTCACGCAAGGCTGCGCTCCAGTCGTTCGCGCAGCGCAGCCCATTGCTCCCGGAGCAGCGCGGCGTTGGCGCTGTTTCGCCATAGATCCTTGTCGAACTCCTGGCGCGGCTCGTTGCCCTCCGTCCAGCCATTCAACTTGATCCGCATGTTGTCCGGCGAGAGCTCGTACGAGAGCGTTCGGCCCGTCTCGTCGAACAGGAAGCAAGCGTCCCACACGTCCAGCTGGAGGCGCGCCAGCATCGAATGCACCACCTCGAACACGCCCAGCGCGCTTCGTGCCGCTTGCTGGGTGTCGATCAATCGGTCCGCCAGAGCCAGCGGCATGCACTCGTCGCGCAGGCCCTCGCCCGTCGCGCTCCGCAGCGGGTTCCTGTAGTCGAACCGGACATACGGCTCGTGGCGCTCGTTCAGCTCGAAGTCACGGCCGTGGCGGTCGGTGCGCTGGAGCAGGCCGTGATAGATGCGTGTCGGCGTTCCGATGAGAGCGGCCTTCACGATGACCTCGATGGGCGGGATTCGTTCCTCGGTGACCAGCAGGTGGTCCTCGTGCCAGGCCAGGTGACAGGTGGCGAGCTGGCGACGGTGCAGCGCCGCCCAGAACACGCGGCTGATGTCCAGGCGCAGCCGGTCGGTCCCTTCGATCGATCCCTTGCGATTGCGGCTGATGGAGTTGAGCGACGGGATCAGCCGCTGAACCAGGATGCCGGGAGCGGCGGTGCTGCGCAGCTCGGCGCTCTCGCCGCGGTGATGGAGCGGCAGCTCGGAGAAGCGCGCCGCAGCGTCGGCACACAGCCGGGCGAGCTCCGGGTCGGTCAGGTCGAAGTCGCGTCTCCTCGGGTTGTCGCTGAAGACCTGGGGCACGAGTGCCTCCTCTCTATCGCTGACTACCTCGCGCACGGGCCGCGGATCGGGCGGATGGTCCGCGTCCGCCTATCGTGCGCGCCTCGCGGCCTTCGGCTTTCCACACAGCGCCGTGCACAGCGTGGGCAGGGCCGGCACCGGCACGCCGTCGATCCTCAGGTCCGATGGCTGGCCCGGCCGAGTCGCCAGCGCCTGCACCGTCGCGCGCTCCAGGCCCGCCGCGCGCAGCTTCTTCTGAGCGTCGGCGGCCACGGCGCGCTCTTGCAGCGAGGCCGTGCGCGCGCCCTTGATCCCGCGCCCGGCCAGGAGCTCCTTCGCCGCCTCGCGCTTCTCGCGGGTGCTCGACTTGTCCACGTCCAGCACCTTGCCAGAGGGCAGCGGGATGCGCCTGCCGACCAGCTGCTCCGGGGTGTCGTCCTCCGGCGTCGCCTTGCACAAGGTGACCAGGGCCAGCGCGTGCTTCTGTCCCAGCCCGCGCGCGAGCGCGGCGCTCATGTTCGTGGCGATGGCGATGAGCTCGTTGGCCTTGGTCACCGAGATGCCGAGCTCCACCTTGCAGAGCTCCTGGAACGACGAGTACCCGAGCGACGCGAACGCTGCTGGCCGCTTCAATCGTGACAGCGCCTCGCCGAGCTCGAAGAAGGTCCGCTTGATCCGATCCATCAGCGCCCTGACGAGGGCCACGTCCGCGCGCGCCAGGCCCTGTGCCTCCGTCATCCCGGCCTCCGCGGTCGCCGCGAGGTCGCGCGCTCGGTCGACCGGATCCGGCGAGGTTCGGGGAACGGGCTGGACGGGGGTCGGCGGCGGCGTGGCCGCAGGCGGAGCGGCAGCGGGCAGGGGCCTGGTGGGTGCTTCAGCCGGGGCAGGTGCAGTCGCCGGAGTCGCGGATGCAGGCGCGGAGGGCGGTGGGACGCCGCCAGGGGCGCGGGTCGCTGGACGCTCCGCTGTCGGAGCGGCGCCGGCGGTCACCGGGCGCTGGGGGTTGCTCGGCGTCGGGGTTCGTGTGCCGCGGATGCGACCGATGGACATGTGCAGGCCCTCCCGCGCGGAGAGTAGCAGCGACCGCCTTTACTCGAACCTAGCGTGTGGACGATCGCGCCAGGGGTGCCTTCCGGCGCGCCTTCGCGCTGGCGGGCTTCGCGTCCTCGGTGCGCGAATCGGTGCCGCTCTGCCCGAGCGGTTCGGCCATCGCCATCCGGCGCGCGGTCTCCGCGGCGGCGCGGACCAGGGGCCCGAGAACGTCCGCGGGCGTCCCCTCGCTGTCCCACCCGGCAGGCGCGCCGAGCTGCCGCAACACCGCACCGTGTGTCGGCGGCGCGTCGAACGAAAAGTGCAGCGAAGGCAGGTCTTCGCGGGGCCTGTCGTAATCGGACGGCTTCAGCTTGCCGGGGGTGACCGTCGGACTCTCGATGACCCTGGGGCCTCTCGTCCTCGCTGCGCCCGCCTTTCCCGCCCGTCCCGCAGGACCCGGCGCGGCGTGGCCTCCTCGAGCCGCTCGCAGCGCTTCGAGCACCTGTTCCCTCGTCCTGCCGCGCAGCTCGAAGAGCAGGAACGGATCTCCGTCGAGCGCTTCACCGAGCACGTAGTGCGTGGCCGCGACGTGCTTGCAGGGATCTCCCCAGTCGGGGCACGAGCAACGTGTGACCAGGTCGGCTCGCTGCTTCGGGAACAGGCTTGCGCCCGAGGCACGGAAGACCTCGTCGATCTCCCTCGGCATCTGCCCGGATAGCAGCTCCGCCGAGAACTGCGCCTTCGCGGCCATGCCCGAGACCGCCTTCCTCCAGGCGGCCTCGCCGAGCTGCGCGAGCTCGATGGTGATCTTGTACGGCGTCGACCGCGAGCCGGTGACCTTGGCCGTGACCTTGCCGCCCTTGACGACGAGGTCGTGGGTGCGGCCCGAGCGCGCGTACGTCCGGCCACGTGCGAGGCGAGCGGAGTCCCCGCGCAAGACGTCTTGAAGCGCCTCGACCCAGCGTTGGCCCCACCACGTGGTGCCGGCCTTCTTCATCCTGATGCCGTGCGCGGGCGGCGCCTTCTTCGGTGCTGGCCTGTGCCAGTCAAAGTGGTCCCAGCGGCTCATGTGCGCACCTCGCCTCGGCTGGTGCGCGTGCGCGTGCGCGTGCGCGTGCGCGTGCGCGTGCGCGTCGCGCGCGTCGACTCTCCTGGCCTCACCGCGGCGTCGTCGTCGCCATCATCTGCGGCAGCGACAGCGCCGTCCGAGAGCGCGAACAACTCGTGGAGCTCACGGCTGCCGAGCTCCGTGATCCACTGCTCTCCGGTACCCACGACCTTCGAGGCGAGCTCGCGCTTCTGCTCGAGCAGACGGTCGATCTTCTCCTCGACGGTGCCCGCGCAGACCAGCTTGTGCACCTGGACGGCGCGCTTCTGGCCGATCCGGTAGGCGCGGTCGGTGGCCTGGTCTTCGACGGCTGGATTCCACCAGCGGTCGTAGTGGAAGACGTGGTTCGCCGCCGTCAGGTTGAGGCCGGTGCCGCCCGCCTTGACGGACAGGATGAAGATGCGCGGGCCGCGGGCCTCTTCCTGGAAGCGACGAACCATCTCGTCGCGCGCCTTCTTCGCTGTGCCGCCGTGCAGAAACTGCACCTCGCACCCGAGGCTTGCTTGGAGATGCGCCGACAGCTTGTCGCCCATCTCGCGGAACTGCGTGAAGACCAGCGCCTTGTCGCCAGCGGCGATGGCCTCCTCGAGCATCTCGGTGGTGCGAGCGAGCTTGCCCGAGCGCCTCGAGAGCGGACCGCTCTCTCCCAGGTACTGGGCCGGGTGGTTGCAGATCTGCTTCGTGAACATCAAGAGTGCCAGCACGCGACCCTTGCGCTCCATGCCGTCGGCTTTCGCTATCCGCCGCATCTCTTCGTCGACCACGGCCTTGTAGAGCGACGCCTGTTCGCGCGTGAGCGTGCACACCACCTTCATCTCGTTCTTCGCAGGCAAGTCCTGGATGATCGTCGGGTCGCTCTTGAGCCTGCGCAGGATGAACGGGGTCACCATGCGACGCAGGCGACTCGCGGCCTCGTCGTTGCCGTAGCGCTCGATCGGTAGCGCGAGCTCGCGGCGGAAGGTCTGGAGCGGCCCGAGCAGGCCCGGGTTGGCGAACTCGAGGATCGACCACAGCTCCGCCAGACGATTCTCGACCGGCGTCCCCGTTAGCGCGAAGCGATGGCTTGCGCGCAGGCCTCGGGCCGCACGCGCCGTTGCGGAGGCCGCGTTCTTGATGTTCTGCGCCTCGTCGAGCGCGGCGACGGACCAGTCGACGCTGCCGAGGAGCTCGGCGTCGCGGCGCAGCAGGCCGTACGTCGTCAGCACGAGCGAGCCGGGCTCCGTCGGGAAGGCCTGCGGCGTCCGCACGCGGTCCGCGCCGTAGTGCTGTGTGATACGCAGCGAGGGGGCGAAGCGCTCGATCTCGCGCTCCCAGGTGCCGCCCACCCAGGGGGGGGCGACGAGCAGCGCCGGATGACCCTCGCGCGGTGCCTCGTCGACTCGTCGCAGCAGGAAGGCGAGGAGCTGCATCGTCTTGCCCAGACCCATGTCATCGGCGAGGCATGCGCCGAGGCCGAGGGAGCCCATGGTCGCGAGCCAATGCAGGCCGCGCTCCTGATACGGACGCAAGGTGGCCTTCAACGAGCGCGGCGCGCGGAGATCGGTCGCGCTGCTGCTCCGCAGCCGCTCGATGAGCGCGGCCAGCGAGCCCGTTGCGCGGACCGCGACCGAGAGCTGTCCCCGCCTCGCCTCGCCCGCCAGAGCCGCCTGGACCGCCTCGCGCATGGTGATGCGGCCAGAGCCCCCCGCGATGCGCTTCTGGATGTCACCGAGCTCCTGCGGATCGATCGCCACCCACGCGCCTCGAAACCGAACGAGAGCCGCCTTCTGCTGGGCAAGCGCCGTGAGCTCTCGGGCGGTGAGGGCCTCGTCGCCGATGACGGCTTCCCAATCGACCTTCACGAGCTCGTCGAGCCCGAGGCCAGCGACGCCGGCGACGGCGCCGGCGACCCTCGACTTGCCGCCCACGCGCATGCGCAGCCGCAGGCGCCGTTGCCCAGCCGCCGTCAGCTCGCCGGGGACAATGACGCCGAAGCCTGCCTCGGCGAGCGCGGCGGCTCCGTCTCCGAGGAACGTCCACGCGGCGGCTGGATCGAGCTCGATCTGCTCGGGGCGTGCGCTCTCGAGCGAGGCCGCGATCGGCGGGAACAGCCGGCAGGCCCGCCCGAGCGCTTCGAGCAGGGATTCCTGTGGGTCGCGGAACGCGCGCCCGAGCCTTTCGAGGCTGCGCCCTCTTGCCTTCCACGCGTCCGACGCTGGAACGAGCAGGCTCGGATCATCGGGAGACTGCAGCAGGAACCGCAAGACGAATGGGCCCCGATCCGCCTCGGGCAGCTCGAGACGGAAACATGCGCGCAGGCGGTCACGCGCCCCGAGAGCGGGCTCGCTCCAGCGCGCGAGATCATCGACGACCGAGCGCTCGGCGAATCCCTGGGTGTCGAAGCTGCGCTGCGGTCCCGCGAGTGCCGTGCGCCAGCGCGCGTCCCACCCGTCGTGTGCACGCTCGGCGGCGCGCCCACGCCTGGACTTCTCGGCCCCGGGTAACGCAGGGCTGCCATGGGCCACGCGAACCAGCGCATCGACCACGGCGTCGAGGTACGCGCGAAGGAGCGCATCTGACGCCCAGACCTGGAGCGTCGCACCTCGGGTCACCGGAACCGCGTGCGCAGCGGGCGGCATGCTCTTCGCCAGCGCGGCGACCCTGGCGGCATCCTCGCTCGCGGAGAGGGCCGCCGCCCAGCGCGCCTCGATGCGGCCGCCCTGACGGGTGATGGTCGGGACGATACGTTCGCGAGCCACGAGCTCGATCGCGAGCTTGCTCGCGAGCACCCAGGTCGCGATGGACCCCGGCAGCGCTGCGACGTCAGCCGACGGCGCCACGGCGAGCATCGCCATCGTGTCGAAGAGCAGCAGCTTCGTGCCCGAGGCCTCGCGCAGCCCTTCGGGTGTCACGAGCATCGTCGACCACGGCTCGCCGGTGCGGCAGAGAGCCGGCAGCGTGCGCGGTGCGGGATCGCTCCCCCACAGGAACAAGGCCTCGACCTCTGGCAGGTACACGAGCGGCATCAGCCGCACTACATGCCACGCGGGACGGTGCGGCGGGAAGACGAATGGCGAGACGCGCCCCGGATCGCTCCCGCATCGCCTGCGCCCGCTGGTCTCGCGGCCATGCGCGCGGCGACCCCTGCTCCGCGCCGCGCCCGTCGGACAGCCACTCCTGGCTCGGGGGTCCGCAGGATCGCCGAGCGGCGAGCCTGAAAGGGGTCGCAAGCCGAGAGGGCACCTGCCGGCGTCGGGGGACCGGGACTATGCTCGCTGCCGCATGAGCACTCCCGCCGGCAGGAAGGTCGTCATCCGCGAGCTCGGCGAGACGCCGATGGACGCCATCGAGCGTCACCTCTCCATCGAGCCCATGGCCCCGCCCGACCCGGCAAAGCTCTCGCCGCGTGACGTCCTGGTCGAGGTGAAGAGCGCCTCGGTGGGCTGGGTCGACCTGATCATGACCAGCGGCCAGTACCAGCACATGCCCAGCCCGCCCTACACGCCGGGTCTGGAGTACGCGGGCGTGGTCGCCTGGAAGGGCGCCGAGGTCGGCGGCGACCTCGGCGTCGGCGACCGCGTGCTCGTCGACGCGCTGCTCGCCGGCCCGCGCTCGCTCGGGGCGCACCAGCGCTGGGGTGGCTGGGCGACGCACGCGGTGGCACCGGCCGAGGCCGTGCGGCGCATCCCCGGCGACCTGACGTTCGACGAGGCCTGCAATCTGCTCGGAAACTACGAGACTGCCTATCACTGCCTGGTGGCGCGCGGTCGCCTGCAGGCGGGTGAGACCGTGCTCATCCACGGCGCCTCGGGCTCGACCGGCCTCGCCGCCGTTCATGTGGCCAAGCTGCTCGGCGCCACGGTGATCGCCACCGGCCGCTCCGCGGCCAAGCTGGAGGTGGTCGCCGCCGAGGGCGCGGACCACGTGCTCTGCCTCGCCGGCGACGACGGCGCGCCCCGTCCCTTCAAGGACGAGGTGAAGGCGCTCACCGGCGGGCGGGGCGTCGACGTGGTCTACGACGGCGTGGGCGGGGACATCTCGCTGCAGAGCCTGCGCTGCGTCCGCTTCGGAGCGCGCTTCCTGGTGGTGGGCTGGGCCTCCACCCCCTTCGTGGCCAAGGGCAAGGGGGGCCGGGGCGCGCCCAACGCCAACCTGCTGCCGACCAACCTGATCATGATGAAGGGCCTCGACGTGCTCGGGTGCCCGACGGTCATCTCCACCGTGAACGACCCCAGCATCCGCGCGCCGCGGCTGGCGCAGGTGCTGGAGTGGGCCGAGCAAAGGAAGGTGCGCCCGCACGTTTCCCACCGTTTCCCACTCGATCGCATCCGCGAGGCCATGATCGCCAAGTGGACCGGCGAGGTGGTCGGCGGGTGCGTGGTGCATCCCTCGGCCTGAGCGCCCGCAACGGCTGGACGATGGCCGCTGGTGGAGCCGGGCAATGCGCTCCGGGCTGGAGGACCACCGCGGCGAGCCTCATTTTGCCCGCCCAGGTCGACACCGGCGTCGATGGCCAAGGTCACGTCCCAGGTGGCCGCCCAGGCGGCGCGGCGAGACGCGCGCGAAGGGCGGCGCGGTAGGCTTTGGTCGTCTTCGTCTGGCTCACCCCGGTAGCGACGAAGCTCGTCAAGTGGGGGACGTCGAGCGCCGGCAAGATGGAGCTCCGCTCGTGTGCTTCGTAACGGTCACCCGTGAGCCGATACACCGTGAGCGCACCATCCTGCCACACCCAGAGCTCGCGCACGCCGAGGCCTCGGTAGACCTCGAGCTTGTCGACCAGACCGCTGGTGATGACCACTTCGATGGCGATCTCCGGAATCGCACCGAATGGGCCGACGCAGTAGCATTCGTCCGGCTCGAGGCCACGGCGCTTCGCCTCCGTGCGAAAGGTCTGTCCTCCGCGGCCGTTCAGATCGACGTCCATCTCCTCTGCCCAGGCTTCGAGGAGACGGGCGATGATTTTCTTGAGGTCTTCGTGGTCGCCGGAGGGGCTCATGAGCTCCAACGTTCCTTCGAGGTAGGTGAGCTTCAGACCGGAGTGCTCCTCCAGCGTGTCTCGCAGTACGACGTAGGTCGTCCAGGGAACGTCGTGGAGGATGAACCTCCGCTCGCCTTCGAGCGCTTCGCTGCTACGCGTCGCGTGGAGCTCTGCCGCGGTCATGCCTGACAGTATGTCACGGCTTTGCGCTGTCGCGCCGGGGGCGCCGATGGAGGGCAGACTACCCGCCGATGAGACGCGAACACGACAATGTCGAGGTGCAACGCGTTGCACTTCGGGTGTGGCCGCGTCGACGTTCGTCCGCGGCTGGCTTGCGCACTGGGCCACCGATCAGAGCCCGAACCCCCTGGCATCACCGGCGGACGCGCGACCGGCGCTGGAGATGGCGCTGCTCGCGCCGTGGCGGGCCGCCAGCGGCTGCGCGGGGCGACGACCAGGCGTGCACGCTGGACTGTTCTCTCCCCAGCATCGCAGCGTCCCACCACGCACGATGGCGCAGGCGTGCGTCTTGCCCGTGGCCAGGCGGATGACGTCGGCGAGGCCAGGCACCGGCTCGGGCAGGGGGTGCGTGTCGTTGTCGGTGCTGCCGCGCCCGAGCTGGCCGTGCGTGTTGCGCCCCCAGCAGCCCACGCCGCCATCGCCGCCGGGCGCGCAGGCGTAGCGGTAGGCCGGGCCCACGGCGAGCCGGGCCGCGGCATGCACGTTGCAGAACACGGCGCATGCAGCGCTTCCTCGCTCCTTGCACGGTCGTTCTTGCCCTCCTCGCCTCCAGTTGCTCCGGTGACGAGGCAGGCCCCGGCGCGCCGAGCTCGACCGCGGGCCCCGGCGGCGGCGGCCCCGGCGCCGGCGCCGGCGCGGCCGGCGGTGGCGGCGCGCCGGCCCCGAGCACCGCGGCCAGCGGCGGCC